>NZ_JBIARH010000070.1:0-19413 GCF_042889785.1 Streptomyces sp. NPDC002476 | reverse complement strand
TTCGAGGCTCTGATGGACGGGATGATCGCGGGGGCGGCCCGGCGCGGGCAGACGGACTTGTCCTTGGTCAGCGTGGACTCCACGGTCGCCCGCGCTCATCAGGACGCTGCGGGCATGCGGGCATGCGGGTCGGCGAGGAGGTCCTGAGGTCTCTGGAAGCCCGTGGCGGCCCGCCGGAAGGAAACGGCGGGCCGTCAGGGCTTCGAGAACAGCTCAGACGATGCGGATGTAGTCGATGGTGATCCGCGGGAAGGTCACGGACGACCACTTCAGGAGACTGTAGGTGGTCCCGCCGGGCCCCCGGAGCTGGACGGCGTTGTTCCCTGTACTTACGGAGGTCACGTTGGGGATCTGATACATGTCGGTGGTTCCCGAGTTGGCGAAACACAGCGAGCCGCCGTCGTAGTTGATCCGCAGCAGGTCCTTGGGACCACAACCGGTCTCGTTGATAGCTGCGGCATTGCCGGCGGGGACGGCGACGGCGAGCATCGCGGCCGCGGCCGTAGTGGTGAGCGCCTTCGTGATTCTCTTCATGGTGCGAACTCCTCGCATCGGCACCTGACGGTCCGATTCATAGGGATGACGGGCCAACCGTGATAGTGGAGACGCGTTCGTGTGTCATGCGGCCAGGGTGAGCTTAGCCTTGATCCACCGTCAGTTTCTGAAGTGATTTTCTGAGGCTTCGCACCCTGGGTTGTAAGGGCTGTGGCCGTGGTGGGCAGACGGTATCCGCTGGTCTGTCCAGCTCGGGCCTTGCCCCCGGAGGGTGGACACCCGTTCGTGTTGTTATGCGGCAAGTGCCAGGGTGGCTGACTGCTGTTCGTAGGCGATTGGCGCCTGCTGTCCGTTCGCCGAGTGGCGTGGGCGGGTGTTGTGCGGGTGGTCCAGCGGAAGACCTCCAGGCGGCATGCGTGGGCGCCGTCGAAACGGCGGGTACCGCGGAGCGTCTCGTGTTTGAGGGTGGCGTTGAACGACTCGGCGAGTGCGTTGTCAGCTGAGGTGCCGACTGCTCCCATTGACTGCCGCACCCCCAACTCGGCGCATGCAGAGGTGAATTGGCGGGAGATGTGCTGCGCCAAGTGATCGTTACGGAAGACGGCGGCAGCCAGGCTGCCGCGCGTTCGGGCGGCAGCCCGCAGCGCGTTGGTGCCCCCGGCTGGTGGCCAGGGCGAGGGACACGCCGCCCTGGGCGTTTTCGATGCGTCCGGCGGTGTTGGTGCACCGCCGGAATCGCCCGGGGTGTCTTCGCCGGTTATGTGCGTGAGGGGCATGACGGTTCCTGGATGTCGTAAAGGGTGTGGGGTGGCCGCGTGGCCGAGTGCCGGTCAGGCGGCCGGGGCGCTCTCCGTCACGAGGACCCGCCCTGGTCCGCACTGTCCGGGAGTTTCCGGCCACGCCGTAACGGTCTCGTCACCCGCAGATGGCCGTGTCGACCAGGTTCGTGACCTGCTCGATCTTCTGCATGGCGTCCTTGGTCATTGCCTCCATCGAGTCCTGCTTGGCGGTGATCGCGCCGGGCAGGGCGTTGACGGCCACCGTGACCTCACGGCCGTCGCTGGTCACGCCACCGCGAGTCTCGTAGCCATGGATGTCGCCGCCGTGGCCCCACAGCGTGCCGCAGGACAGAGTGATCTTGTCGAGGCCGAGACCGAAGACGGTGTTGGGCTCCTCGTCCGGTGATTCAACGGTCCTCTGCATCTCCTTCAGCTGCGCTGCGGGCACCACCTTGCCGCCGACCAGGCCCGCGAAGAAGCGGTTGAGGTCGCGCGGGGTGGAGATCACCATGCCTGCGGCTCCGGAGACCGAGGGGTCCATCTCGGTGGCGTTCTTCAGCTCGCCTCCGGGCGGCGCGATGTAGCCCTCCATACGCGGCTTCCGGACGTTCTTGTCCCCGGGCTCGGGCCAGTAGGTCTGCTTCAGGCCGAGCCGTTCGATGACGCGCTCGGTGACCGCTTCGCCCACCGGCTTGCGGGTGACCTTCTCGACGAGCATCCCCGCGATGATGTAGTTGGTGTTGCTGTACTGGCGCCTCTTCCCGACGGGGAACACCGCCTTGTGCCGCAGCGTGGGGCTGAGGAGTTCCTTCGCTGTGTAGGTCCGGCTCGGGACGGTGGCGGTGCTCGCGTCCACGAACTCGGTGTAGTCGGGGAGGCCGCTGGTGTGCCCGAGCAGGTTCCGCACGGTGATCTTCTTGCCGTCGTAGTCCGGTCCCTTGACGACGCCCGGCAGGTAGGTGTCGATCGGTTCGTCCAGCTTCACCCTGCCCTCGCCGACCAGTTGCAGGACGGTCGCGGCGACGAATGTCTTGGTGTTGCTGCCGATCCGCACGTGCCCGTTCTTCGGCGGAGCGGTGCCAGTCTCGCGGTTGCCGACCCCGGCCGTGTAGTCGCGGGTCTTGCCGTCCTTGCCCTTGACGGAGACCAGCACGCCGGGGAATCCCGCCTGCACCAGCTCCCGCATCGCCTTCTGCAGGGCAATCTCGTTCTTGGCCGTGCCGATCTCAGCCTCGGCGTCGGACGCGTCGCCGTCCCTGCAGCCCGTCAGGCCGCCCACAGCAAGGACGCTGACCACGGTCGCCACGGTGATCCGTGACAGCCTCCGGCGGCGCTTGGACGGGACGTTCGGGCGGGGGGCGGGCTGGAAGTGCTCGGACACCGTTGCTCCTCAAATCACCTGGTAAGTGGTGTGGGGGACGTTTCTCAGTAACACCTCAAGAATCTCGATCAAGAGCATCCGGCTCCATAACGCATGCAGGAAGAAACATGGTGTAGCCAGTGCTACCGTCCCGGTACAGCGACCACGACGGACCGGCCACCTACTGGTCCGGCACAGCTCAGTCGGGTGCGCCGCCCGATGGGCAGCACACCCGACTGATGCGGAGCGGCGCGCGGTGCTATTCGCGGATGCCCATTCCCTCGACCGGCGGGGTGCGCAGGAGCCGCCCGATCGGGATGATCGTGGACACCAGCGCCAGCGCGGCCGTTCCGCCGATGATGACGACCAGGCCCAGCGCCGGAACGTATGGGACGGGCTGGTTGGCGACGGCGTTGACGATCGAGGACAGCGTGACCGCCGCGACCGCGACGCCGATCGTGAGCGCCACGCCCAGCAAAGCGGCCTGCTCCGCATTCGCCATCCGCTTCACCTGGCGGCGGGTCACCCCGACCAGACGCAGCAGCGACAGCTCCCGGGCCCGGGCCAGCGCGGCCATGATGAGCGTGTTGGCGGCCGCGAGCACCGCGTACCCGACCAACACGGCGACCAGTAGCCGGTTGAGCCAGGAGCTGATCGCCAGGTCGTTGGCCAGCTTGCCGGTGAACTGATCGGTGCCGGTCACGGTGCTCGCCGGGTACGCGCCCGCGAGCTTCGTCAGGGCCGGCCCCACGTCGGCGCCCGGCGCGCTGCGGATCAGCACGTGGTCGTCCAGGCCGGTCGCGGTGTGCCCGGCGAGCGTTTCGTTGGTCAGTGTGACGTCGCCGAACCCGAAGCCCCGGCTGTAGACGGCGACGACCCTCAGGGCGACCGGCGTGCCGTCCCCGAGCCACAGCTTGGCCGTGCTGCCGACCTTCCAGCCCGAAGTGTCCGCCTGGGACGAGGAGACCGCCACCGTGTCGCGGCCCCGCAGGTCGTCCAGGTTCCCGGACGTCACCTTCAGGTCCATGGTCCTGCTCGCACCCTGCGGATCGATGCCCTGCGCGACCACCGCCATCGCCTCGTCCATGAAGGGCACGAGCACCGAGGTACGGCGGACCCCGGTCGCGGCGAGCACCCCGGGGATCCGCCGGGACTGCGCGGCCGCCGCGGCGGGCAGGCCCGCGCCGCCGACCAGCGCGTGCTGGGCGATCGTGCCCTCCTTGCTCTGGATCACAGTCTGGCGTTCCAAGTTGTCCTGCAGGAACCAGACGGTGCCGCCGAACCCCACGGAGAGCACCAGCGCCGTCAGGACGGCGACCATGCCGCGCGCGTTTGCCCGCAGGTTCGCGGCGGCCAGATACCCGCTGTCGCCGAACACCGTCCGCAGAACCGGGGCGAGCGCCACGGCGGCGGCCCGGTTGATCCACGGGGCGAGCAGCGCGATCGCCAGAACGAACGTGCACAGCATGCCCACCGCGGAGCCCATGGCGGCCTGGCCGCCGGTGCTGCCGGTGAAGGCGATCAGTGCGAGCGCGACGCCGAGAAGCGCCACGCCGGACACGATCCGGACCTTGCCGCCCAGAGCTGGCTCCACGGACGCCTCGCCGAGCGCCTCGGTGGGACGGATGCGGGCGGTACGCCGGGCGGCGATCCAGCCGGAAAGCAGCGCGACGATGGCCACCGCAGCGGCCACCGCCGGCGCGGCCAGGACCCCGCCGTTCATGGTGAACGTCTCCGGGACGAACCCGCGGGTCACCAGCTCGGCCCTGATCCAGAGCCCGGCGAGCAGGCCGAGCGGGACACCCACCACCGCTGCGAGCAGGCTGAGCATGCCCATCTCACCGAGAACCAACATCCGCACCTGGCCAGGCGTCGCCGCGACCGCCCGCAACAGGGCGAAGTCGCGGCGGCGGTGCCGCACCGACAGGCCGACCGTCGCGGCGACCACGAAACTGGTAATGAGCGCGGCGTAGCCGCCGAACGCGCCGCCGGCCTCCACGGTGAAGCTCTTGGCGGCGGCGGCCTCAGGCTGTTCGGCCAGCCCCCGCTCATCACCCGTGTACACCTTCGTCCCGGTGCCGTCCGCGATGCGCTTCACCGCAGCGGTGACGGCCGCCCGGTCGGCGCCCTTCGCGGGAAGAACGCCGATCGTGTCGACAAGGCCTGGACGGGGGGAGAGCCGGGCCGCCTGTACGTCGGTGAAGAACACCACCGCCTGCGGCCCGCGCGCGCCGGACGTCCCAACGACGCCGCTCACCCGGACCTGCCGGACGGCACCGTCGGTGAGTATCGTCGTGGTGCTGCCGGGACGCAGCTTCCCCGCCGCTGCGAGCCGCTGGTCCACGGCGATCTCGCCCTCGACCCGCGGCGCGGTGCCGGACACCACTTCGTAGGGAGTGAGCGCCGCGCTTCCCCAGCCATGGCCCGTGACCGGCACCTTCGGCGCGACCGCCGCCGCGACGCTGATCGTCCGATCTCCCACCGCCCGCGCCACGCCAGGGACTGCGGCGACCTTGCCGACCAGCGACTCCGGGACGCCGCCGCGCTCGGGCAGTGTCACTGTGCTGGTCTCACGCTCACCGAACCGTTCCGGCCCCTGCACCGTGATTTCGTGCTTGGCGACGACGGCGAATGCCGCGCCGTACCGCTGCTTTTCCCCGTTGTACCGCAGCCCCGACTCCACGAGCACCCCGCACACCGTAAGGATCACGACCCCGGCGGCGAGCGCGATGAACGTCGCGATGAAAGTGCCCTTGCGGTACCGCAGCATCTGTGCAGCGAGTCCGAGCACCGCTCAGCCCTCCCGGCTCGCGACGGGCTGCTGCCAGCGGCGGTCGAGCATCGCCAGCTGCTCGGCGATCCGCTGGACGCCCGGCTGCGGCATGTCCCGCATGATCCGGCCGTCGGCCAGCACCATGACGCGGTCGGCGTACGACGCGGCGACCGGGTCGTGGGTCACCATGATCACTGTCTGCCCGGCCAGGTCGACCACCGACCGCAGCAGAGCCAGAACCTCGGCGGCTGTCTGCGTGTCGAGTGCCCCGGTCGGCTCGTCGCAGAAGATCACCTCGGGCCGGGTGACCAGCGCCCGTGCGATCGCCACCCGCTGCTGCTGGCCGCCGGACAGTTCCGCCGGGCGGTGCCCAAGCCGGTGGCCCAGTCCGACCCGTCCGATCACCTCCGCGAGCCACGCCGGGTCCGGGCGCCTGCCGGACAGCCGGGACGGCAGCAGGATGTTCTGTTCCACGGTGAGCGCGCCGACCAGGTTGAACGCCTGAAAGATGAAGCCGATCCGGTCGCGGCGCAGCTCGGTCAGCCGCTTCTCCGACATCGACGACAGGTCGGTGGTGCCGATCATGACACGGCCTGAGGCGGGCCGGTCCAGTCCGGCCGCGCAGTGCAGCAGGGTGCTCTTGCCTGACCCGGACGGCCCCATCACCGCCGTCATCGTCCCGTGAAGGAACCGGACATCGACCTCGGCCAGCGCCGTGACCGGTTGATCACCTCCGTAGGTCTTGCTGACCCGCTCGAGGCGGACGGCTTCGGTGGGCAGGGGCACTGACATGGGCGGGCACCTTCCAGGAGCCTGAGATTCGACAGCCTTCGACGGTAGGAAGAGCGCCCCGCCCCATCAATGCAGCCAGTTGCCCATGTGAAGTAGTGCAGGCACCACCGAACACCTCCTCTCCGCACCGCCCGCGATCAGCGCCGCACACAGCGGGTGCCGGTGGTCGCCTTCCTCAAGGACGCGAACGCTCGCGAGGAACCCGCGGTGGATCCGGTGGCCGACGGCGTCGGTGCCGTCGGAGGCCAGATGCTGTGCCGAGCCCCGGCGACAGCGCCCACGACGCCCAGCCCGAGAGCATGCCGCCCTGCCGGAACGGTACGGCGGTCGGCACCGTGGTCGTGGAGAGGGGGCGGGCCTGGGAGGAAGAGATACTCATGGCCTGTGTCCGCATGGCCGCCGGGCGGTGTTGAACGGCGAGGGCAGACTCACCCGGAACCCGCGCCTGCCCGCGATCGTCACTGACGGGTGAGGGGCCTGCGCTCCGGGCCTCAGCCCTGGTGCACAACGAGAGTGAGACGGCATGAAGGACGAAGTGGCTGGCGCACACCGTCCTGAGGCGGACGAGGGCGGCAGGCACGACGGCTCGCACGGCGGCTTCGCCCGCGCCATCGTGACCGTCATGCGACGCAACTGGCGTGTCCTGCTGGGGCGGACGGTGTGCGTCACCGGCCTGGCCGCACTGGGAGGCCTGGCGGTGACCGCCGCCGCCTTCGCCCTCGCCAGGCCGGCGTTCGCCGAGATGTGGAACGGGGCATTGGCGGCACGCGAGGACGAGGACTCGTACGCCCCCGACGTATCCCCCTTGCTGGTGATCCTCCTCGGCGGGCTCCCTGCCCTACTGCTCATCCTGTGCCTCGGATGCGCGGCGCTGCAGACGGTCCACTCGCGAGAGGTCGCCGCTGCGGTTGCGGGTCGGAGCAGAGCGAAAGAGAAGGAGCGACCGCCAAACGGGACGTGCTCTCGGCTCGGCCGGGTCACCACGGTCTATGTACTGCGCAGCGTGGCCGTGTGGACGATACCCATGTGCGCGATGCTGGTGACCGAATACCTCACCTCCACCACGTTCACGGCCCCGGCCCCGCTCCGGCCCGAATCGGTCCGCTCCGATCTCGTGCGCGTCGTCGTCCCGGGTCTCGCCGTCGTCGTGGCCCTGCTGCTCCGGCTCGGCCTGGCCCTGGCTCCGGCCGCGGCAGCAGGGGACGGACTCACCCCCATGGCGGCGCTGCGCCGGTCGTGGTCACTGGTGTGGGGGTGGACGCCGTCGCTGCGGACCGTGGCCGTCGTCCTGCCGACAGGCGTGATCACCGTTGGGACGTACTGGGTTCTGCACCGTGCCGGAGGGCCGCTGCGTGACGGGGTCAGGTCCGCTGTTCTGACGTACGGCACCGACAATCCGTATGTCGCATACGCGGCGGGTGTCCTCGCTCCGATCGCCGCCGCCATGCTACTGACCGCGGCCCTGGTACTTCCCGCTGCCCACACGGCGCACGCCGTGCTCCACGAGCGCTTGTCCTCGCCCGGCGGACTTGCGGCAGGGACCGGAGGGAGGGCCGTCGTGACGGAGTGACGTCATGGTGTCGTGCACGAGCCCGCTGGGGCGGCGGTCGGCTGCAAAGGGGGAGTTGCCGGACACGGCTGCTGCTCGCAGTGGCACCCGGCCATGGAGGCGAACACCCCACCGGGCGTTGTCATGTGGGCCTGCCTGGCGATGTATCAGGGGGTAGTGGCAGCCCGTTTGGTGGTCGTGGGTCAAGCTTCCGTGGCCGGGCCGACGCTGCTGGTGACCTGGTCCCGGAGGGTGAGGCGGTGATCATGTCGAGGCGGTGCGGGGTGGCGGTCATCAGGTGGTGGCGGGGCCGGAAGCGGGGGTGAGCTGCCGCAGAACGCGGGCAGGAACCCTCTGCGCTCCGTCGGCCGAGCGGAAGCCTTCATGACCCGTTCCCGCTGTCCCAGCAGGCACCGCCACGACCACCGAGATCAGATCGACCTACTGGTCCTTCAGGACCCCCAGCCCGTTCAGCAGACCGGTCACGATCACGAGAAGCACCAGTGCTGCTGCTGCAGCCATCGCCACCCGGCGGTGCCGGCCGTCGAACAGACCGCGCAGGCTGACGATCAGGTGGTGCCGGCTGCCATCGGGCGGATTCACGTCGGTCCGTTCGGAGCCGTCGCTTTCCCCGGACACCGAGGGGACTGCCGCTGCGCCGCGGTCCCTGCCCGAGTGCGGGGCCGATGGCTGTGGGGCGAACTGGGCGGATGCCGCCTGCTGTGCGAAATACATCCGCGGATCGAGCGCGTTCGGTTCGTATGCCTGAGGTGACTCCGGTGCGGTCGGCTCGTACGACGGTTGCGCCGATGGTACGGACCCGGCCGGTCCCGTCGAATCCTCGGCCGCCGTGACCGGCTGCCACCAGCCCTCGCCCCGGGTCAGCGTCATGCCCTTCGCCGCCGCGATCCCGTGACATTCTTCGATGATTTCGGAGAGCACGGGCCGCTCATCCGGTTCCTTGGCCAGACAGCGTGCGATCAGTGGTTGCAGTGGTTCGGGGCACGAGGCCAGGTCCGGCTGCCGGGCCACGATCCGGTACAGCAGCGCGTGCCCGTCGCCCTCGCCGAACGCATGCCCACCGGTCGACGCGAAATACGCGATGAGGCCGAGCGCGAAGATGTCGAGTGCCGATGTCGCGGGTTTGCCCTCCGCCTGTTCCGGCGACATGTACGCGGGCGTTCCCAGGCGCACGTCCGTGCCGGTCAGCGCCGTCGCCTCGGCGGACCGTGCGATGCCGAAGTCGATGACACGGGGGCCATCCGCGGCGAGCAGCACGTTCGACGGTTTCAGATCGCGGTGCACCACGTCGGCCGCGTGAATGGACTGGAGCGCCTCGGCCACACCCGCGGTCAGCAGCAGTACGGTCTGCAACGACAGCGGCCCGTGTCCGAGCACGGCGTCCGCCAGCGAAGGACCGGGGACATACGCGCTGGCCATCCACGGTTGCCGCCCGTCGATGCTGCTGTCGAGCACTGCGGCGGTGTATGCCCCCTGCACCCGGACTGCCGCCTGCACCTCGCGGGCGAAACGCCGCAGGAACTCGGGGTCCTGCGCGAACTCACGCCGGATCACTTTCAGGGCAACGGGCTGCCCGCCTCGGGTGTGGGACAGATAGACGCTGCCCATCCCTCCCTCGCCGAGCTTTCCACGCAGCATGTAACCCGAGATCTCGGCCGGATCCTCCGGCCCCAAAGGCTCGATCATGGTGATGCTCCTGCCCGCCCTCTCTCTTTCTCGTACTCAAGTCCGTTGGCCAGGCCATTGGTCCCACAATTCGCGGAGAACGCTTCCGGAGGAGTGGTCCCGGCCGTGAATGCCTCTCGGCCTCGTTCAGCGGGTACAGCCTGCTGCAACCCCGGTTCGGGGTGTGCGCGACAATGATCCGGGCTCCCACAACTGGTGTCCTGCGCAGGTCGGTTGATGCGCACCGGAAGGGATGCTCCGGTGAGCACGCGCACCCCTCAGTACGGGTTCCGGACCGGAACACAACAATGAACCGATGCTTCCCGCAGACCGGCGCGGTCGTCCGGGCGGCTTGCGGGGGAGCCTCCGTCACCGACCGCTGACCTGGTTCTGCTCGCCGGCGTACCTGCTCGGCCAGCTGGCGTGGACGCCGTACGTTCTGTTCGGAAGTGGTGTGGGCGCCCTGGACCTCTCCTGCCCCGGCGGCGCGGCCGGTCAGCCACCGGGCGTTCTGCCCGGCGCATGGGCGACCGGCCGGACGTGTCCTGGTGGCAGGCGGCGGAATTCGTCGTCACCACCATCGCCTTCAGCTCCGTGACGACCCGGGTGTTCAACCGCACCGGCGGGAGCCTGCCGTTGGCCATGCTGCTGCACGTCAGCTTCAACAACCACTTCTCCGTCCCCTGGTCGGAGATGTTCCCATGGCTTTCCTCCGGCAACACCACGCATGCGTTCCTGATCAGCTCGGGTGTGTCCCTTCCGTGCACACCCTGACCTGCGTCGGCACAACCGCCGGGCCTGACGACGCGTCGGGCGTCGCGCGGACGACTTCGCGGCGGCTGAAGGCGGCAGAGCTCATCGACGGCTCCGCAGACGGCGCACGACCAGCACCATGACGCACACCGCGGTGACCCCGCCGAAGGCCAGGTGCGCCCTGCTGCCCGCCGCACCGTACGAAACCACCATGTTGCCGATCACGCTGATCACCAGGGCCACCCGGAGCAGGACGCCGACAACGTCCGCAGGGCTGATGCCGTCCTGCGCCCCGTCCCGGCCGTCGGCCGGGACGGGGCGGTAGGGGTCCGTGTGTGCCACGGGAGCTCCTTCCAGATGTCTGCGGTGCCGTTGACACTACGGACCGGTCTCTCCCCGGCCCATCCCTCGTGCCGCCGAATCGGTGGTACAGCAGGCTGTACCACCGACACCCGCCATGTCGGCCCAGGCATAGAGTGATTGGCACATCCGGAAAGCGAGGCAAGGAGGAGCGGGGTGACTACCCAGCAGAACTTCAGGGCCGACGACCGGGCCGGATCCGGCGCGACGGGCTTCGTCAAGGACGTCGTCGGTGCCGCCTCCGCCGCGCTGGGACAGCTCGCGAGCGGCTTCGGGACGGCCCTGCTCGCGCTGGCCGTCCTCGGCTGGTTAGCCCTGACGGCCGCGGCCTGCCTGGTGGGCATCGGCCTGCTCGTCGCCCCGGCCGGGCTGCGCGCCCTGCACGCGCTGGCCGGCCATGAGCGCGACCGGCTCAGCCACCACGGTGCCGAGGTCGTCGCCCCGGACCCACCGCCCACCCAGCTGCGTCTCGCCCTCGTCGATGCCACCACCCGCCGTGAGGCCGGCTGGCTGGTGACGCACGCCACGTTCGGCCTGTTCCTCGGGCTGCTAGGCATTGTGCTGCCGATCGCTGCTGTCCGCGACACCGCCTTCCCGCTGCTGTGGCCGTTCGCGCCTGCGGATGCCACCAGCACCGCACTGGGGTTCGGAACAGCGGAATCCTGGCTGGATGCCGCCGCAGTGTGCCTGCTCGGCGTGGGCTGGATCGCCATCATCCTCGGCCTCGGCCCCAGTCTGGCCCGACTCCAGGCCTGGCCCGGTGTGCGCCTCCTGACGGCCGGGCCGGACACCGATCTCCCCCTGCGCATCATCGAGCTGACCGCGACCCGGGCCGCCGCGTTGGACGCCCACGCCGCCGAACTGCGCCGTATCGAACGTTCCCTCCACGACGGCACCCAGAACCGCATCGTCACCGTCACCGTGCTGCTCGGTGCCGCCCGCCGTATGGTGGCCCGCGACCCGGTCGGCGCCGATGAGCTCATCGAACGCGCCCAGTCCGCCGCCGAACAGGCGCTGGCCGAACTACGGACCGTCGCCCGCGGCATCCTGCCGCCCGTGCTCGCCGACCGTGGCCTGGCAGACGCGCTCTCCGGGCTGGCCGCACACTGCGCAGTGCCCTGCCGGACCGACGCCCGTCTGCCGGAGCGGTGTGCCTCCTCCGTCGAGGCGACCGCCTACTTCGTGACGGCCGAGGCCCTCACCAACATCGCCAAGCACAGCGGTGCCGCCCAGGCCACCGTAACCGTCCGAATCCGGGGCGGCCGACTCCTGTTACGCATCGAGGACGACGGTCGGGGCGGTGCCGACGAGAAGGGCGGCTCCGGCCTCACCGGCATCCGCCGCCGCGTCGCGGCCCATGACGGGACTCTTCACCTGACCAGTCCGCTCGGCGGACCGACGACCCTTGAGGTGAGTCTTCCATGCGGATCGTGATAGCGGAGGACGACTCATTGCTGCGCGAGGGCCTCGCTCTCTTGCTGCGCGCGGAGTCGCTCGACGTGGTGGCCAAGGCCGGAACGGCCGACGAGGCGCTGGACGCCATCGACACGCACCGGCCCGATGTCGCCATCCTCGACGTACGAATGCCGCCCACCCACACCGACGAAGGCATCCGCGCCGCCATCGAGGCCCGGCGTCGGCACCCCGGTCTCGCCGTCCTCGTCCTCTCCGCATACGTCGAGCAGACTTTCGCCACCGAACTACTCACCGGCGGCATCAGCGGCATCGGCTACCTTCTCAAGGAACGTGTCGGACGGGTCGAAGAGTTCCTCGACGCACTGCGACGGGTCGTGGACGGCGGTACTGCCGTCGACCCCGAAGTCGTCGCGCAACTGTTCACGCGCTCACGCCGGGACACCCGGCTGGAACGCCTCAGCCCACGTGAGAGGGACGTACTCGCCCTGATGGCCGAGGGGTTGGGCAACTGCGCCATCGCCGAACGGCTCGTCGTCACCGACGGTGCCATCCACAAACACATCCGCAGTATCTTCGCCAAGCTCGACCTTGCGCCCACCCAGCAGGTCGACCGGCGCGTCGCCGCCGTACTGCACTACCTGGAGGACGCTCGCCGCCGGGTCTGACACCGGCCCCTTGCTCAGTTCTTGGTGGTCGTGGCGGTGCATGCCACGGCTCGTGGATCTTGGTGGAGAAGCTCCGCGGGGACCTCGGTGATTTCGTGACCGAGGCCTTCACGTCCCTGGCGCGCAAGAGCCGGCGCCGACAAGGGGCGAGCTCAAGCGGTCAGCGCATCACCGCTGTTCAGGAGGTCGGCGTAGACCTCTGCCGGATTTCGGGGCAGCCCTTAGCCATGGACTTTGCGGGGACGTCGCCGGGGAACCGGAGTCTGAGCCGGACCGCGATCTGCTCCGGCGACCAGTACGGTGCCGGTTTGGCACCCACCAGCGCACGTGATCATCTGTGGATGGTGCGTCGACCACTTGAGGGTGCCCCGTTTGTGCGAGGTCCCGTCATCGCCGACGGCACCGTCAGTGCGGGTCGCGGAGTCCGGCGACGAGGAGGGTGACGAGTCGGCGCGCGTCGTAGCGGGGATCGTCCTCGGCGCCGATGCAGAGGTTTCCGATGCCGCGCATGAGCTGGTAGGCGTCGATGCCGGGGCGGATCTCGCCGGTGGTGGCGGCGGCGTCGAGGAGTTCGGTGCACACGGGCAGAAGGCGGTCGAGGAAGTAGGTGTGCAGAGTCTCGAAGCCGGTGCTGTCGGCCTGCATCGCGGCGGCGAGTCCGTGTTTGGTGACCAGGAAATCGACGAAGAGGTCGGCCCACCGCGCGAGCGCGGCGTGGGGTGTCGGGCCGGCCGCGAGCAGGGCAGGACCGGCTTCGGCGCAGGCATCGATCTGGTGGCGGTAGACGGCGATGACGAGTTCCGCCCGGGTGGGGAAGTGGCGGTAGATCGTGGCCACCCCGACTCCGGCCTCGGCCGCGATGTCGCGGACCGGCGCCTCCACGCCGGACATGACGAAGACGGCGGCAGCCGCGTCCAGCAGAGCCTGCTGGTTGCGCCGTGCGTCCTTGCGCTTGGACCGGGCCGAACTGCCCGCGGTCTGGCCGCTGTCGTTCACCGCGGCACTCCTTCCGTCGACCTGCCTTGAAATACGGAACCATGTTCCGTATCGTAAATGGAACAAGGTTCCGTTTCATTCATGATGACAGACCGGACGGCTGGCGGCTGCCCGCTGCCGTCATCCCGCTCCCCCGGGACGAAGAGAGTGACCGGCCGCACCCGGAGCCGGTGCGGCCCCACACGAGAAGGCACTCCTTCCCCATCCCGCCCGGCCTTCGGCGACACCGACGGCCGGGCCCACGAACCCCAGAGTTCAAAGGCACTGAACGAAAGGCACCTCCATGTCCGAATCGGGCATCCCGAACGAGCACAGGTCCGCAGGTGTGCCGGTGACGGTGATATCCGCGAGGCCGGTCGTCCTGTCCGCCCCAGGCCGGGGCGAGGACCTCCAGGTCCGCGTGTCAGCCCCGGCGGCCGGCGGCGACCTGCCCGTGATCGTCTTCTCCCACGGCTATGGCTCGTCGATGAACGGCTACGCCCCGCTCGCGGACCATTGGGCCGCGCAGGGCTTCGTGGTCGTCCAGCCCACCCACCTCGACTCCCGCACGCTCGGCATCCCCGCCGAGGACCCCCGCACGCCCCGGATGTGGCGCCACCGCATCGAGGACCTCACCCGCGTGCTCGACGGCCTCGACGCCCTCCAGGCCGCCGTGCCGGGCCTTGCCGGGCGCCTCGACCGCGACCGTATCGCCGTGGCCGGCCATTCCTGGGGTGCCCAGAGCGCGAGTGTCCTGCTCGGCGCACGCGTCCTCGACGCCGACGGCACACCTGGCGAGGACATGTCCGACCCGAGGGCCAAGGCGGGCGTGCTGCTCGCTCTGACAGGTCTCGGCGACGACCTGACGCCGTTCGCCGCCGAGCACCTTCCCTTCATGAGGCCGTCCTTCGCCACCATGGCTGCCCCCGCCCTCGTCGTCGCCGGCGACAAGGACCAGTCCCACCTGTCCAGGCGCGGACCGGACTGGTTCACCGACCCCTACACCCACAGCCCCGGCCCCAAGAGCCTGCTCACCCTGTTCGGCGCGGAGCACTCGCTGGGCGGCATCCCCGGCTACGAGGTCGCCGAGACCACCGACGAGAACCCCGCACGCGTCGCTCTGATCCAGCACCTCACAACGGCCTTCCTGCGCAGTACCCTCCTCGGCGAGGACGGCGACTGGAAGGCGGACGCCACCGCGCTGGAGGAAGGCCCCGACCCGCTGGGGAGGCTGCAGAGTAAGTAGGCGAGCCCCACTCAGGCCGCCGCGCTGTCCGGGGACGGGGGGTGCCCCGGGCGCCCCGTCCCCGGACAGGCGGGGGGCCGCCCGCACCGGGCGGCCCCCGGAGCACCCGCCGACACGGCCGCTACCCCTCCACGCCGTACCCCGCTCATACCGCCTCCCTGCCCCGGCCACTGCCGTCGGCCGCTGCGCCTTCGCATTGGTTCATGCCGCCGCTGACGGCCTGGCCCCTTGCTCTCCCGCCCGCCTCATGTTCGCCGTCGCAACCACGGACGGCGTCGCGACCTTGGACGCTGTCGCCTCGGTGATCAGCCGGGCCTCCCGCACCCACAGAGACCATGCGGGAGCGGATCAGGATCCGTCCGTGCAGCGCCTGTCCAGCGCCACGGTCAGCTGCCCGTGCCACAGGGCATGGAAGGCGACCGGCAGGACTTCGATCGGGTTCCGACCGCCTCGACGCCCTCGCTCAGCAGCCGCGCCTCGGCGAACGCCTCAAGCACGGCGGCCGCAAGTCCCGGACGGCCACGGTTCCTCGGGTGCCGGTATCCGGCCAGCATGCCGACGTCATCGTTGTACCGGGCGAAGAGCTGCGGCACCTACGAGCGCACCTGCCCCTGGTCATCACGCTGAACGCCGAACTGATGAAGAACGTCGCTGAGATCGGGCAGCTGCAGCTGATCTGGGCGGCCTCCAAGTCGCGACCCAAGAAGCAATAGGGCTCAGCAGAAGGAACGTCGTCCAGCACGGCAGCCGCGACGTCGAGCCCAATTGCTTTCCGGGCCGTAAGAACCCCCACCAGCACATACGGGCCGAACGCTGGCCCCCACGACCGGCCTGAACTACACCATCCATACCGCCATCACGTTCTTCGGGCGCGGGCTCTCGAACCGCCCACGGAAGCAAACACAACGGTGTTGACTTCCAGGTCTTCAAGCGACCTCGTTCTGGCAAAGGACCGCTTCTGAGAACATCTCACAGGCAACCGCCCTCGCCCTCAGCTGCTTGTCACTTCGTCGTGACCCTTGGGGCGTCTCGTCAGCCCAACAGGGCGTTACAGGCCAGGAGCCGAATATGGGAGCGCAGGACTCGCAGGATACGGCTACGAGGCTGCGGGCGATCAGCGGCGAGCTGTCGGACCGCTTCCACGAACGGGCCGACGCGGTGCGGATCCTGATGGTGACGCTGCTGGCTGGGCAGCACTCGCTGGTGCTCGGTCCGCCTGGAACAGCCAAGTCCGAGATGGCCCGTGAACTCACGGGCAGGATCGAGGGTGCCGCCTACTGGGAGATCCTCCTGTCGAAGTTCACCGCGCCCACGAGAATGTTCGGCCCCATCGACGTCGCCGCGCTGGCCCGGGGCGAGTACCGCCAGATCTACGACGGCCGTGCCACGACCGCGCACATTGCGTTCATCGACGAGATCTTCAAGTGCTCCACAGCGGCGCTGAACGAGACGCTGGGCTACCTCAACGAGCGGATCTACCACCCGGAGAGCGGCGGTGAGCCGATCCGCTGCCCCTTGATCGGAGCCATCACAGCGAGCAACGAACTTCCCAGCGGGGAGGATACGGCCGCGATCTACGACCGGCTGCTGGTGCGGATCGAGGTCGGGTACCTGGAGGACCCCTCGAACTTCGCCGCGCTGGTCCGCTCTGCCGTCAGCCGCCCGGTGGCGCCAGCACGGACCACCGTCGAACTGCCCGCGTTACAGCATGCCGTGAGCGAAGCCGTCCCGGCCGTGGACGTTCCGGACGCGATTGTGGACGCGGTGTGCACGCTGCGCGCCGCCCTGCGCCGCAAGGAGCTCGTCGCCTCCGACCGCCGCTGGCGGCAGGCGGTAGCCCTGCTCCAAGCATCCGCGTACCTCGACGGCCGCCCGGCGGTCACCGAGACCGACCTGTCGGTGCTGACCCATGTGCTGTGGGACTCCCCGGCCCAGCGCCCGACCGTCGAGCGCGAAGTGCTGCACCTGGTCAACCCCGACGCCAAGGAGGCGCTCGACCTGGCCGACACCATCGACGAGCTGGAGGCACAGCTCGACGCCATGGCCGGGCAGTCCCGCGAGGCGCTGAGCGATTGGGTCATCAAGAAGGCCCACAACAAGCTCGCCATGGCGGGGAAGCGGCTGGAGAAGCTGCGCGAAGAGGCGGCGGGCGCCGGCCGCTCCACCGCCACCATCGACCGAATCACCGGCCGCCAGCGGGCCGTCCGGGCTCGCGTCCTCACCGAGGCCCTCGGCATGGACGCGAGCACGGTGCAGGCCCAGCTCTGAACACAGGGGAGCAGGACCATGGGTGAGACACCGAGCAGGCTCGACGAGCTGGGAAGCCGGGCCAGGACGCGGCCGGGCCTGTCCGCCACTGATCCCGAGCGGCACACGGCCGTGGTCGCGGACCGGTTCGACCAGATCACATGGCGCGACACCTACGAGCAGTCGACCGGGCTGCGCGAGCTGGACGCAGAACTGAACGCACGCTACGACTGCACCACCGACCTTCTGGCCGACATGTTCCTGGCCGCCTACAAAGGAAGCCCGCGGTTGCGCGGGCGCGCGGAGATGGCCCCCTGCCGACTGGTCAACCACCAGATCGTCACCGCGCTGGTGGATTCACCCGAGTTCGCCGACCTGCGCCGGGAGACGGTCGGCGACCCCTACGCCGCCGCCATGGCCGTGCTCGCCCAGACCACCGCGCTGCGCCGGATCCTTGAGCGCTCCCAGGATGCCCAGGAACAGGCCGAGCAAGCAAAGAAGGCCCAGGAGAACGCCGAAGGCGCGGCGACCGCCGTGGCCGAGGCACTCCAACAGCCCGCCGATGAGGCCGCCGAGGGCTGCGCCGTTCCGGCCCCGGCCGCAGACGCCGTACAACAGGCGAGCAGGACGGCCGAGGCCGCCGCAGCCGCTGCACGGCAGGCCGCCCAGGACGCCGCACAGGCCCTCGCCGCGGCGGCCCCCGGCATCCGTGCCGCTGCGCGGAACGCGGTGACGAAGGCCGCGAGGGCCGCGCGAGAGGAGGCCGCGTTGATGCGGGCGTGGGGTGTCGGTCCCGGCGAACTGGAGCGAATGCCGTTCGACCAGCGCGCCTCACTCGCCGAGCGGCTGCGCACCAGCCGTCTCGCACAGTGGGTCGAGCTGATCGGCCGCTTCCGGCAGATGGCCGGCGGCGAACGAGCCCGCAAGGTGCAGAACGCCACCGGGGAGCTGGTCGGCATCACCCTCGGCAATGACCTCTCCCGCGTCATTCCTTCCGAGCTGGCCAGCCTCGGCCTGCCCGAGCTGCGTGCGGTGTTCGCCGCGCGCTACGCCACCGGGGAGCTGATGCTCTACGACAGCCAGGGCGAGCAGACCACCGGCCAGGGCGCCATCATCGCGTGCGTAGACACCTCGCACTCCATGTACATGGAAGGGCCTGGCGGAGTCACCCGGGAGGCATGGGCCAAGGCGTGCGCCCTGGCCCTGCTGGATCAGGCCCGCCACGCAGGGCGTGACTTCGTCGGTATCCTGTTCTCCGCCGCCGACAAGATCAAGGTCTTCCGCTTCCCGGCCGGCCGGCCCGCCGACATCGCCCGGACTCTCGACTTCGCAGAGACCTTCCTCGGCGGCGGTACCAGCTACCAGACGCCCCTGACAACGGCCGGTGACCTGCTGGAGGAGGAGTTCAACGACACCGCCCGAGCACGCGGCGACATCGTGATGATCACCGACGACGAATGCGGAGTCACCGAGGCATGGATGCGCGGCTGGAACGACACCAAACACCGACTGGGTTTGCGCGTCTTCGGCGTCGCCATCGGCGCCCTGCCCGCCGCCGGAGTCGGCTCGGTCCTGGACGCCCTGTGCGACAACCTCCGCTCCATCAAGGACCTCACCGACACCCGCGCCGCCGCCGACCTCTTCCGCGTGATCTGACCCGACCTCGGCCCGACTGTCCACCGACCTGCTCCCGCGAGCGGGCGGCCGTCTTCAGCTCCTGTACGTGTTGTTCAGGTGCTGGCGGGCCGTCTGCGTGAAGAAGTGCATCGTGCTGCTGAGGTCACGGTGAGCGGCAGAGACGTCGGTGATCGCCTCCTCCATGTCCCCGGCGCGTGCTGCGTTGGCAATGTTGAGAGCGCCGCCGGAAGCAGCAGAGGCAACACGGGCAACACGGGTAACTTATTCGAGTCCCTCCATTTCGGTCACAGCGAGCACGCCGAACAACGGGTTCAGGTCGAGCTGTGCTGGCCGCGCGAGAGTGCGGGAGTCCCCAGGGCTCGGCGATCTCGCCCCTGTTGGCGAACCTGTTCATGCACTACGCGTTCGACACCTGGATGGACCGGTTCTTCCCGGGCGTCCGGTTCGAGCGCTACTGCGACGACATGGTGGTTCACTGCCAGGTAGGTGTGTCGCTGCACCTGGCCTCGGCGTATGCATCGGCGGCGGTCGACTGGCGGCGCAGTTCGGCCGTGAGACGTCTTCGCGGTGTGGCTCGTATCGCGTCGAACGCCCCTGTGGTGGGGGATGCGTGGTCGGGGCCGGGGGTGAGGAAGTCCGGGGCCCAGCCGGAGGCCGGCACGAGGGAACCGAGCAGCGA
>NZ_JBIARH010000069.1:0-19809 GCF_042889785.1 Streptomyces sp. NPDC002476 | reverse complement strand
ACTGCAGGGGGGACCCTGTGGGAGAGTAGGTCGCCGCCGAACAGTTTTTGTGGGGAAGCCCCGCACCCTTGTGGTGCGGGGCTTTCTCGCGTTCAGAGCGTCTAGTCTCGGACCATGCGCTACGAACTGGTCATCTTCGACAACGACGGGGTGCTCGTGGACAGCGAGCCGATCTCCAACACGATCCTGGCCGAGTACCTCACCGAACTCGGCCACCCCACCTCGTACCAGGAAAGCCTTCGGGACTACATGGGGGCCGCCGTGCACCGCGTGCACGATCTCGTCGAGGAGAGAACGGGCGGGAAGCTGCCCGACGACTTCGACGAGACGTTTCACTCACGCGTTTTCGCGGCGTTCCGCCAGGAGTTGGTGCCGGTGCCGGGCGTCGAGGACGTGCTGGCGGGGCTCGTCGCCGACGGGGTGGCCTACTGCGTGGCGTCGTCCGGGAGCCACGAGCGGATCAGGGTCGGGCACCTCAAGACCGGGCTGGACCAGTGGTTCGAAGAGGACTGGATCTTCAGCGTGGACGACGTCGGGCGCGGCAAGCCGGCGCCGGACCTGTTCCTGTATGCCGCCGAACGGATGGGCGTTGCCCCCGAGCGGTGCGTCGTCATCGAGGACAGCCCGCTCGGTGTGCAGGCGGCGAAGGCCGCGGGGATGGACGTGTACGGGTTCACGTCGATGATGCCGGCGGACCGGCTCACCGGGGTGACGGGCTTCTTCTCCGACATGAGCCAACTGCGGGAAAAGCTCGTGTGATCTCTCTACCCACGGGTAGAAGCCGGTCCTACGCTCGCCGCCATGAATGTGGCCATGACAGATGCGTGCCTGCGGCACGGCAGGGCCTCCCTCACGCTGAGCTTCTTCGCGCAGGGAGTGACGTTCGCTCTGCTCGTGACACGGATACCCGCGATCCAGGACCGGTACGGGATCCGACGGACTGCTGCCGGCGTTTCTGGCCGCGGTGCCGATCCTCGCCGGTGTGGGCAGTGTGATCACCGAGAAGGTGGTCGCGCGGGTGTGGCCGGGCGTCGTACTCAGGTGGGCGCAGCCCGTGGTGATGCTCGCGCTGGTCGCCGCCGGGGCCGGTGACGCGCTGTGGGAAGCGGCGCTCGCGCTCGGGGTGTTCGGGCTCGCCGTCGGGGCGCTCGACGCCTCCATGAACATGATCGGGGTGAGCCTCCAGCGGGCGTACGGGCGTTCCATCATGCTCGGGTTCCATGCCGCGTACAGCCTGGGCGGGATTGCCGGGGCATCGATGGCGTGGGCCGGGGCGCACGGGACCTCTCGCTGCTGATGTCGTACCTCCCGGCCGTCGTCGTGCTGCTGCCCGCCGCTTTCGTCGGCCGCCGGGTTCGCCGTGGTCGCGGCGGCCGACGGGGCGTGGGTCGGGATGCTCGGGTTCACGATGCTGGGGTTCGGGCTGTGCGTGGTCATGCCGCAGACGTTCGTCGCCGCCGGGCGGATGTTCCCCGGCGCGAGCGAGACGGCCATCGCGCGGCTCAACGTCTTCAACTATGTGGGCTTCCTGATCGGTTCGCCGCTCGTGGGGGTGCTGGGGGACGCGTGGAGCTACCGCGGGGCGATGCTGGTGCCGATGGTGCTGGTGCTCGCGACGCTCGCGTACGCCAAGTCGTTCGACGCGCCGCGTGCCCGATACGGTGGCGGGCATGAGCGGCCGGACACAGCTGATGTGGGATGACGCAGTCACGGGGTACGACTTCGGGGAAGGCCACCCGATGGACCCCGTGCGACTCGCCCTGACGATGGGGCTGGTGCGGGCGTTGGGACTCGACCGCGCCGTGGACGTGGTCGCGGGCAGGCCCGCCGGGGACTCGACCCTGCGCCTGGTGCACCGCGAGGACTACGTGGCGGCCGTGCGCGCGGCCTCCGCCGATCCGGAGCGGGCCGATCAGCGCTACGGGCTCGGGACGGTCGACGACCCCGCGTTCCGGGGGATGCACGAGGCGTCGGCGCTGATCGCCGGGCAGTCGGTGGCCGCGGCCGAGGCCGTGTGGCGCGGCGACACCGCGCACGCGGTGAACTTCACCGGCGGGCTGCACCACGCCATGCCGGGCGGCGCGGCCGGGTTCTGCGTCTACAACGACGCGGCGCTCGCCATCGCGCGGATGCTGGAACTGGGCGCCGAACGGATCGCGTACGTGGACGTCGACGTGCACCACGGCGACGGGGTGCAGGCGGCGTTCGGAGAGGACCCGAGGGTCCTGACCGTGTCGCTGCACGAGCACCCGCGCACCCTCTTCCCGCAGACCGGCTGGCCTCAGGAGACCGGTATCGGGGCGGGCGAGGGCAGCGCGGTGAACGTGGCGCTGCCCGCCGGCACGGGCGACGCGGGATGGCTGCGGGCGTTCCACGCGGTGGTGCCGGAACTGCTGGCGGACTTCCGGCCGCAGGTCCTGGTGACCCAGCACGGGGCCGACACGCACTTCGAGGACCCGCTCGCCCACTTCGCGGTGTCGCTGGACGCCCAGCGCGCCGTGATGGCGGCCTGTCACGACCTCGCCCATGCCCATGCGGAGGACGGGCGCTGGATCGCGCTCGGCGGTGGCGGGTACGAGGTGGTCGACGTGGTGCCGCGGTCCTGGGCGCATCTGGTGGGGATCGCCGCACACACGCCGGTGGATCCCGATTCGGTGATCCCGTCCTCGTGGCGGGACGAGGTCTACGCGCGGACACGGCGGTTGGGGCCGGCCCGGATGACGGACGGGCGCGCTCCCTCCTGGAAGCCGTGGGAGGAGGGGTACGACCCTGCGGACCGGCTCGACCAGGCGGTGCTGGCGACCCGGCGGGCGGCGTTCCCGCTGCGGGGGCTGCTGGCCTGAGACCCCGTCGTTCCGTGTCGCGGGCACTGGAGTTCTCGTACGCGCCGAAATCCGTTACGCCAACCGTGGGGCGTCGCCCGGCTTTTGGCCCTCCGTTCGGGTGGCTGGGGAAGCATCGGCGGGGTGTTGAGCACCGGTGCGCTGCGTGCGCATCTGCTGAGGGCCCGGCTGGCCGGACCCGTGGCCACGACGCGGGAGGCGAGCCTGCGGAGCTATCGGCTCTTCGCGGCCCGTGATCCCCGCATGACGCCCGGCCTTGCCCCCGAGGGGGACTGGGACGAGCCCGAACCTCTTCGTCTGATGGCCGACAAGTGCGGGGTCCCTGACGACCCGGCCTTCGTCTCGGGCCCCGACGTGATCGATCCCGAGCGGACCCTGGCGGGGCTGGAGGCGTTCGCCGGGCGGCTGCCGGAGGCCGCGTCGCGACGGTCGCCGGTGTTGTCGGGACCGGGCACCCGCATCGGCTGCTCGGTTTCTACGCAGTGCCGGCAGACGCCGTGTAGGCGGCGGGATGTCCCGTCCTCACCCCCGCGCAGGGGCGATGTATCGACATAACGACCCGGTTCGGCGTACGTACGTGCCGCCTCGATTACGTACGAGGGGGCGCGATGGTGCGTGAGCCGGGCGCACGGAGTCCCGGTGACGGCACCGGCGCACACACCCACTCGCCGCTGCCGGTACGGATCGCCCTGGAGGCGGCGGTGGTGGGCAGTGGGCGGCTTCCCGGGCTGGTCGTGGGGGACCACGGATGGGTCTGCGGGGCAGGTCAGCTGGGCATCGAGGCGATCGGGCCGGCGGACACGGACGACCCCGCGCTGTTCGTCGGGGAGGCCGAGGGGCGGGTGTCGGTCGTCGTGCCGCTCGACGACGCCGTGCGGTCCGCCTCCTGCCTGCCGCTCACTCGCTATGTACTCAATCGGGCGTGTCTGTCACAGTAGGCGGCCGGTCACCTCTCCTCTTCCCCACTCGCATCACCCGCCCCTAATCTGGGGAGTGAGCGCACAACGACGAAGAGTCACCGGAGGGGAAGCCGGTGCGCGTCTCGTGCGGAAGGTACAGGTGGGTCATGGCTGCTGGCAGCGAAAGGCCTCTGAACGAGGTCAAGTTTCTGACCGTGGCGGAAGTCGCCTCGGTCATGAGGGTGTCGAAGATGACCGTGTACCGTTTGGTGCACAGCGGTCATCTGCCGGCGATCCGGGTGGGCAGGTCCTTCCGGGTTCCGGAGCAAGCGGTTCACGAGTATCTCCGCGAGTCCTTCGTGGGGGTGGAATCCGCCTGATACCGGGGCGGAGTCCACCTGATATTCGCCTCGGATTACGTCCCTCACGTGGTGGCGGGTAGGCTAGGCCGACGTAGGTCGTGTGGGCCCAGACGCCCCGCACGGATCCCCGCTGGCGTGGGGATGTTCCGAGAAGTGAGCGAGGGTAGTCGTGGGCTCTGTTATCAAGAAGCGGCGTAAGCGGATGGCCAAGAAGAAGCACCGCAAGCTGCTCAAGCGCACGCGCGTTCAGCGTCGCAACAAGAAGTAAGCGAACGCGGTTCGTGATTCCGCAGCCCTCCCGCCGAAATGGCGGGAGGGCTGCGGCGCGTTGTGGAGAGGTACCCGCATTCGGGCCAAGAGTCGGAGGAAGCCCGCCGCGAGGTCGTCGCGGGGCGACGTCCACCCGCTACGGTGACGGCCAGGTAGAACCTTTCGACGGAAGGCGCTGATCTTGGGGAAGGTCGTGCTGGTCACGGGAGCGGCCCGGCAGCTGGGCGGCCGTTTCGTGCGGCGCATCCAGCGTGATCCGGAGGTGGACCGGGTGATCGCCGTCGACGCCGTCGCGCCCGGGCACTCGCTGGGCGACGCCCGGTTCGTGGTGGCGGACATCCGTCGGCCCACCATCGCGAGGGTGCTCGCGGAGCACGCGGTCGACACGGTCGTCCATCTGGACGTCTCCGCGAAGTCGGCCGGTACGGGAGGCCGGACCGCGGTCAAGGAGACCAACGTCATCGGCACGATGCAGCTGCTGGGGGCCTGCCAGAAGGCCCCGCGCGTGCGGCGGCTGGTGGTCAAGTCCAGTACGAACGTGTACGGTTCCGCGCCCCGCGATCCGGCGGTCTTCAGCGAGACGACCCCGCCCAAGTCGCTGCCCAGCGGCGGGTTCGCGAAGGACGTGGTGGAGGTCGAGGGGTACGTTCGGGGCTTCGCGCGCCGTAGGCCGGATGTCGCCGTGTGCGTGCTCAGGTTCGCGAACATCCTCGGACCGGAGGCGGATTCGCCGCTCGCCGACTATCTGTCGCTGCCCGTCCTGCCGACGGTGTTCGGGTACGACCCGAGACTCCAGTTCGTGCACGAGGACGATGTCCTCGACGTCCTGGGCATCGCCTCGCGGGATCCGAGGCGCGGGACGCTGAACAGCGGCACCTTCAACATCGCCGGGGACGGGGTGCTGCTGCTCTCGCAGTGCGCCCGGCGGCTCGGACGGCCGACGATGCCGCTGCTGCTGCCCGCCGTCACCTGGGTCGGCCAGGCGCTGCGCCGGGTCGGTATGACGGACTTCTCGCCGGAGCAGATCCGGCTGCTGACCCACGGGCGGGTGGTGTCGACCGTCCAGATGCGCGAGACCCTGGGGTTCCACCCGGCGTTCACCACCGCGGAGACGTTCGCGGAGTTCGCGCGCGGTCAGGGCCCCGGTCTGCTGCCGCCGGAGGCGGTGGGACGGGCGCTCGACAGGCTGGCCGCCGCACCGTTCACCGGGGTGGCGGGCGAGGCGCCGCGGATCACCGGGGCGGGCGGCACGTCCCCGACCCCCAGCGCCGGCAGGCAGTAGAACCCCCGGCACCGGCAGGCAACAGAGGAGCGCATCGACGATGGCGGACGCCAAGGTCATTCCGTTCGACGACGACCGTTCGCGGGCGGGCGGCCCACCGCGCTCCGCGCGGCGCAGGTCCACCGCGGGCCCCGGGGTCGGCACCGCGGCCGTCAGCGCCCTTCCGGGGCAGCAGGACGCCGAGCCGCCGCGGGAGGAGCCCGGCGGGTCCGGGCAGGCCCCGGAGACCGGTGACGGCTGGGAGCGGCGGATCGCCGCCGGGCTCGCGTTCCTGCGGCGGCGGGTCACCGGCGAGTACGAGGTCGACGAGTTCGGGTACGACGAGGAGCTGACCGACCAGGTCCTCATGTCGATGCTGCGGCCGTTGTACGAGAAGTACTTCCGGGTCGAGGTGCGGGGCATCGAGAACATCCCGTCGGACGGGGGCGCGCTCATCGTGTCCAACCACTCCGGCACGCTGCCGCTCGACGCGCTGATGCTCCAGGTGGCCGTGCACGACAACCACCCGGCGGGGCGGCATCTGCGGCTGCTCGCCGCCGATCTCGTCTTCGTGCTGCCCGTGGTGAGCGAGCTGGCCCGCAAGGCCGGTCACACGCTGGCGTGCACGGAGGACGCGGAGCGGCTGCTGGGCCGGGGCGAGATCGTCGGGGTGATGCCGGAGGGCTTCAAGGGCATCGGCAAGCCGTTCGGCGAGCGGTACAAGCTTCAGCGCTTCGGCCGGGGCGGTTTCGTCTCCACGGCGTTGCGGGCGGGGGTGCCGATCGTTCCGTGCTCGATCGTGGGCGCGGAGGAGATCTATCCGATGCTCGGCAACTCCCGGACGCTGGCCCGGCTGCTCGGGTTCCCGTACTTCCCGATCACGCCGACGTTCCCCTGGCTGGGCCCGCTGGGGGCGGTGCCGCTGCCGACGAAGTGGACGATCCAGTTCGGAAAACCGATCTCCACGAGCGGGTATCCGATGGAGGCGGCGGACGACCCGATGCTGATGTTCAACCTGACCGATCAGGTGCGCGAGCGGATCCAGCACACCCTGTACAAGCTGCTGGTGCAGCGGAGGTCGGTGTTCTTCTGACGGGTTCTCCCGCCAGGTCCTTCGACAGGATGCCTTCGCCGGATCCTGTCGAAGGGTCCTTACGGCGGCTCACCCCTCGATCTCCGGACCAGCTCGGGACGGCCGGTGATCGAGGGGTGAGGGACGGGTCACTCGTCCACGCGCTCGCTGTCGATGCCCAGACCCGGGAGCAGCCCGGGGAGGAGCGGGGGCAGCGTCACGTCCGGGGACGGCGGCGGGATGATCCGGCCGCCGGTGGACGGGTCGGTGCGCGGGGGCTGGGTGCCGAACAGTCCGTCCGTGCCACCGGAGAGCAGGCCCTCGGAGGTGGCGCTGCCGGAACCGTCGGTCGGGCGTGGCGTGGCGCCGTCGCTCGTACGGTCGTGGGGGACGTCCGGCGCGGAGGGCCTGGTCCCGCCCGTACGGGACGGGGCCGTGTCCCGTTCCCCGATGTCGGACCGCTTCGTGTCGTCGCTCCGTTCCGGGCCGCGGGGCAGCAGCGACTGCAGCGGTCCGACCTCCTCGTCTATGGCGTCGAACACCGAGCTGACCTGGTTGCCGACATCGGTCAGCTGCAGCGGCAGCCGGTCGCGCAGGCTGCTCCAGCTCCCGCGGTGCGAGCGGGAGAAGGAATCCAGGGTCTGGATCGGGCCGATGGCGCCGTCCCGCTGATAGGCCGCGCGGAGCAGGCGGTGGCCCTCGGTGGCGTCGTGCGTCATGCCGTTGAGCGTGCGCCGGATCTCACCGAGCTGTTCGTGGTCGAGGTCGCCGGAACGGGCGCGCTCCATCAGGCGGCGGGCTTCGCTCAGCCTGGTCGACGCCTGGTCGAGGTAGACCTCGCCGCGGTCGGTGTCGCCGCTGGCCAGCCCGAGATGGATGTCCTCCATGCCGCGCTTGAGCCCGTACAGCGAATCACCCGGCAGGGCATCGGAACTGGCAGCGGCCACTCCGCCGAAGGCCCCCGCCGCGACACCGACGGTGAGCCCGCCGGCCGCGAGCCCCTTCGACCAGCGCGAACGCGGACGCAGTTTCCGGAGCGCGGAGGCCCGATGGGCACCCTTCGTGCGCTGCTCGGGCACCGTAGGGCCCGCGGACGCGCCGCCCTCGGCGAACATGGCCTCCATGGCGGCGACGAGCTGGGCTCGCTGCACCACTTTGACTTCGGGATCCAACTCCGGCCGCGGTAGCTCACCGAGGCCGTTCGCCAGGGCCAACAGCGGCCCGTGGTCGGCCTGTTCGGCCGCTTCCTCGGGCTGTGCGGCCGCCTCGTCGCGGGGCGGCTGCTCCTCCAGGGCCTGGGCGAAGGCGTTCGCCCGCCGGTGCGCCGAAACGTTTGCGATCACTGGCGGCACCTCCTCTCGTCATGACGGTCGACTCCCCTGGGTGTCAGGAAGGTTGTACACCTTGAGCGCTTCCACACGAATGAGTGAGTGTCAGCGGACATGGGTGACGACAGGGGGCCTGCAACCGACACAACGAGGGGCGCGGCACTTGGGTTACGCAAGAAGAGTGACCGGACTTTGTGTGAGGAAGGTATCGCCAGGCGTGACGTCGGCGGGTCGGCCGAGCCGGGCGCGCGGCCGGACGAGGGGCTGATCGGGCCGGGACCGGCCGGGTGGGGCGGGTCGGTGATCGGGAGGCTCCGTGCGGGACGGCGGGGCCGTGGCGGTGCGGTGGGGACGGCTCGATCGGGGCTGTGCGGCCGGTCGGGGAAGGGTGTTCGGAAGGGAGGGTCAGCGGGCGTCGTCCGGCAGGAGGCGGGCCAGGGTGCGGACGGCGCGGTACTGCAGGGTCTTGATCGCGCCCTCGTTCTTCCCCATGACACGGGCGGTCTCGGCGACCGAGAGGCCCTGCAGGAAGCGCAGGGTCACGCACTCCTGCTGCTGGGGGTTGAGCCGCCGTACGGCCTGGAGCAGTGCGGCGTTGGAGAGGGATTCCAGGACGGAGTCCTCCGGGCTGCGCTCGACCTCGTTCGCGTCGAGCATCTCGCCGGTGGTCACCTCCAGGCGGAAGCGGCTGGACTTGAAGTGGTCGGCGACGAGGTTGCGGGCGATCGTGACCAGCCAGGCGCCGAAGTCGCGGCCCTGCCAGGTGAACGTCGAGATGCGGCGCAGGGCGCGCAGGAAGGTCTCACTGGTGAGGTCCTCCGCCGTGGCCTTGCCGCCCACGCGGTAGTAGATGTAGCGGTAGACGGTGTCGCTGTACTGGTCGTACAGGCGGCCGAAGGCTTCGGCCTCGCCGGCCTGCGCGCGCTCGACGAGCTCCATCATGCGCGCGCTGTCGCTGTCGGCGGTGGGACGGCGGACGGTGGACGTGGTTGTTGCGCCGCGGCTGCCGCGTCTTCCGACCGCCGCACCGCGTTCGGCCATGGCGTAGCAAGGGCCGACTGGCGCGGGGGCGGCGAATGCGGGTACGGCGTACGCGGTGGGGACGAAGCCGCGCAAGCGGTTGGCGACCGATGCGCGCAGCGTAGCCAGGCCCGAGGCGTCAACCCCGACGTGTGGGTACACGGGACTCCCAGAGGCAGAGCTTCCATCACGTGCAGTGCGAAACCCTCACTCGTCGTAGTGAGTCAGGGGTTCGGAATGCGTCTGAGGAGAATAACGCTTCGTGCAGACAGTGCTACACCCAGTTGCTCAAATCACCGATTACGTCGCTTCTGTAGCGACTAATCGACGTATCAAGTAGCACATCGTGACCGGTTATTGATCGGATTACTTCGTGATTTGCCTGCGAGGGGAACCGGGCGTGGCTGAGTGGGGGTGTGTCGACTGGTCGGGGCGACCGGTGGGCAGGGAGTCCCGATCGTGTCGTGTCCGGGCGCGACCGGGCTCCGCCCGGCGGGTGGTGGCGGCTCGACGGGCGGCGAACGACTGTGCGATCGGTGGGCGGTCCGGTGAACGGCGGGGCGGCCGGCCGGACGCGTCGGTGTGTCAGCGGCGGCGACGGTGCAGCGCGACGGCGGCGGCCGTGCCTCCCGCGAGGGCGCCGACCCCGGCCGCGGCGGGGATGCCGACCCTGGCCGCCTTGCGGCCCGTCCGGTAGTCCCGCAGTCGCCAGTCGTGGGCGCGGGCGTACTTGCGGAGCTTGGCGTCCGGATTGATCGCGTACGGGTGGCCGACCAGGGAGAGCATCGGGATGTCGTTGTGCGAGTCGCTGTACGCGGCGCAGCGGTCGAGGTCGAGGCCCTCGGCGGCGGCCAGGGCGCGGACCGCCTCGGCCTTCGCGGGTCCGTGCAGCGGTTCGCCGACCAGGCGGCCGGTGTAGACGCCGTCGATGGACTCGGCGACCGTGCCGAGCGCGCCGGTCAGGCCGAGTCGGCGGGCGATGATCGTGGCCGTCTCGACGGGGGCGGCGGTGACCAGCCAGACCCGTTGACCGGCGTCCAGGTGGGCCTGGGCGAGGGCGCGGGTGCCGGGCCAGATGCGGTCGGCCATGTATTCGTCGTAGATCTCCTCGCCGATCGCCATCAGCTCGGAGACGCGGTGGCCCTTGACGATGGACAGGGCGCTGTCGCGGGCGTCCTGCATGTGATCCGGGTCCTCGACGCCGGCCAGCCTGAACCATGCCTGCTGCCAGGCGAAGCGGGTCAGTTCGCGGCGCTGGAAGAACTTGCGCTTGTACAGGCCGCGGCCGAAGTGGAACAGGGCCGCGCCCTGCATGACGGTGTTGTCCAGGTCGAAGAAGGCGGCGGCCCGGTCGTCACCGGCGACGGGGAAGGTGGGTTCCTCGGGCTTCTTCTCCCTGTCCGCCCCTTTCTCCTTCCCCTTTCCCTTCTCCTTCTCCTTCTCCCTCTCCGAGTCCTTCTTCGGCTCGGCGGCCCTCGCGTTCTTCGTGGGCTTCGCCGTCTTCGCGCGGCCGGTTTCCCGGGCCTCGGGGGCCTCGGCGGCTCCGGGGGATCCGGCGGCTTCGCGGGCGGCGGTTGCGGAGGGCCGGTCGTCGTCGGGGTGTTCGCTGCGCAGGGCGGACTTCCGCGCAGCCTCGGCTGCGGCCTCGCCTGCCAGCACGCTCCGTGCTGTCGCGGGGCGTCTACGGGGTGTGAGCCATCCAAGAGCGGCCATGCCGTGAGCATAGCCATGTGCTCGGGCCCTTCCCGACCTGCCGGGATGCCGTGCCGTGAACTCTTGGTCGTCGCTTTGTCGAAGGAGCGGCGAAGAGGCGAAGAAGCCGGGCGGGGGTGTGGTCCGCGCTCCGGAGATCTCGCGGGCGGGGCAGGGGGCGGGCGCCGGACGGCATGCCGGGCGGGAACGCCTCGTGGTGCGGCGCAGAATGAGGGCATGAGCGCCATGTTCCGACGTACGAAGAAGAACCCCGCCGACCGGACGGTGACCCTCGTGGGCAAGCCGGGGTGTCACCTCTGCGACGACGCGAGGGAGGTGGTGCGGGAGGTGTGCGCGCAGACCGGCGCTTCCTGGGAGGAGAAGGACATCACGCAGGACGAGGCGCTGCACCGCGCGTACTGGGAGCAGATCCCGGTCGTCCTGATCGACGGCGAGCAGCACACGTTCTGGCGGGTGGACCCGGGGAGGCTGCGCGACGCGCTGGGTTCGTGAGTGAAACCCGGTTACCATCATGGGCGTTTTGAGTGGTCTCGGGGGAGTGGTAGTGAGGAGTGTGTGCCGCTTTGCCCCCTTCGGGTCTGCAACGGTTTGACGTGGTTCCCGGTTCCGGGATTGCGCGACGAAAGTTCGTGACCCCGGTCACGTTGACCGGACAAAACGGACACAATCTTTGTGCACACGTTCACAAAGACATAGCCTGCATTCGACGGGGCGGTCATGCGAAATACGGCCGCCTGGAGCCCCGCTCATACCGCAGGAGCACCGTGGCAACTGGCCGAACTCACCGACCGGCGACCCGTAGCCGAGGGATTCCCGAGGCCACCGTCGCCCGGCTTCCGCTGTATCTGCGCGCGTTGACCGCGCTCTCCGAGCGCTCGGTCCCCACGGTCTCGTCCGAGGAACTCGCCTCGGCGGCGGGGGTCAACTCCGCCAAGCTCCGCAAGGACTTCAGCTACCTCGGCTCCTACGGGACGCGCGGGGTCGGGTACGACGTCGAGTACCTCGTCTACCAGATCTCCCGCGAGCTCGGGCTGACCCAGGACTGGCCGGTCGTGATCGTCGGTATCGGTAACCTCGGCGCCGCACTCGCCAACTACGGCGGTTTCGCCTCCCGCGGTTTCCGGGTCGCCGCCCTGATCGACGCCGATCCCGCGATGGCCGGGACGCCCGTCGCGGGGATTCCCGTGCAGCACGCCGACGACCTGGAGACGATCGTCCGGGACAACGGGGTGTCGATCGGTGTCATCTCGACCCCGGCCGGTGCCGCGCAGCAGGTCTGCGACCGGCTCGTCGCCGCGGGCGTCACCTCCATCCTGAACTTCGCGCCGACGGTGCTCTCCGTGCCCGACGGCGTCGACGTCCGCAAGGTGGACCTTTCCATCGAGCTCCAGATCCTCGCCTTCCACGAGCAGCGCAAGTCGGTCGAGGACACCGGTGAGGCCGGAGTCGGCCAGAGCGCCGCCGGGGTCGCCCAGGACGTGTCCGTGCCGGCCGTGCCGGACGCGGAGGAGGCGCCGGTGCGTCCGGTCGCCGAAGGCCGTAAGGGACCTGACGGGGACATGCCCGCCGTGATGCCGGCATGAGTCTTCTCGTCGTAGGGCTGAGCCACCGCAGCGCCCCCGTCTCCGTACTGGAGCGGGCCTCGCTGGCCGGTGAGACACAGGCCAAGCTCCTCCAGGACGCGCTCGCCGCGGAGCCCGCGGCCGAGGCCACGGCACTGGCCACCTGTAACCGCATCGAGCTGTACGCCGACGTGGACAAGTTCCACGCGGGCGTCGCCGAGCTGTCCAGCCTCCTCGCCCAGCACAGCGGCGTGGGTCTGGACGAGCTCACTCCGTATCTCTATGTGCACTACGAGGACCGGGCCGTCCACCACCTCTTCTCGGTGGCGTGCGGGCTGGACTCGATGGTCGTCGGCGAGGGCCAGATCCTCGGCCAGATCAAGGACGCGCTGGCGCGGGGCCAGGAGCTCCACACCGCGGGACGGCTGCTGAACGACCTGTTCCAGCAGGCGCTGCGGGTCGGCAAGCGCGCCCACAGCGAGACCGGGATCGACCGGGCCGGGCAGTCGCTCGTCACCTTCGGTCTCGAACAGCTCGCGGCGGGCGAGGACGTCGCCGAGTGGGCCCGGGGCAAGCGCGCCCTGGTGATCGGCGCCGGATCGATGTCCTCGCTGGCCGCCGCCACCCTGGCCCGTGCCGGTGTCGCCGAGATCGCCGTCGCCAACCGGACCCGGGCCCGTGCCGACCGGCTCGTCGAGATCCTGGGCCAGCCCGGCGGCACCGGAGTGGCCGCCCGCGCCGTGGAGATGGCCGCGGTCCCCGACGAACTGACACGTGCCGACATCGTCGTCTCGTGCACCGGTGCGACGGGCCTGGTGCTGACCGCCGAGGTCGTCGCCGGGGCGCTCGGCCTGCCCCACGAGCCGGTCCGCGAGGTGTCCGCCGGGAAGACCGCGCCCGCCCGGAACGACGGCCCCGTCCGCCTCGCCCTGCTCGACCTCGCCATGCCGCGCGACATCGACGGCGCCGCCGGCCACCTCGACGGGGTGCGCCTCGTCGACATCGAGTCGCTCGCCGAGGCGTCCGCGGACGCCCCGATGGCCTCCGACGTGGACCAGGTGCGCACCATCGTCGCCGACGAGGTGGCCGCATTCGGCGCCGCCCAGCGGGCCGCCCACATCACCCCGACCGTCGTCGCGCTGCGCGCGATGGCCGCCGACGTGGTCGCGGGCGAGATCGCCCGGCTCGACGGGCGCCTCCCCGGCCTGGACACGAAGCAGCGCGCCGAGATCACGCAGACCGTGCGCCGCGTCGTCGACAAGCTCCTGCACGCGCCCACCGTGCGGGTCAAGCAGCTCGCCAGCGAGCCCGGCGGCGCCGGGTACGCCGACGCGCTCCGAGAACTCTTCGACCTCGACCCGCAGACGGTCGCCGCCGTCTCCCGGGCAGACCTGAACGACCCGAATCGAGGGCGGTCATGACCGACAACTCACCCCTGGGCACGGATGCCGCCAAGCCGCTGAGGCTGGGCACCCGGCGCAGCAAGCTCGCCATGGCGCAGTCCGGCCTGGTCGCCGAGGCGGTCAGCGAGGTGACCGGGCGGGCCGTCGAGCTCGTCGAGGTCACCACGTACGGCGACGTCTCCCGCGAGCACCTCTCGCAGATCGGCGGCACCGGCGTGTTCGTCGCCGCGCTGCGCGAGGCGCTGCTGCGCGGCGACGTGGACTTCGCCGTCCACTCGCTCAAGGACCTGCCGACCACCCCGCACGAGGGCCTCGTCCTGGCCGCCGTACCGGTGCGCGAGGACCCGCGCGACGTACTGGTGGCGCGGGACGGGCTGACCCTCGGGCAGCTGCCGTCCGGTGCCCGCATCGGCACCGGCTCGCCGCGCCGCATGGCGCAGCTCAACGCGTACGCCCGCAGCCACGGCCTCGACATCGAGACGGTGCCGATCCGGGGCAACGTCGACACGCGTATCGGATTTGTACGAAGCGGGGAGCTGGACGCGGTGGTACTCGCCGCGGCCGGGCTCAGCCGCCTCGGCCGGACCGGTGAGGCGACCGACTTCCTGTCGCCCGACACCGTCCTGCCCGCTCCCGGCCAGGGAGCACTGGCGATCGAGTGCGCTGCCGGCAGCGCCGACCTCGTCGCCGCGCTCGGAGAGCTCGACGACCCGTACACCCGGGCCGCCGTGACCGCCGAGCGTGCCCTGCTCGCCGCCCTGGAGGCCGGTTGTTCCGCACCCGTGGGTGCGCTGGCCGACCTCCGGGCCGACGGACAGGCTGTCAACGAACTGCGCCTGCGCGGTGTCGTCGGTTCCACCGACGGTTCCTCGCTGGTGCAGATGTCCACCACCGGTCCCGTTCCCACGTCGCAGGACGACGCGGCGGCCCTCGGTCGCGAGCTCGCGGCCGAGATGCTCGCCAAGGGTGCGGCCGGTCTTATCGGGGAGCGAGCACTTTGAGCCCCACCGGCCCCGCCGCATCCGACTTTCCGGCCGTGTCCGCCCACGGGCACGTCACCTTCCTGGGTGCTGGTCCCGGCGATCCGGGACTGCTGACCCTGCGCGCCGTCGAGGCGCTTGCGAGCGCGGACGTCCTTGTCGCCGAGCCGGACGTTCTCGGTGTCGTTCGCTGCCATGCGCGGGCAGGCGTAAGCGCACCCGAGCTGACGGTTGTTGACGCACAGTCAACCGCCGCCGGTGTCCCCGTTCTCAGGGATGCGGTCAATCTTGTCATGGAGGCAGCGAAGGGCGGCAAGCGGGTGGTCCGTGCGGTCCCGGGCGATCCGGGGCTGGACGCGGACGCCGGTGCCGAGATGCTGGCCTGCGCCGCCGCCGGTATCCCCTTCGAGGTCGTGCCGGGCATCGCCGAGGTCGTGGGTGTGCCCGCGTACGCCGGTGTGCCGCTTCGGGACGCGCAGGGCGCGGACGTCCGGTTCGTGGACGCCCGTACCGCCTCGGACCGCTGCTGGGGCGAGGTCGGCGCGAGCGACGCCACGGCCGTCATCTCGACGACGCTCGACTCGGTGGCCGCGGCCGCCGGTGAGCTGGTCGCGGCGGGCCGCAAGCCCGACACCCCGCTGACCGTGACGGTGGCCGGTACGACGACCCGCCAGCGCACCTGGACGGCGACCCTCGGCACGATCGCGCAGGTCCTGAAGCAGGCGAAGGTGTTGCCGTCGCCGGAGGGGCACCGCCCCGTCATAGCCGTGGTCGGTGAGCGCAGCTCCGCCGCCCAGCGCGACCAGCTCGCGTGGTTCGAGTCCAAGCCGCTGTTCGGCTGGAAGGTGCTCGTTCCGCGGACCAAGGAGCAGGCGGCGTCGCTCTCCGACCAGCTTCGTTCGTACGGTGCCGTGCCGCACGAGGTCCCGACGATCGCCGTCGAGCCGCCGCGCACCCCGCAGCAGATGGAGCGCGCGGTCAAGGGCCTGGTCACGGGCCGGTACGAGTGGATCGCCTTCACCAGCGTCAACGCCGTGAAGGCCGTCCGGGAGAAGTTCGAGGAGTACGGGCTCGACGCCCGTGCCTTCGCCGGGATCAAGGTCGCGGCCGTCGGCGAGCAGACCGCCGCCGCGCTCGTCGACTTCGGTGTGAAGCCGGACCTGGTGCCCTCCGGTGAGCAGTCCGCCGCAGGTCTGCTGGAGGACTGGCCGCCGTACGACCCGGTCTTCGACCCGATCGACCGGGTCTTCCTGCCGCGCGCCGACATCGCCACCGAGACGCTGGTGGCGGGCCTCATCGAGCTGGGCTGGGAGGTCGACGACGTCACCGCGTACCGCACGGTCCGCGCCTCGCCGCCGCCGGCCGAGACGCGTGAGGCGATCAAGGGTGGCGGGTTCGACGCGGTCCTGTTCACCTCGTCGTCGACCGTCCGGAACCTCGTCGGCATCGCGGGCAAGCCGCACAACGTCACGGTCATCGCGTGCATCGGCCCGGCGACGGCGAAGACCGCGGAGGAGCACGGGCTCCGCGTCGACGTGCTGTCGCCGGAACCCTCGGTGCACAAGCTGGCCGAGGCCCTCGCCGAGTTCGGCGCGCGGCGCCGGGAGGCGGCGAAGGAGGCCGGTGACCCGGTGACGCGGCCGAGCGAGCGGCGTCCGGGGGCGCGGCGGCGCCGTTCGACGACGACCTGACGCGTACAGATACGCGACACGCATGCGGACCGGGCGGTCCGGCTGCTTCGGCGGCCGGGCCGCCCGTCGCCGTTCCCGGCGCTCGCGGCGTTTCCGGGGGGCTCCGACCGGCGGGGATGCCGCTGGTTTTTCCGGTACAGCTGTCGGTAAACCGGTGATGTGTACGGGTCTAGTCTCAAGGCATGACTGTGTACGGAAACTTCCCCGGCTCCCGCCCCCGGCGGCTGCGGACGACCCCGGCGATGCGGCGCATGGTCGCCGAGACACGGCTCGACGCGGCGGACCTGATCCTGCCTGCTTTCGTACGCGAGGGCGTCGACGCGCCCGTCCCGATCTCGACCATGCCGGGGGTGTACCAGCACACCCTGGACACGCTGCGGAAGGCCGCCGCCGAGGCGGTGTCGGCGGGCGTCTCCGGGATCATGCTCTTCGGTGTCCCGGCGGACGAGAAGAAGGACGCCCGGGGCACGGCGGGCACCGACCCGGACGGCATCCTCCAGGTCGCTCTGCGGGCGGTGCGCGAGGAGGTCGGTGACGACCTCGTCGTCATGTCGGACCTGTGCCTGGACGAGTACACCGACCACGGTCACTGCGGTGTGCTGACCGCAGACGGCCGGGTCGACAACGACGCGACGCTGGAGCGGTACGCGGAGATGGCTCAGGTCCAGGCCGACGCGGGCGCCCACGTGGTCGGCCCCAGCGGCATGATGGACGGCCAGGTCGGGGTGATCCGGGACGCGCTGGACCAGACGGGCCACGAGGACGTGTCGATCCTCGCGTACACCGCGAAGTACGCCTCGGCGTTCTACGGGCCGTTCCGCGAGGCGGTCGGCTCGTCGCTGAAGGGCGACCGCAAGACGTACCAGCAGGACCCGGCGAACACCCGCGAGTCCCTGCGCGAGCTGGCGCTCGACCTGGAAGAGGGCGCCGACATGGTCATGGTCAAGCCGGCCGGTCCGTACCTCGACATCCTGGCGAAGTTCGCCGACGCGGTGGACGTGCCGATCGCCGCGTACCAGATCAGCGGCGAGTACGCGATGATCGAGGCCGCCGCCGAGAAGGGCTGGATCGACCGGGACGCGGCGATCCTGGAGAGCCTGACCGGCATCCGCAGGGCCGGTGCGCAGATGATCCTGACGTACTGGGCGACGGAGGTCGCGCAGCGGCTGGGCGGTCGCTGACCGTTCCGCGCGGCGGGGGACGAGCGCCACTGGGCACGGGTGCCTGGCGCCGCGAACGAGTTCCTGGAGTACGGGGCGGGGGCGGGATCGGGCCGCGCCGCCTACGCCGGGTCGTCGAGGGCGCGGCCCCAGGCCGTGAGGACGCGGGCCGCCGAGCAGCCGAGTTCGGGATCCTGGGCGAGGGCGCGCAGCACGTCGGCGCGGGCGTCGCTCGGGCCCGCCTCTTCGAGGGCGGCGAGGGCGTTGTAGCGGACCAGGACGTCTTCGCCGTCGTCGCCTTCGCCGTCGTCGCCCGTGCCGCTGTCCAGCACGGCGGCGGCCAGGGTCTTGTGCACGGCCGGGTCGTCGGCGTAGGAGCCGAGCGCATGAACCGCGTACTGGCGGACCAGGTCCTCGTCCAGGTCGTCGAGCGCGGCCAGCAGAGACCGGGCGACCGTCCGGGCGGTGACGGGATCGGACGGGGGCCACAGGCGCAGGATCGTGGCGGCCTCCACCCGGGCCAGGTCGTACTCGTGCGGGTCGGCGACGACGGATGCGAGGAAGGGCGCGGCCTGGACGGCGGTGTCGTCGGTGCCCAGTCCGGCGACGATCGCCCGTCGGCGGTCGTCGTCCGCGGGCAGGGCGCGGAACCCCTCGACGAGGAGGTGGAGATCACTCGCGGGCTGCGGCATGGGGCGGGGTCCTTCCAGGCTTCGGGAATCCGGCTCTGTCAGGGCCAGTCGACCATGGCCGTGAACACCAGCGTCGCGAGGAGCACGACACCGGGGGCGGCGACCGCGAGGGCGAGACCGGCGGGCGGCCTGCGCCGCCAGAGGACCCAGCTCGCCACCAGGGTGAACAGCGCCAGCACCAGACCGCAGGTGAACACCGTCCACGCAGGCTCGAAGCTCGCGTCGAACCGGTGGGCCTCGGCTCCGTTGCAGGGGTCGCAGGCCATGGGCGAGAGCCCGGCGTACATCAGCGCGACGCACGCCAGCGGAAGCGTCACGACCGTGGAGAGCAGCGAGGCGATCCAGGTGCGCGGCGGGCGGGGCGCGGTGATGTCGTCCATGAGGTTCCCGGTCATGCGTACGAGTCAACGCGGCTTCCTCGTGGGGCACATGAGTGCGGGTACTCAGTGCGGCGCCGGGTGAACGGACGGGATGCGCGGGCAGAAGGCGCGGGCCGGGGAGTGCGGGCCGGGGGGCCGACGCGCCCCCCGCGTCAGGTCCGCACCCGCCGGGCGATAACCCCGCCCGGGAAGGCGAAAAAGAAGCGAAACGCGAAAGTCAGTGAGGTTTTTCTCGCCCGAATCGAATACCGGAAACCTGAGGGCGATTTCTTTTTTTGTTGTCCGTGCGGCGGGAGTACGCGCTGACCTGCGCGAATGCCTCTTACTGCCCCGGCGGCATCGGGTCGACCGCTGTGCCACCAAACGTGAGATCCCCGGTCGGCCCATGGACGCGCCACCCGTCGCAGTGCGGGCCCTCCACGCCCCGGCCCCAACGGATCCCGGGCGTATTTCCGCATAGGTGGACATATCGGACCCGGCTCGCTACCTTCGAGTTGAAGGCGTCAAAGCTGCGCAGTTGCAGGCATGCAGCGCAATTGGCGTTCGGAAGCCGGAATCCACCGGCCCTCTCATGGTGCCCAGTGCACAACACACAGTGCAGAAGCCATTCCCTGGCTCGCGACCGCATTCGTCTGCGTCCGGCCAGGTCCGAGGCACCATCCACGCGTATTGACCTCGAGAAAGGGGATAGCTATGCGTGCAAAGCACATCATCGCTCTGGCGAGCCCCCTCGTCGCAGCAGCCGTGGCCCTCTCGCCGGCGGCGATGTCGCAGGCCGCGGCCGCCACCACGGAAACCTCGGCAACGACAGCCTCCGATGTCGCGCGTTTCCCCATGGACGATGCCGCCGAGGGCAAGGCCAAGGGCGCCAGGGACGGTAAGCGCGACGGTCTCACCGACAAGTGCGACCTTCGCCACTCGTACGCTCCGGCGAAGACGACGGAGGAGTACACGGACGCGTACTCGCTCGCGTACCGGACGAACTACGACACCTACTGCAGCGATGAGGCGACCACCACGCCGCCTTCGGGGCTCAACGATGCCGCCGAGGGCAAGGCCAAGGGCGCCAGGGACGGTAAGCGCGACGGTCTCACCGACAAGTGCGACTACCGCCACTCGTACGCTCCGGCGAAGACGACGGAGGAGTACACGGACGCGTACTCGCTCGCGTAC
>NZ_JBIARH010000068.1:0-22247 GCF_042889785.1 Streptomyces sp. NPDC002476 | reverse complement strand
GAACCGGCCGCTCTGACGCCGGCCGAGGTGAACAGTACGGACCCGTGTCCACAGCCGAGGTCAGAGCAGGCCAAAGATTCGCTTCACCACCGGGCCGAAGCCCGGTGCACTGCGAATAGACCCGGTAGCGGTAGCCCGTGACCGGATCGACTTCGGCAGGGGGCAGCAGCCCGGAGTCGGCGTAGAACCGCAACGCACTGGGAGTCAGACCACTGCGTTGGGCGAAGACCCCGATCGGCATCAGCTCGGAATTCGGCACCTCGCCATCATTGGGCTTCAACCAACTCGAAGGTCAACATCGACGAGTGGCGCGCACCCATCTCGTGCCCCGTAACGCCTGGTGCCGGGAGGGGTGGACCAACAGCTGTGAAGTTGACGCCCCTACCCCTCCGGACACGCCCACAAGCGCTCCAGGCCGGCCACGGACCCTCCGGACACGTCCACACGCCTCCAGGCCGGCCAAAGACCCTCCGGACACGGCCACGGAACCCCCCGGGCCGCCGGCAACCCTCCATGCACGCTCACGAGCCGGAACGTACGCGGTCAGGTGCTGCACCCCTGCCACGTCGATGCCACAGCGAGGCGCAGCGGTGTCGCACCCGGCAGTCAGCCGCATCCCCGTGCACCAGACCTCCAGCATGCGGTCCACCGCGCGAACCACCGTCTACCGATGCGCGATGCGCTTCATGAGCCGCGTTCGCTGCCGACGCAGATGGTGGCGGGCGTCGAGAGACGGGTCGTCGAGGATCCGGCCGATCCGGGCGAGCGGGAACCCGGGCCCCGGTAGACGCGGACCTGATGGATCCGGGCGACGTCGTCGCCCGAGTACACCCGGTACCCGGCCCAGGTGCGCTCACTCGGACACACGAGGCCGATCGCGTCCCAGTGGTGCAGCGTCTTCACACTGACTCCGACGAGCGCAGCCGCTTGGCCGACGGTTGGTCCGCCGACGGTGAGGCCGTAGGAGTCGATCGGTTCGGCGCTCTCCCCCGTGAAGGCCGGTCCGCGCCCGGGAGCGTCACTCGTCATCGGCTCGGTCCCGCTCATCGCGCCGAGCCTGCGAGCGCCGCCCCTGCGCCACCCTCGTCACTCCTTCTTCGCCGAACCCCCACCTGCCCCGGCCTCCGCCGGACCCCACACGGCCGGGCTCTTCGCCGAACGTCAACCGGGCCGGCCTTCGCCGAGCCTCACACGTCCCGGCGTCCCGGCAGGTACTGGTCGAGGACGACCGCGAGGAACTTCGTGTGGTCCGGGAGACCTGACTCGCCGACGAGCCCGTTGATGATGCCGCGCTGTGCCTTGGTGGGCTTGTACTGCAACTGAACGGGGCCGAGGCCGCGCAGATCCGTGTCGTCGGGCTTCACCGCGAACAGCTTCGACTGGAACTTGGGCGCACGGCGCGCGTCCTCGACCACCTGCGCGACCCCCTTCTCCACGGCCGCCTCGACGGCGAGGAGAACGATCTGCGTGTGGGTGAGGTCGGTCTGCTTGCGGTGCTTGCGGAACCGGTTCGCAACGTTCGTGGAGACGTAGAAGCCGACCGGCTTGGCCGTGTCCGCGTCATCGACCTCGGCGGGTTCCTCGACAACCTCCCGCGAAGGCTGCGGAATCACCGACACCGGTCTCGCCGGCTCCACGATCGGGGTGGGCTGGACAGGGGCGACGGTCGGCTGCACCGCCGGTGCGCTCGCCCAGCCCGCCAGCGCGCTGGAGGGCGCCCCTCCTCCGCTGAACAGATTGCCGACGCCTTCGTCGGACATGTTCTGCTCGTCGTCCTCGTCCACGCGCTTCTTGCCCTTCGGCGGTGTCATGCCGCAGTTTCCTTCCTCAGCTCAAGAGCCCGAGCGAACATTTCTTCGGTGAAGCCTTCATAGTCGGCGGCCAGTCCCGCGACGGTCTCCGGAATGCTCCGGTCGCCGCCCGCCCGTCGTTCGGCCAACTCCGACACGAGCATGCCGCGCTTGCGCACGAGCCGTGCCACCGACTCGGTGTGACCGATGAGGTGCTTGAACATATGGGCTTCCTGCCCGAGCACCTTCTGGACCTGCTGCCGTACGTCGGCATGGATCCCTGTGTACGTACGCCCCGTGTCGAACAGCAGCACGCCGAGAAGCGCGATGTGTGGGTTGATCTGACTGACGAACTTGACGTACGAGAATTCGAGGCCGATCTGGGCAAGCCCGTCCTCGGCACCGCCGTCGCTCTTGACCGGGATGACGAGCCATCGCGCCGCCGACAGGGCGAGCCGCTGCAGGGAGGGGTTCTCGGGAGGCGTGTCGAGAACGATGATCTGGTACCTGTGCGCAATGGGCAGCAGGCACATCAGCAGCCGCAGGTACGCGTGCGGGCCCTCTTTCGCGAGAAGCGTGTGGAAGAAGATGCCGAACTCGTCGCCGAGCGCCGGTCCGCCCATGACCACGTCAAGGTTCTCGCGCACGTTCTCACGCGGGTTCAGCGGCGTACCCGCCCGAAGGGATTCGAGCAGCCCCGCTCCCCCGTCGTTCCACTCGGCCTTCTTGTAGCCGAGCTCACGCGCGATGTTGCCCTGGGCGTTGCAGTCGATGATGAGCGTCCGCAGTCCGCTGCGCGCGGCCTTGCCGGCGGCGTTGGCGGAGACGGAGGACTTGCCGACGCCGCCCTTGCCGTTGCCGAACATGAAGATGTGCGACAGCGAGCCCCAGGGGATCGCCGGCAGCTGGGCGCGGATGTCAGGTGCTGCGAAGGGACTGGACATGGGTCCTCTCACTCTGGATTCAGGCCCGGAAAGAGGGCGCTGTATGCCCGATTTGAACTGTTATGCGTGGTCAAAACTTCGCTCAGAACGATCCTGCGCTCCAAAACGCTCCATCACGGTGCGAGGTAGGGCCCGAGGGCGGGGATCCGTCCGCGAAAAGCCCCCTGGCGACCCCGTCCCGCCAGGTCAGTGGCCCTTTGAGAGTTGCACCTCGCATAAGCCGCACCGCTTTTCCTCAGGCTGATCCATCTGCCCCTCAACCCATCTGACACACCGCGTGGCTGGGGATGGAGCGATGGGTGATGACCACTCCTGGCACAACCACAAGAACAGTCACCTCCAACCCAGTTGTGGAACAAAGCGCAGCACACGCTATCAGGTAACCCTCAGATTCCATCGACCAACACGCCGGTTGACTCACTACACGTCAGGGATTCGGGCGGCCCGGACGATCGATGGGGTGTCGAGCAGCCCTTCCTGCTTCCTCCCAGGCCACCACGCCCGCATCTCGCCAAGTCCTCAGCCACATTACCCTCCGGGGCGGCGCACTCCCCCGCGGGCCCGTGTCCTCCCCCCTTGACCGGCCAACCCGTCGGTAATCCCACCGACACACCTGGCGGCCCATCACTCATCGGACTGGCCAGCAACTTTGCGAGCGGGATGGTTCACCGATTCGCCGACCCGCTTCCCATCGCACCCAGCATCGTGCCGACCAAGCAACCCGTCACCCGATCTGCTGGGCCACCTCCCCTTGCACTCCCTGTCGGGCTGCCGGATGAACCCACACATCACTTGGCGTGCCCCCTGACGCCCATGCCCGGCACCGAACCCATGCACTTGCTCGGCAGCGAGTCATCACATCGATTCACCATCGAATTTTCAAAGCAGTGCGAGAACCAACCAGCACTCAAGCCCGTCTGCTTACGGGGAGAGGCACCCACCCCGAAGCCCGCGAACTGGCAAGCTGACGGGCTCACGCGCCGACACCTGGACGCATGTGTGATCTGGCCGACCGGCCCGCACTTCGGGTGACCGACACTCGAACATGCTGATCGGCTCGCATCCTGACATGGCACCCCGTTGGAGCGGACATCAGCACGTACGTATCCGAAGATGCCTGTCATCAGGCTCATCGTCACGCACGCTTCCCTGCATGACATTCCGTGGGTTACCTCGCACACGGGTGAACCCGGTTGGCTGCTGTGCAGCCAACCGACCTGGTGGGCTGCACTTCCATCGACGAAGTGGCACATAATCAGGCGCACACTCCCACCTGCCGTCCGGCTCGCAAACCGACTCGCAAACCAGCTCAGCACCACACGCTCATCACGGCCTTGACGAAGACGTATAGAAACACCTGCATCACCATGATGTGCAAGGTTCCCCATCACACGAGAGAAGCCGCCGAGACTCACATAAACTTCCGAGCAAGTTGAAGCACCTTTGACGCAGCTCGCGATCAAGCGAGCCTCCAGGTGTGTGTACAAGCTTGCGTCCATGTTTGCGTCGATGTTTGTTTCCGCAGGTCAGAGCCTGTTTTTGCCTCGAACAAGATGCCATCATTCTATGCGATCAGATCGAGCCTGCACATCACCTTCAAGGGAAGTCGGAGTGGCCCCTGGCGATGCGGTCAGCAAGTTCAATCGAACCCAAGCATCCCTTCTTGTTCGCTTTCACGTCTTCCCATCACTGTCAGCGAAACGCTCAAGTGGACGAAGACACCAGACAGCTCCATCACCAATCAGATGTCACCCGTTGTCCCCGCTCGACTTGTTGCCCACTCGATCACTATGAGTCGCGCAGACCCTGACCAGCAGACCGATCCTTCCCGCGGTCCACCCGAAGTCGGTGATCAGCCCAGCAAAGGAGCGATCGAACCTGGCGAGCTCTGGTACCTTCACGGTGCTTCAGCTCCACCAGTGTGTCCTCGTGATACGAACCGTATGAAGCACGCACGAGGAACTTCGCGGGCAAAGCCCGAGAGCATGGTGCGCGAACGCCTGAACTCCGAGATCTGGGTCAGTGCTCTCGAAGTCCATAAGAGAGCCAAGCAACAGACCATCCTTCAGAGACCGGGATCGCTGGGGGCTTCCCTCTCCTTCTCCCATCATGTGATCCGCTGACTCGCGACTCCCTGCATCGCACCAAGGGATTCGGTTGATGAGCCGATGAAGGCTCGCGATAGACAGCGACACCATCGGAAGCAGATCTCCTTCTGTCCACGCGCGTCATGGATCGGCCACCTATGAGAACTTGCGCCACCCATCCATCCGCTCCGTAGACCGGAAGCCCCCACCCGCATCGGGCGGTTTCTCGCTCGACGTCTCCCGGCAGAACCAAAGCGCACCGGATAGGCCGGGAAGTCGGCCACCCCGCCAGCCCCGCATCGACCAGAAGCGAGGCGCCCGAGAGACCGTCCGCGCTCACGGTCTTCTCGCCCTGGGCAATGCTTCGTGTCTCATGAGGACGGCTACGAACCATGACCCACGGCGGCAGTCACTCCTCACCGCCCATCGACCGATGCCGCCCCGAGGCCCCCGCGCATACCGTCGGCCTTCTCCACACGAGATCGATTCCATCGGCGTCCTCGAGCAACCGCACCGACAGCGGGCTCCGTACACGGTGCAATCGAGCGTGCTCGACAACACCTCATGAGCGCACTGCCTGAGCGCCCGTCTCGCCGAAGGCCCCCATCGCGACAAGGAGGACGTTGCCGACAGCGATTCCTGTTCCTGACGACCGTCCTTTCGATGGAGCGACTGAGCCGCAGGCCCTGTTCGGCGGGCAACAGAGCATGCCCGCTGGGGCGCCGGCTCCTGATGCGGGTCCGAGGCATCGCCCTGGTGGCGTATCACCCAGTACTGCCCGGTCTCGGTTCCATCGCCGTACTTCTCAAGCACATCGGTCGGATCCGCCTGGCGGATTACCTCTCGGAAGGCACCGCTCCAGCCGCGGGGGAGTGGAGCGGGACAGCACTCCGGCAACAGGTCCGGCTGTCGGCGCTCGGGGGCGGCTCAGGGGACGAAACGCGCCCGATTCCGGGCTGGAATATCCTCGTGACGGACGGAGCGCCGAGGGCTCGACGCCGCTTGTACGGCCGCGAATGCGGGTTCCGGGCGGGAAGTCAGCAGCTGAGCCCCGCGCTCTCAGGCCCCCTCAGAGAAGTCATTTACGCTTCAACTATCGAGCCTGGAGGATCGCCATCCCCGAAGCGGATCGGCGGGGGAGGGGCCCTGACGAACGCACGAAGTCGGGTTGCCGGCCGGAGCCGTAGTGGTGCCTCTCGGGGCGGCCATGGACTGTGAGTCGGATCGGTTGATGCGGGCGAGCGCCTCGACCGCGTACGGGCCGCCAGGGCCTCGCTTCGGGGTTCCAGGTCTCGCCCGCGTCGCGACAGCCGGACAGCAATCCCCGACAACGCTCCAGGGCAGCGCGTCGGCCTCTCGGCGCCTGAGGCGCGGCGGCTCCCCTCTGGAGCTCCACTCCACGCGACCGAGCGGGGTCGAGGCCGCGTTTCAACGCCCTGGAGGTGACCGGGGACAGTCCGGACGTCGTGGTGGACAACGCGGGCGTCTCGCTGCGCGGCAGCGCCCTGGAGGCCACCTCCGAGGGGTTGGACACCACACTCTCCGTCGACCTGCGCGGCACCTGCTCTCCGCGCAACGCCCGGCGCGTGTGCCTTGCGGGAGCGCGGAGGCGGACGGATCATCAACCTCGCCTCCATCGGCGGCCTCGTGGTCGACGGTGAGCGTTCCTCCGTGTACGACGCGTCCAAGGCCGCCGTCGTCCGGGTCACCAAGAACACGGCACACGAATGGGGGCGGTACGGCATCGGGGCCAATGCCATCGTGCCCGACTGCATGCGTACCGCCTTGACCACGGACCTCCTGACCGAACGGGCCGAGGAGAACCGGCTCGTGGACACTCACAGCCCGCTCGGGCGCATCGGTGAATCCGGTGATCCGGGAGGTGCCGTGGTCTTCCTGGTCTCGGAGACGTTCGTGTACGTGACCGGTCACACCCTGGCGGTCGGCGGCGGCCGGGTGGTAGCGCTGCGGCCGGACGCTGCCGGCCGGTTCGGAGGCCGGGCGCGTCCTCGGCGCAGCCGGGTCTCCAGGGCCGTCCCCTGCCGGCCCGTCGGCCGCTCCTCCCGCCTCAGGGCCCCTGTCCGGGCTTATGGGGCCCGGACAGGGGCCAACGGCCCAGAACGGCCCTGACGGGCGTCTGATGGGCGCTGGGCAGCCCCGTCAGGCGCCGACGTAGTCCGCGAGGTGCTCTCCGGTGAGGGTGGAGCGGGCGGCGACGAGGTCGGCGGGGGTGCCCTCGAAGACGATCCGGCCACCATCGTGGCCCGCGCCGGGGCCGAGGTCGATGATCCAGTCGGCGTGGGCCATGACGGCCGGGTGGTGCTCGACGACGACCACCGACTTCCCTGAGTCGACGAGCCGGTCGAGCAGGCCGAGCAGCTGCTCCACGTCGGCGAGGTGCAGGCCGGTGGTCGGCTCGTCGAGGACGTGGACACCGCCCTTCTCGGCCATGTGGGTGGCCAGCTTGAGTCGTTGCCGTTCCCCGCCGGACAGCGTGGTGAGCGGCTGCCCGAGGCTGAGGTAGCCGAGGCCGACGTCGGCGAGCCGGCCGAGGACGCGGTGCGCTGCCGGTGTGCGCGCCTCGCCCGTACCGAAGAACTCCTCGGCCTCGGTCACCGACATGGCGAGCACCTCGCTGATGTCGCGGCCCCCGAGGCGGTGGTGCAGAACCGACGCCTCGAACCGCTTGCCCTCGCACTCCTCGCAGGTGGAGGCGACTCCCGCCATCATCGCCAGGTCGGTGTAGACAACACCGGCGCCCTTGCAATTCGGGCAAGCCCCCTCGGAGTTGGCGCTGAACAGCGCGGGCTTCACTCCGTTGGCCTTCGCGAACGCCTTGCGGATCGGGTCGAGGAGCCCGGTGTACGTCGCCGGGTTGCTCCGCCTCGAACCCCGGATCGGGTCCTGCCCCACCGATACCACGCCCGCGTCGGCGGGGATCGACCCGTGCAGGAGCGAGCTCTTGCCGGAACCGGCGACGCCGGTGACGACGACGAGCACCCCGAGCGGGATGTCGACGTCGACGCCGCGCAGGTTGTGCGCCGTCGCGCCGCGGATCTCCAGGGCGCCGGTGGGCTCGCGCACGGACTTCTTGAGGGAGGCCCGGTCGTCGAGATGGCGTCCGGTGATGGTGTCGGCGGCCCGCAGTCCCTCGACAGTGCCCTCGAAGCAGACGGTGCCGCCTGCCGTACCGGCGCCGGGGCCGAGGTCGACGACGTGGTCGGCGATGGCGATGGTCTGCGGCTTGTGCTCGACGACGAGCACCGTGTTGCCCTTGTCCCGCAGCCGGAGCAGGAGGTCGTTCATCCGGCTGATGTCGTGCGGGTGCAGGCCCGTGGTGGGTTCGTCGAAGACGTACGTGGTGTCGGTGAGCGAGGAGCCGAGGTGGCGGATCATCTTGACGCGCTGCGCCTCGCCGCCGGACAGCGTGCCCGAGGGCCGGTCGAGCGAGAGGTACCCCAGTCCGATCTCCACGAACGAGTCGAGCGTCCGTCCCAGCACGGTGAGCAGCGGGGCCACCATGGAGTATCGCGTGTTCGGGGAGCCGGGGGAGGGCTTGGCGAGGGATCGAACCCATTCAGCCAGGTCGCTGATCTGCATCGCGCAGGCGTCGGCGATGCTGATCCCCTCGATCTTCGACGACCGGGCCGCCTCACTGAGCCGGGTGCCGTCGCACTCGGGGCAGGTGGTGAAGGTGACCGCCCGGTCCACGAATTCCCGGATGTGGGGCTGCATCGCCTCCCGGTCCTTGGAGAGCATCGATTTCTGGACGCGCGGGATCAGACCCTCGTAGGTCATGTTGATGCCCGCGATCTTCATCCGGGTCGGCTCGTGGTGGAGGAGGTCGTGCAGCTCCTTCGCGGTGTACTCGCGGATCGGCTTGTCGGGGTCGAACAGGCCCGACTCGGTGTAGAGCCGGTAGTTCCAGCCACCCGCCTTGAAGCCGGGGATGGTGAGCGCCCCCTCGCCGAGCGACTGGGAGTCGTCGTAGAGCTGGGCGGGGTCGAGAGCCGTGACCGCACCCCGTCCCTCGCAGCCGGGGCACATGCCTCCGGTGCGCGTGAAGGTGACCTTCTCGGTCTTCTTGCTGCCGCGTTCGACGGTGATCGCGCCGCTCGCCCGGACCGAGGGGACGTTGAAGGAGAACGCGTTGGGAGAGCCGATGTGCGGCTGCCCGAGCCTGCTGTAGAGGACACGCAGCATCGCGTTGGCGTCGGTGGCCGTGCCGACCGTGGAGCGGGGGTCGGCGCCCATGCGCTGCTGGTCGACGACGATCGCGGTCGTCAGCCCCTCCAGCACGTCGATCTCGGGGCGCGCCGATGTCGGCATGAAGCCCTGCACGAAGGCGCTGTAGGTCTCGTTGATCAGCCGCTGCGACTCGGCGGCGATCGTGTCGAACACCAGCGAGCTCTTGCCCGAGCCCGAGACCCCGGTGAACACCGTCAGACGGCGTTTCGGGATCTCGATGCTGATGTCCTTGAGGTTGTTCTCCCGTGCGCCGTGCACGCGGATCAGGTCGTGGCTGTCGGCTATGTGCGGCGCAGGCGACTGCGTGTCCGCCCTCTTGGCCATACTCATGTGTCTCCGTCTGTCGGGCGGGCCGCGCTTTCACGGTCTCCGTCGGTGTCGCCTGGACCGGCCTCGAGCAGTATGTCTGGTTCTCCTCCGGGCGGGGGCCCTGCCGGGGCGGACCACCGCCCGGAGGGCTTGTACGGTGCGCCGCCGCGGCGGCGGGGCCCTACGCGCCCGCTGGGCGGCTCAGCGCAGCTCGTTGACACGGACCAGGTTGCCCGCGGGGGCGCGGGGGGAACCTGCTGCGCTTCAATCAGCCCCTCCGCGGCTGAGCCACTGACGGCCCGGGCGCGGTACGGGGGCGCTGCCGTCGGCCGGCGGGGCGCGGCAGGGACCGAACCGGCCCGGGCGGCGGCCGACGGCGGGTCAGTCCCTGTGAGCAGTCCGCCCGCACGCGCGGGGACCGGCAGGGACTGAAGCCCAGGGACCGAACCCAGTGACTGGTCCCTGTTCGGTCCCTGGGCTTCAGTCCCTGATAAAAGCCCAGGTCAGAGCGGTGTGTACCCCTGAAACAGGGACTGAAGGGACTCAAATCCCTAGTTATAAGCTCACTACGTATGCGTGTATGCGCGCCCGCGTGTATCTCATATGACTCAATACGTATCTGGCTCATAATTAGAGATTTGAGTCCCTTCAGTCCCTGATCGGGGGGTCATACCCCCTCTGACCTGCGGAGATGTGCAGGGACCGAAGCCAGGGACCAACGCGCCCCGTTCGGTCCCTGGTCCCTTCGTTCAGTCCCCGAGCCGCCAACCGGTTTTCCTACTTGCCAAGAATCGGCGTGCTGGAGCGCGCGAAAACCTGGATGCGCCCCGCCTGACGGGGCATCCGCCCTGCTTGGAAAAACGGTATATAACGTGACTTTGTTGGCCGTTCCGGCGTGCCGGGGAGTCCTCGAAGGGACTCAAGGGACTGAGAATCAGATAACGGCACGCGGGGGAGATGACAGGACGGGCAAGGGGGACATGCCTACACTCATTCCGAATGACAGTCCCTTCAGTCCCTGTCGGCGGGCCGAGAGGCCATGTGACCAGCGGCGCCAGAGGCAGGGACTGAAGCCTTTACGACCGGACGGACAAGGACGACTGCGTGCGGCGCCACGGTGAGACGAGCCCCGGAGCTTCCCCTGCCCGGCAGGTGTCGTCGATGTCCGTCGCCCGCTGGTGCGCCGGACACGGCTGGCCCGTCCACCCCCTGGCCCCCGGCCGGAAGACCCCGGCCGGGAACTGCGCGGACTGCAGGGACCGGCACCACGACCCCCGCACCTGCCCCTGCCTCCCCGCGGGACGCCCCTGCCACGGCTTCCACGCAGGGACCACCGACCTCCGGCGCATCGAGAAGTGGTGGACCGACAGCCCCCGTTCAGGAGTGGGGGTGGCGTGCGGCCCCGCCGACCTGATCGTCATCGACGTCGACGCCCACTCCGCCCCGGTCCCCGACCGGAGCCGCCTGCTCCCGGGAATCCCGATCCACGAGTCCGTCAACCTCACCGGCCTGGCCTCCGGTTTCGACACGCTGGCGTTGCTCGCCGCCTTCCGGGGACAGCCCGCCCCGGCCGAGGACGAGAGCACCCTGCGCGTACGGACCCCCTCCGGTGGGCTCCACATCTGGTACCGGAACCCCGACCCGCGGACCCGGTACCGCTCCTCGGCCGGCTCCAGCCCCAAGGTCGCGCTGGCCTGGCAGGTCGACGTACGGGCCGAGGGCGGGTACATCGTCGCTCCGACGACCCGGACCACCCAGGGCGTCTACGAGGCCCTGGGCACGGCCCGGATGCCCGCGCCCCTGCCGTCCTGGCTCGCGGCCGAACTGGTCCGCACCGGCCACGTCGTACCGTCCGAGCCGCCCCGGCCGCCCCTGAGCCCCCCTGTGCCCCTCGCGAGGCCCGTCGTTCCCGGCGCGAGGCGGGCACGGCGTCCGAAGGACGCGCACAGGATCCTGGCCCCGCTCGTCGACGAGGTCGCCCGGTGCGAGGCGACGAGGGAGGGCGCGGGTTTCACCGAGAAACTCAACCGGGCCGCGTTCACCGCCGGAGGGCTGGCCGCCGCGGGCCACCTCCAGGAGGAGGACGTCCGGGAACTGCTCACGGCCGCCGCCCACCGGGCCCGCCCCTGGCAGGGTTCACGAAACGAGAAGATCATCCACGACGGTCTCGCAGCCGGGGCCGCCCGACCGCTCCACCCCGAAGGACGTTCATGAGCAGTGCCGAGAGCACGCGCTTCGACGCCACTGCCGCCGCTCAGCAGATGCTCGACCTCGAAGCCCGGGGAGAGCACGCGCCGGCCGTCGCGATGCCCTCGCATACCGCGGCCGCTCTGCCTGCCCAGGCCGTTCCCGGAACAGTCGCGTCCCCGGCAGCCTGGCCGCCGCCGGGGCAGTTGCCCGGCACGCTGACGGACCGGGGCAACGCGAAGCTGTTCGCGCGCCTCTACCGCGACCAGTTCCGGCACGTGGAGGGCCTGGGGTGGTACTCCTGGGACGGCTACCGCTGGAAGCGTTCGGGTGGCGAGAAAGCGGCCCTGTGGGCGGCGGGGGAGATGGCCGAGGACATGCCGGATTCGGACCCCCGGGGCATCTTCGGCGACCGGGAACTGCGTCTCCACAAGAAGCGCACCCTGTCGACCACCGGGATGAAGGCCCTGCTGACCCAGGCCAAGGCATCCCCGGACCTCTCCGTCGACCCCGACACCCTCGACGGCGACCCTTACGCCCTCTGCACGCCCGACGGCATCGTCGACCTCAAGACCGGCCGCCTCCGCAAACCCGACCCCACCCGGGACTTCCACTCGCGGGCCACCAGCGTCGGCCCCCGGGACATGCCCACCCCCCGGTGGCACCGGTTCCTGGCGGACACCTTCGGCGACGACGCCGAGGGCCAGGAGATGATCGACTTCCTGCATCTGCTGCTCGGCTACTCCATCACCGGTGACGTCGGCGCGCAGGTCCTTCCCTTCCTCCACGGTCAGGGCAAGAACGGCAAGTCCGTCCTTCTCGACGTGATGATCCAGATCCTGGGCGACTACGCCGACGCCGCCCCGCCCGGCTTCCTGATGGACCGAGGGGCGTTCTCCGAGCACTCCACCGAGCTCACCGAGCTCCATGGGCGCCGCCTGATCGTCTGCAGTGAGCTCAAGCCGAACGACCGCTTCGACGAGGCCCGCGTGCGCCTCCTCACCGGCGGCGACAAGATCAAGGCCCGTCGCATGCGGCAGGACTACTTCTCGTTCACCCCCACCCACCACCTGTGGCTGCTCGGCAACCACAGGCCCGAGGTGTCCACCGGCGGCTTCGCCTTCTGGCGCCGCATCCGTCTGCTGCCCTTCGAGCGGATCGTCCCGGACGAACGGAAGATCGACAACCTGGCCGTCGAACTCGTCGTCGACGAGGGCCCAGGCATCCTGCACTGGCTCACCGAAGGCGCCCGTCGTTACCTCGCCACCCGCGACACCCTTGCCGGCCCCGACAGGGTCCGCATCGCCACCACCGCCTACGCCAACACCGAAGACCACATCGGCCGCTTCCTCACCGAGTGCTGCATCCACGACCCCGAACGGCCCGAACTCCGTGTGGAACAGGGTCTGCTCTACGCCTCCTACAGCACCTGGTGCACCACGAGCGAAGGCATCCGCCCCGCGACCACCCGAACCTTCGCCACCCGGGTCCGTCAGGAGGTCGGTCTCGCCTCACCCGCCGACATGATCAAATCCAACGGCCGCAAGTTCTACCCAAACCTCGCCCTGGCAGCCGAACAGTGAACGACATCCACATCCACCACCATCCCGCCCATCGGCCGCGACGCCGACCCCTGCACCCGTACCACGACCCCCTCTACCATGGAGACGCGGCCCATCGGGCGCACGTCCCCGGACCGGGGACGACATCCCGGACACCTCAGCGGAACAGCGGTACACAATTCAGGCACCACCCGGACCGGTGCACGCGGACGAAGGAGAGGTCGTGGCCATGAGCTCGCTACTGACCGACGGCGACCTCACCCACGAAGCCCACGTGGTGTGGCTGGAAGACACCGAGCACCTCGACTACGTCCGCCAGGCCCTGGACAAGACCCCCCGCAGGCGCAGCCGACCTCGCTACGCCCGCGACGGGCGGATGATCGGCTACGTCGAACTCGACGCCACTGCCGAAGCCGACCCGGACAGCGGCCTCTATCGGCGTCGTGTGTTCTTCCTCCTGCCCCACGACCGCGACTCCGACCCCGACGGCGTCTACCGCCAGGGCGCCCCGGGCGAGGCCGTCGACCCGAGGACCATCCAGCCCAACAAGGCCGGCGAAAAGACCCCGCGCTCCCAGCGGGGGACCGCGACAGCGTCGGCGACGCCCCAGCCGTAGCCGACGGACCGGGGGTGGTGAAGCGGGTTCCGCTCCCCCACCCCCGGTCCGCACCCGGTGCGGCACGTTCCCCCGGGGCCGGGATCAGCCCAGCAGGTTCTCGATGAGATCGGCGGCCCGCACGGTGCCCCCCTCGGCCCGTGCGTCGGCGCGCAGCTGCGCCGAGCGGCGGGCGACCTCCGCGTCGGCGACGAGGCCGTCCAGGGCGTTGCGCAGGGTCTCGGCGGTGGCGTCCCCGGTGTCGATGCGGCGGGCCACGCCCAGTTCCACGAGGCGGTCGGCGTTGGTGAACTGATCGGCGGCCTGGGGGACGGCGATCATCGGAACACCGGCCATCAGCCCTTCGCCGCAGCCGCCCATACCGGCATGGGTGACGAAGGCGTCCGCCTGCTCCAGGATCGCCCGCTGGGGGACCCAGGAGTGCACCTCGACGTTGGACGGGATGGTGCCGAGTTCTCGTGGATCGGTGTACTTCCCGATCTGGAGGACGACGTGCCAGCCGGGCCGGTCACCGAAGGCCGCCAGGCACTGGCGGTAGAACTCCGGCCGGCGGGTGAACGCCGATCCCAGGGAGACCAGCAGCACGTTCTCCGCCTCGGCCGGGCGGGTCCGGCTTCCCCCGCTCTCACGGGCGTCGAAGCAGGGCCCGACGAAGGTCACCGTGCCGGTGTCGACCCGGTCGGCGTGCGGCTGCATCGCCCGGGTGATCAGCGCGAGCGTCCGTGCGGGACGGCCGGAGAAGGCGTCCACGTCGGTGGTGGACGCCCCGCACTCGGCGAGCCACCGCGCGAACCTCGTCCGGTACGTGTCGGCGCCCGGCAGCCGCCACAGGTGTGCCGCGACGTCCTGATCGTAGCCGTCCCAGGCCACGTAGGTCGGGGACAGCTGCATGAGGGGCCGGCCCTGAGCCTCGGCGAGGGCGCGTGCGGCGTAGGCGCCGATGTCGTACAGGTAGAGGTCCGCCGGATCGCGGTCGTAGGCGGCGCGCAGCTGGGGGAGCGCCTGAACGGCGTTGCCGAGGAAGAGGTCCATCACGGCGACGGGGTCGTCGGGCCAGTTGTTGTCGGCGACCGGCAACGTGGAGGTGCACGGGACCAGTTCGGCGCCGGCGGCCGTGATCCGGTCGGCCACCGCCGAGTCGTTGGCGTAGGTCACCCGATGGCCCCGGGCCACCAGCTCGCGGATGACCTCGAGACTGGGCAGGACGTGACTGACGACGGGAATGCCGACCATCGCGACATGGGCACGGCGACGGGTCATGGAAGATCACTCATTTCAGGTCCATGGCGAAAAGGGCAACACGAACCCGTGCGCTCACTGCCGCGAGAAGAAAACCCTTCGCGGGAGCGGCACATGGGGGTGCGATACGAGAGCGGGGTCCGCCCCGTCCGCGTCAGCCGTAGATCTGGAACAAGTTCACGCTCGGTACCCTAGCCCGCCGCCGGGGCGTCGGTCACCGCGTCGATCTCGAACAGCCTTCCCGGCATCGCCAGAGAGGCGACCCGTTCAACGTCTGGGCCGGCAGCCGGTCTCCGAACCGCGCGTGCAGCGCCTTGCCGAGGATCTCCAGCCTGGCTCGTCGCTCCCGTCACCATCCCTCAACACCCCACGTCGACCCGTCCATTCCGGGGCGGCCGGGACCTTCAGTCCGATTTGGTCGGAGCATGCCAAAAATCATGGCGATGTGCCTTGTTGTCTCAAGGGGGCCGTGCCTCAATGGGGGAGTCATCTCCCTGACGGGTTGTCAGGGGAGTGCGACGTTCCGGCGTGGTACCGCGAACTCGCGCCGGTGATCCCCCCACACGAAGGGCCAAACCATCATGAGGCATGGCATACGGCGGACAGCTGTCTGTTCCGCCCTCGCCGCGGGCATGCTCGCGCTGACTTCCACGGCCGGTGCGGTCACCCCCACCACCGCCACGATCTCCTTCAACTGCGGCATCTACGGTTCGGGCACCGCGACCCTGACCGCCACCCAGAGCGGCACGGCCGCGACCATCAGCCTCTCGACCTCCGCCATCACCGCCCCCATCAACGTCGGGGCGAACTCGGTGAAATCGACTCTCACGCTCACCAACAAGGGCACGGGCACGGTGACGTTCACCGGAAACTCCAACCCTGCCATCCCTGCGGGCAGCCCCGTTTCCACGGGCCCGCTCAGCGGAACCGTCGCCTCGGGGGACAGTCTGGAGGCCAAGTCCCTCAAGGTCGTGGTCATGGGTATCACCGCGACCTGCAACGCGTCGTCCACCCAGTCGCCCGGTCCGTTCGTGTTCTGACCCGCTCGGGGAGCGGCTGAACGGAGCGACGGGCAGGAGCACGTACGCGGCCGGGTGGCGTCGCCGGTCCGGAAACGGAACGGGCGGATGCCACCCGGCCGCTCACCCATGACGGGGCCGGGCCGGCCGCTCCGGAGGGCCGCCCCCTCCGTCAGGACGACGGCCCGGGGGCTCGGGGAGGGGGCACGGCACGCAGCAGTTCCCACAGGGGGCAGTGTCCGTCGGCCCACGTGGTCGGCGTCGCCCCCAGCAGCTGGCAGTCGGTGGCCGGTCGGGGCCGGGAGGCAGGGAGTGCGGACGGGGCGGGCCGGGTGATGTCGGCGGGCCACCTCGACCTCGACCGCGACCGTGACCGCACGACAGCGCGCGGCAGCGGTGGCCCGGACAGGTGTCAGGCCGGCCGCGTGGCCGAGTACGACCGCCGGGAACCGCTGGAGCCGCTGGCCTCGGCGGGCGGGAAGACCTTCCGCTTGAGCACGGTCTTCATGAGGTCGTTCCGAGGAGCCACGTGCAGGAGGTCGCCGTTGTCGCCTGAATGCGCCTCACACCCAGTCGTTCTCCGGAGTGGCCGCCCGAAGTACCGCGCCGGCGTTCTCCAGCAACGGCAGGCCATGGGGTACGCACACCTTCTCCACATCCAGCGCGGCCATCCGCCGGAACGAGGCGATGGCCTGCTGCCGGTCCAGGTTGAACGGACCGAGGATCGCCCGTCCGTCCTCGGTGGCGATGGTGTCACCCGAGAACAGCACGCTGCTTTCCGTGAAATGGAGCGCGATGCTTCCCGAAGTGTGGCCCGGCACATGCAGAACGCGAACGGGCTCCGTCCAGCCGTCGAGTGTGTCGCCGTCGCGCAGTTCGACGTCCACCGGCGCATGCTTCAGAGGCGGCACTTCCGCGTCGGCGAATCCCGCCGTGATCCGCTCGTGGAGCGCGTGTTCCGAGGCGGTGTGCACGGCCTCGGGCTCGGGGGAGGCGCCGCGGATGAACGGGGCGTCCAGCGCTCCGGCCAGCACACGGGCACCCGTGGCGGCGACGCGGCGGGTCACGATGCCGGTGGACCGCTCGAACACGCGCGGCGGCAGGGGGAGCCGACTCGACTCCGTCACGTGTCTGAGCAGGTCCTCGGAGGTGAGGACCTGCTCGGGCAGGGGAACGGGCAGGGGTAGGGGGCCGTAGGGGCTGAAGGTGCCGGGGCGCGCCCGTAGGCTTCCCACCGCCTTCCTCCCCTCACTCGCACGGGGACACCCGGATCCTCTACACCCCGGAAAGCGGTCGGTACGGCCATGACATCCGTCCTCATCACTGGTTGCAGCAGCGGTATCGGCCTGGAGACCGCGCTGGCGTTCGCCCGCAGGGGAGACCGCGTCCACGCCTGCGTACGCGATCCGGCCACCGCCGACGAACTGTTCCGGCGCGCCCGGGCCGAGGAGCTCGTCCTCGACGTGCCCCGGCTGGACGTCACCGACGACGCCTCCGTCATCGCCGCCGTCACCGAGGTGCAGGAACGGCACGGCCCTGTCGACGTGCTCGTCAACAACGCGGGCGTCGACCGCACCGGCCCCGTCGAGACCATGCCGCTCGACGAGGCACGTGCGCTGATGGAGACCAACCTCTGGGGCCCGCTGCGCACCGTGCGCGCGGTGCTGCCCGCCATGCGTGCCCGCCGCAGCGGCGTCATCGTCAACGTCTCCTCCCTCGCGGGTCGGACGTTCGCCGTGCCGCACGGCGGGTTCTACGCCGCCGGCAAGGCCGCCCTCGGCGCCCTCAGCGAGGCCCTGTCGGGGGAGGTACGCCCCTTCGGCATCCGCGTGGTGTGCCTCGAACCCGGCAGCTTCGCCTCCCGCATCCATCGCGACACCGTGGGCCGGGCCGCCCTGCCGGAGCCGTCCGAGGCCGGCCCGTACACCGCGGACCAGGCATGGATCGCGCGGTTCCTCACCCGTGTTCAGGAGGGCGCCGGGGACTGCGGCGAGGTGGCCGAGGCGATCCTCGCGGCCGTCGACGACCCCGGCACACCGCTGCACACCCCTGTCGGCAAGGACGCGGAGACGGCCCTGCGGTACCTGGCGAACACCACGTACGAACAGTGGCTGCCGCTCTTCCTCGAACAGGCCGAGTCCCTCGCCGGACCGCGCCCCGTCGAGCGAGACCGGTCGGGCGGGTGACCGGCCGTCGGCCTCTGTCAGGCGGATGACGGCGGGTTCCGTCCGGGCCCGCTGCGCTCTCGCGGAAGCGTGCCGGCGGTCAGGAAGAAGGACACGGCGTAGGTAAAGCGCCCGGTGCGCACGGCCTCGTCGTACCGGGCCACGAAACGGTCCGCATCCGAGGGACCCAGGAAGCCCTGGTCCGCCGCGGCGTGCGCCCACGTTCGCAGACCCATGACGTCGTCCACGGCCGAGGAGTCCCGTACGACCAGTGTCCTGGCCTCTACGGTGATGTCGGTGAGGCCGCGGGCGGTCAGCAGCCCGGCAATCCGATGGGCCGGCGAACCGTTGCGCAGGAGGATGTCACTCCGGAAACGCAACACCTTACGTGCGAGCTCCTGGTCCTCGATGTCCAGCACCTGGGTGTCGTAGTCCGGGTCGACGAGTGCGATACGGCCACCGGGACGGATCACCCGCAGCATCTCGGCCAGGACCTGCTCGGGTTCGGCGACGTGCTGGAGGACGCGGTCGGCCCATGCGCCGTCGAAGCAGCCGGTTCGGAACGGAAGCCGATGCCCGTCCGCGGCCGTGACGAACGGTACGCCCCGTGCTCGCGCTTCCGAGGCCATCGTCAGAGAGCTGTCGACCGCGACCACCTCGGCCCCGTAGCGGGTGCGCAAGGCCAGAGCGGCATCCCCGGCGCCCGCCCCCACCTCAAGGAACGAGCCACCTGGATACGCGTACAGGAGTTCCTGCAACCGCTGCTTGTAGGAGGCGTAGAACGGCTCGGTACCCAGCCGGTCCAGTACGCGGACCCATGCGGTGGGATTCGACTGGGTGTCGACCGACGTGAAGCCATGGACGATGCGCTGATCACTCGTGCGAGCACCGTAGACCCCGCTCGTGAGGGGCGGTTCGGAGAAGGGACGCGGTCCAGGGGCCTTGGCCCAGGGCCCCCGGCCCTGGCCCTGGCCCTGGCCCTGGCCCTGGCTCGGTCAGTCGTGGATCCGGATGGAGCGCGACGGGCACAGGTCCGCCGCGCGGCGGACGCTGCCGTGCAGCGCTGCCACCGGCTTCTCCTGGAGGACGAGGACGAGGCCGTCGTCGTCCTGGTCGAAGACCTCGGGGCTGAGCAACGCGCACTGGCCGGAGCCGACGCACCGGTCGTAGTCGGTGGTCACACGCATGGCAGGGAATCCGATCGGATCGGCCGTCACCAGGTGACGGGCAGCTCGTAGACGCCGTAGACCATGGCGTCGTCCTTGAAACGCAGTTCCTCCGGAGCCACGGCCAGCCGGAGACCGGGGACACGGCGCAGCAGGGTTCCGTACACGATCTCCAGCTCCGCGCGGGCCAGGTTCGCCCCCATGCACTGGTGGATCCCGTATCCGAAGGCGAGGTGGCTGCGCGCCTCCTGGCGGCGGAGGTCGAGGGTGCCGGGGTCGGGGAAGACCGTCTCGTCGTGGTCGGCGGCGTTGTTCAGCGCGAGGATGCCCTCACCGGCGCGGATGGTGACCCCGCCCACCTCGATGTCCTCGACTGCGACCCGCGCGGTGCCGGAGTCGGAGATGGAGAACACCCGCAGCAGCTCCTCGACCGCGTTGGGCAGCAGCGCGGGGTCCGACCGCAGCTCGGCCAGGAGGTCCGGGTGCTCCAGCAGCGCCAGCACACCGAGGGCGATCATGTTGGCCGTCGTCTCGTGACCGCCCACCAGCATCATGCGCGCCATGGTCACCACGTCGAGGTGATCGGCGACCTGCTCGGTGCGGTTCTTGTCCAGGAACCGGCTGATCAGGTCGTCGCCGGGCTCGGTCTCCTTGAGGGTGACGAGCTTGTCCAGGTAAGCGTCCAGGGCCTGCACGGAGGCCCCGTACTCCTCCGGGCTGAGATCGTGGTTCATCATCGCCGCGGACCACTCCTCGAACTGGGCGTGGTCCGCGTAGGGGACGCCCAGCAGTTCGCAGATGGTCAGGGACGGCACCGGCAGGGCGAGGGCCGTGACCAGGTCCACCGGGCCGTCGGAGGCCAGCATGGCGTCGATGCGTTCGTCGACGATCTCCTGGATGCGCGGGCGCATCTCCTTCACTCGGCGCGCGGTGAACTCGGGTATGAGCATGCGTCGTTGCGCAGTGTGGTCCGGCGGGTCCATGGACAACAGCATCAGCCGGACGTGCGCCAGCATCTCCTCGGAGATGTGGAACTGGTGCGGGTAGCCGGGCCGTTTCAAGTTGGAACTCACCCGCGGGTCACCGAGTACCTGACGGACGTGTTCATGTCGGGTGACCAGCCAGGTCGGCTTGCCGTTCACCTTCAGCTCGGCGCGCGACACCGGCTCGTTCGCGCGCAGTCCGGCGTACTCGGGCGGCTCGCTGAACGGACAGGTGCGCCGTATCGGGAAACGGGGATACGGCGACGCGGTCTCGGGCGCCGGGTCGGCGGAATGGGTCATGACGTGCCTCTCGGACGGGCGGGCTGACGGACGGCTGGGTGGCCGGGCTGCGGGTGCACGGGCCGAGGGGCCTACGAGCCGAGCGGCTGACGGACGGCGGTTCGGTTGGTGGGGGAGAGGCGCGTGTGGCGGTGCGGTCCGCCGCCGTCACCAGGTGACGGGCAGCTCGTACAGGCCGTAGACCATGGCGTCGTCCTTGAACCGCAGCTCCTCGGCCGGCGCGGCCAGCCGCAGTGTCGGTATCCGTCGCAGCAGCGTGGAGTAGACGACGTCGAGCTCCATCCGGGCCAGGTTCTGGCCGACGCACTGGTGGACGCCGTAACCGAAGGCCACATGACTGCGCGCCTCGCGGCGGACGTCCAGCCGGTCCGGGTCGGGGAAGATTCGCTCGTCGTGGTTGGCGGCGTTGTTCAGCGGCAGGATGCCCTCGCCTGTGCGGATGGTGACTCCGCCCAGTTCGATGTCCTCCATGGCCACGCGCGCCGTGCCCGCGTCGGAGATGGAGAAGAAGCGCAGCAGCTCCTCCACGGCGCGCGGCATCAGCTCCGGTTCCTCGCGCACGGCGGCGAGCTGTTCCGGGTGCTCCAGGAGGGCCAGGACGCCCAGCGCGATCATGTTGGCGGTGGTCTCGTGACCGGTCACCAGCATCAGCTTGGACATGCTGACGATGTCGGAGTGCTCCACCGCCGGAGTCCGCCGGTTGAACGCGATCAGCCGGCTGATCATGTCGTCGCCGGGCTCGCTCTCCTTCGCGGTGACCAGACCGTCGACGTAATGGTCCAGCTCGTAGTGGGCGAGGCCCCGGTCCTCGTCGCTGACTTCGTGGTTCATGATGGCCCAGGCCCACTTCTCGAACCGGGCGTGGTCCTCGTACGGCACGCCGAGAAGTTCGCAGATCACCAGGGACGGAACCGGCAGCGCGAGGGCGGTGACGAGGTCCACCGGACCGCCGGTGCCCTTGGCGAGCATCTCGTCGATCTGCTGGTCCACGATCTGCTGCACCCGGGCGCGCAGCTCTCGCATCCGGCGGACGCTGAACTCCGGTGCCAGCATGCGGCGTTGGACCGTGTGATCCGGAGGGTCCATGGAGAGGAAGGTGAGCGGGACCGACTGGAGCGTCTCCTCCGGCACCGGCACCTGGAGCGGATAGCCCGGCAGTTTCAGGTTGGCGCTCACCCGCGAGTCGCCGAGCAGGCTCTTGTACAGGTCGTGCCGGGTGACCAGCCAGGTCCGCTTGCCGTTGACCTTCAGCCGCGCCCGGGAGACCGGCTCGGTCTCGCGCAGCTCGGTGTAGGCGGGGGGAGGGCTGAAGGGGCAGCCCCGCCGCATCGGAAACTCCGGGATGGCGTCCTCGTCGGCCGCTTCGGCAGGTGCAGTCATCTGATTCCTCCGTGGATACTCCGCCCTTCAGGGCGGAGAGGAAATGGACTCCTGCGGAGCAGGGCAAGGGCTGCGATTCGCCGTCGGGGCGGATCGCAGTGCTCTGACCAGCAGATTTGATCTTTATATGTGGGTTCATTGGTTTGTGAGCGTGACCGCGAATCACGTGAAGCGGGCGTTCAAGTACCGCTTCTATCCGACCGATGTGCAGGCAGCTGAGCTGTCGCGCACGTTCGGATGCGTGCGCAAGGT
>NZ_JBIARH010000067.1:0-22284 GCF_042889785.1 Streptomyces sp. NPDC002476 | reverse complement strand
GCGCGGTGGACCGCGACGACGAGGTGCTGGCCGAACTGACCATGCTCACCGGCTACGACAACGACCTGGCCGGCGAGGTCAACCGCGCCACCAACAGGCTGCGCGGCCTGCTCTCCCAGATCCACCCCTCTCTCGAGCGTGTCCTCGGCCCGCGCCTGGCCTACCCCTATGTCCAGGCCCTCCTTCAGCGCCACGGCTCCCCGGCCAGGCTGAAGAAGCTGGGCCGTGCCCGCTGCGAGGCCCTGCTCAAGGTGCACGGTTCACGCAAGGCCCACCACCTGACCGCAGAGATCTTCGACGCGCTCGCCGAGCAGACCCTTGTCGTTCCCGGCACCGAGGCCAGCGCGCTGATCGTGCCGGGGCTCGCCGCCCAGCTCGCTGCTGCCCACGCCCAGCGCCGCCAGGCCGAGCAGGAGATCGCCACCCTGCTGGAGGCCCTCCCTCTTTTCCACCTCCTGACCTCCCTGCCCGGCCTGGGTGTCAGGACCACAGCAGCCGTGATCGTCGCGATCGGTGACGGCACGTCCTTCCCCACCGCCGGACACCTCGCCTCCTACGCCGGACTCGCCCCGGCCACGAAGTCCTCGGGCACATCCATCCGCGGCGAGCACGCACCCCACCGCGGCAACCGCCTCCTCAAACGTGCACTGTTCCAGGCCGCGTTCGCCGCCATCGGCTGCAAGTCCGACCCGTCCTCCCGGATCTACTACGACCGGCAACGTGCACGCGGCAAGACCCACACCCAGGCGATCCTCCGCCTGGCCCGCCAGCGCGTGAACGTCATCCACGCGATGATTCGTACCGGGGCCCTCTACGAAGCACGCACCCCGGGCGACGTCGACCTCGCCGCCTGACGACTCCACCGCCCCTACCTTCCAGGCCCCATCACACTCGCGCACCGGCACGGCCACTCCGGCCCTGCTGGCCATTGGGCTGCCCATCAGCCACCCAATCCGCCGGGAACATCCCGCTTCGCGGGACGTCCCCGAAAACCAGGATCAACCTCTACAAGCCGACCGCACCGGGGTTGACGAAACAGATAGGGGCACCCCCCCCCACGGAGACGAGGTTAAACGACAAGCTCAGAGCCTTTTCCTGACCCCCTGGCCAAGGTGCAGAGTACAGAACCCGCTGAACGTCACAGTTACGTAAGGTCCAATCATGCGAATCTCGGACTTTCAAGCCTTATGCTCCCCTTGTTGCGCCACCCCGTGCGCCCACCATGAGGAGAGGAAGCCGCCATGGACGCGATTGAGGCTCGTAGTCGGTTCGCGGAGCTACGCAAGCAGGAGGGCCGGATCTCCGCCGCAGAACTCGACGAGATCTGGGCGGCGCTGGACACCGTCCGCCCCGAGGAAATCCTCGGTGAATGGAAGGGGGGCGAGTTCGACACCGGACATCCCCTGAACGGTCAGCTGGAGCAAATCAGGTGGTACGGCAAGAGGTTCGTGAGCGTGAAGGATGTGAAGCCGCTTCTCTGTCGCGATGACCAGGGCGAGCTGTTCTCCAACATTGAGCTCGGCAAGGGTGAGTCCAGCCTGTGGAACGTCGAGTTCCGCGGTGAGGTCACCGCGACGATGGTTTACGACGGGCAGCCGATATTCGACCATTTCAAGCGCGTCGACGACACGACCCTGATGGGGATCATGAACGGCAAGGAGTTCCCCGAAGACGGGCCCTTCTTCTACTTCATCCTTGAGTACGCAGCCTAATACTCCAGTCTGGTTTCGTGATCTTGCGGTGGGCCCGGCCGGGAATGGGTACGGCCACCGCGTGATCATCGGGGGTTGTGTGGACTCCTGAAGATTGTGCGGTGGCCGCAGGCCATAGCGTAGACCCTGTCCGCTGGCGGGCGATGTTCGACCAGGTCATGGCCCGGATCGCGGGACGGTTCGGCAGAGTTGAGCCGAGGGCGAGTGCCCGCGCCTATCTGCTCGGGCTGCTGTCGAAGGCGGAACGGAAGAACTGCTGGCAGCTGGCCGAGCAGGCTGGTCACGACCGGCCCGGGCCGATGCAGCGCCTGCTGCGCTACGCCCGCTGGGACGCTGATGCTGTCCGCGACGACCTGCGCGCCTACGCCGCCGAACACCTCGGCGCCGACGGCGCCGTTCTCGTTGTCGACGAGAACGGTTTCGTGAAGAAGGGCCGGTACTCGGCAGGAGTGCAGCGGCAGTACACCGGCACTGCAGGCCGCGTCGAGAACTCCCAGGTCGGCTTGCTCCTCGCCTACGCCACCAGCCGGGGACGGGCTTTGATCGACCGACGGCTCTACCTCCCCGAACACTCCTGGTCCAACAATCCCGAACGCCGCACCGCGGCAGGGATACCCGAGACGGTGCGGTTCGCGACCAAGCCCCGCCTGGCCGGGGAGATGATCGCCGCCGCGCTGGAAGCCGGGATCACCGCTTCCTGGGTGACCGGCGACGAAGCCTACGGCCAGGACCCTCAGCTCCGTGCCGCCCTCAAGGCGCGCGGCATCGGCTACGTCCTGGCCGTCGCCTGCTCGACACGGGTGAGGATCAACCGCGGCCGCACCCTCATGCGCGCCGACGCCGTCGCCGGCCACCTGCCCGCCACCGCCTGGCACCGTCAGAGCGCCGGGAACGGCGCGAAAGGCCCACGCCACTACGACTGGGCCTGGATCCACATCGGCACGGACGAACACCGCCACCTGCTCATCTGCCGCAACCGCAGCACCAGGGAACTCGCCTTCTACCTATGCTGGTCACCCACCGCAGTGCCTCTGTCCGAACTGGTCCGCGTCGCCGGCGCCCGCTGGAGCGTCGAGGAGTGCTTCCAGGCCGCCAAGAGCCAGGTCGGACTCGACCACTACCAGGTCAGGCACTGGACCTCATGGCACCGGCACATCACGCTCGCCATGCTCGCCCTGGCCTTCCTGATCGCCCTCGCCGCCGACGCGGCCCCGAACCGCCCGCAGACACCCACCACCACGGCCGCAGCAACGACCCGATCACATTGACCGTCCCGGAAATCCGCCACCTACTCGTCACCGCCTTCAACCCACCAACCGTGACCGCAACCAGGCTGCTGCACTGGTCCAACTGGCGCAGACACCACCAGGCAACAGCCCGACGCAGCCACTACCGACGACGAACCCGCTGGATAGATCACGAAACCGCACTGGAGTACTAACCTGCGCGTTTCATCTGGGATGGCGTCCGGATCGTGATCAGAAACGCGAAAGTGCCTTCTGAGCTGCAACGATGAGGCTTGTCTAGGATGTGGTCCTCGACCCGGGCATGGGCCCGGTGGCGGACCTCCAGGTACTGGAGTGAGCCGCCGCCGGCGACGGGCGTGTCGGTGAGGAGGACCTGGTGGCGCATTCCTTCGTCCTGGTCGAACAGGGACAGCTGGGCGCCGGGGTGGGGACGCTCGCGGCGGACGATGATGCGGGTGCCGTCCGGGTATCCGGTGAGGTCGACCAGGCCGGTCAGCTCGGCGACCTCGGCACCGGCGCGAAAGGCACCGTCCTGTTCCAGCGCGGGATGCCATACCTGGTCGGGCAGCGCCCGGATGGCTGTGCGGACGTGGTCGGTGACGGCGTGTCCGAGCTTGGGGCGTGACCGGGTAGTGTGCACGCAGAAAGTGCCTTCCTGCTGGTACGACTGGGACCTTAGACAAGCCTCATCGTTGCAGCTCAGAAGGCACTTTCGCGTTTCTGATCATGATCCGGACGCCATCCCAGATGAAACGCGCAGGTTAACGCCGAGCGAACCACGTGATCGTGACGTCGTTGGCGAACCAGGTGCGATCGGCCATCTTGAAGAGAGTGGGGTTGAACTCCCCGTCGAACACCGAGATCCCGGTTCCTGCGACTACGGGATAGCTCTTGATGATCAGCTCGTCGATCTCCGGCAGCAGTGCGCCGGCGAGAAGTCCGCCCCCGCAGAGCCAGATGTCCTGGCCCTCCTCCTGCTTGAGGTCGCGGACCAGGGCTAGCGGGTCTTCGCCGACCACGGTGACTGCCGGGTCGGTGTCGGGTGCGAGCGTGCTCGACACGACGTACTGACGCAAGTGGGCGTAGGGGCTGGTGAAGCCTGGCTGCAGGCCTAGGCGATAGGTTCCGAGCCCCATCAGGACGGTGTCGAAGCGCTGGTTGGGGGTGTCCGACAGGCCGTGGGCGGCGCGCATAGAGGTGGGGACTGTCTCGGGGTAGCGGGCATTGGTCCACTCGGCATAGGCGGCGGCCTGCTTCTCGTCGCCTTGAGGGTAGAAGTCGAACTCTCCGCCGGGGCCGGCGATGTAGCCATCGATAGTGACGGCGACGTAGTACACGAGCTTCCGCATCTGGATAACTCCGACCGTAGTACTATGAATGAAGTGCTTTGAAGGTAGTGCTACGAATGGAGTGGTGTCAATGGTGCGCAGGAACGACGAGCGAAGGGCCGCCCTCGTTGATGCAGCGATCGAGGTACTGGCCAAGGAGGGAGCGCGAGGTCTGACCTTCCGGGCTGTGGACGCTGAAGCCGCCGTGCCCGCCGGCACGGCCTCCAACTACTTCGCCAACCGCGATGACTTGCTCACCCAAGCGGGCGCTCGGGTCTACGAACGGCTCCAGCCCGACGAGGCGACGATCGCACGACAGCGGGCGAGCACGCCGGACCGGACGACCTACGCGATACTGATGCACGAGTTGGTATGCCGGATCAGTGCTTTCCGCACCGGCTATCTGGCGCTGCTCGAACTGCGCCTCGAAGCCACCCGGCGTCCCGAGCTGCGCGTGGTGCTGACCGAGCGTGTCCGCGCCGACGTCGACGCCAATGTGGCCTACCACGAGGAGTCCGGCCTGCCCGGCGACGCGACCGCAGTCCGGCTGCTGTATCTGGCGTTTAACTGGCTCATCGCCGAACAGCTCACCCTGCCCGGGGTGTTCTCAGAGGCCGAGCGCGAACAACTCGTCGAGGCTGCGGTCGAACGCATTGTGACGCCGTAACCCGTCACGCGAAGACGGTCCTGCTCGCTCAGCGGGTTGCTCGGCCAGTGAGCCGGGCGGCGACGACACCAGGCAACCGCCGCTCGACGATCACGCCTGGGCCGGGGCCCTCTCGTTCTGCCGGCTGCGCGGACCGGGCACCGTTGCCCGGATGGACAGGTCCAGATCGAGGCCCGCTACTGGCAGCGGCCGATCGTGGCCGTCCTGTTCGACGCGCCTCTGGCCACCGTCCAGACACAGAACGCCAGCCGCGACCGGACCATGCGGGCCAGCATCAGGGCGGCGTCCACCGCCTTCGCCCCGGCCGGGTGCAGCACCGCCGCGCAGATGGTCCGTGTCGCGATGTCGACCGCGATCGTCAGCTCGGTGCGGCCCAGCACTCCGTCGTCCATGACGGCCATCACGTCCAGCGGCGTGGTGTCGATCTGGACCTGTTCGCCCGGCCGGGCCGCGACCGTGGTGGAGAACACCCCGGCGGGCCGGTTGGCCGTCTGGCGGCGGGTGACGGCCGAGCCGAAGGTGTGGCGGCCCGCCGACAGCGCGTCGACCAGGCGGTAGAACGTCGCCCGGGAGGGCATCGCGACCGCATCGCCGTACTCGTCGTGCACGAAGCGTTCGACCTGCCGCAGCATACGGGCCTTGGTGCCCGTCGAGGTGTTGGTCTGGGCCTCGATCGCCGCGATGGTGGCCTCCACCACGCGGGAATCCACGTTCCCCGTCGGCTTCGGCCTCGGCGCATAGCGGCCGTCGACCAGACCCCCACAGGCCCTGTTCCCGGTAGCGACGGCGCATCCGCTGGATCGTGCGCAGCCCCGCCCGCTGCCCGGCCGCCGACAACTCGGCGGCCTTCGCCTTCTCCCGCTCGGCCAGCGACCGTGACGCCGGGTCATACTCCGGCCGCGGAACGGCTCCGGCCTGAGCATCTGGCGGCAGCCCGGTCTCGATCTCCACCAGGTGGCGTTCCCACCGGCAAGCCGCCTCGGCAACCTGCCTTCGGCAGCCCCTCCAGCAGGCCTTGAGAAGTCAGCGGCGGCACCGGCGCGGAGCCGACCACCTCGAAATCCGGCGCCGCGAACAGACAGGCCACCAACACGGTCGACGGCTCACCAGCAGCGGACAACAACCGCACGGTTGTTCCTGCGACGGCCACCACGGTGTGCTCCAGACCGCCGAAGACGCCCCGGTCCCCGACCTTCAGCAGCGGACGCGGCCTCACCGCCCGTCCTCCACCGCGAGACGCACCACCGTGCGGTTGCTGAGCAGCACCGACAGGTCAGTGAGCAGTTCCTGGCGCCACATCAGATGGAACAGCACCGGGAGCACGGCGATCGGATCACCGGCCTCCTCGGCGCCCTCCATCAGCAGTCCCGAGGCGGCGAAGAACTCCCGGAGCCGTGCGGCGACTTCGACGTTGAAGCAGCGCGGGTGCCAGTAACCGGCCAGCCAGCGCAGGTTCACGGCCTCCACCGGGTCCAGCTCGCCAAGCAGGGCATAACTCCAGCCGATCTCGGCGCAGGCCCGCTCGGTCGCGGCGAACTTCGCCAAGTCCTGTGCGGGGACGCCGGTTTTCCGGCCGGGAGTCCACCAGCAGCACCGAGCCGTCGGCGCGGCGTACGAAGTAGTCCGGCGCGTGCGAGACGGACTTGCCCCGCTCGTTCTCCCAGAACAGCCACAGTGGCTGTGAGGTCAACGCGGTCACAGCCGGGTCGAAGTCGAGGGCCATCGCGTGATCGCGCTCCAGCCACGACTCGTATCCGACGTGCATGCCAATCGTCGCGGACCAGTACAGACCCGGGTAGTTCCGCTGCCCGCGATACGAGGAGAACTCACGCACCGGACACCCGTCCTCAAACCGCACCCCTGCGGCTCTGGCCAGCGGTATCCGGCGTTCCACCCGGTCATCCATGTAGCTCACTTCGAAGCCCTCAACCCGGGCGGGCGTTGCCCCAGAGACCGCCGACAGCCGGGTCACCGAACCTCGCCCCTGCTCGGTGGAGCCGTCCAGGACATGGCCAAGGCGAAGCCGAGGTCATCGAACCGGGCCCCCGGGAAGACATTCCCGTAGAGCTCGCGGAACTGCTCGCGCGAGAGGTAGCAGTCGCTGAGAAGATGCGCCAGCCAGGGACGGCTGTGCCAGAAGCGCAGCTGGAACCATGCGTCCCGAAGCCCCACACGTCGGATCTCACTGGGGAAGCTCCACAGCGCAGGCCAGGTGTACGCCTTTCGCGGCGGCGTCGGATACAGATCACACACGTTGCCGATCGGTGCGACGGTGCCGCCAGGCCTCACGAGGCTCTTCAAGTGCTCCAAACCCGCGCGGTAGTCCTCCAGGTGGTGCAGCATCGTGTGGCTGTAGACCAGGTCGAAGCCGTCTTCGTCTTCCAGGTCGAACAAGTCCTTGACCATGTAGCGCGCGTTGGGCCGTGCCCTCTTGGCCCTGGCGATCTCGATCAGGGGAACACTCAGGTCCAGACCGACGACTTCCTCGAAGCTGTCCGCCAGGGCCTCGACCGCGTGCCCCGAACCGCAGCCGGCATCCAGGGCACGCTTGCCCTTCAAGCCCAACCCAAGCAGCCAGGCGGTGTTCTGCGGGAGAAGACTCACAAAGCGGTCGTAGTCGAGGGCGAACCGGTCGAAGGACTGAGGATCAGCTATCTGCGTCATACCTGTCGTCTGCCACGACATCGTCAGTGGTTCTGCCACGGAAGTGTCAGTAGGGCTGGAGTTCGACGAGCAGGCTGTGGATGTGCCCGTCGGCACCGACGAGACCCTGGCCAACCTCGTCAGCCGCAAGGCGCGTAAAGAACTTTTGCCAATCTTGAAGCAACCAATGGACGATGCCGACTTTCTGACGTCTCGCGCCCTGCGATCGATGGGAGACACGAGATGAAACCGCATATGGCGAAGGGCAGCCGTCCTCGGTCGGCGGTCCCGGGCTGTCTGCCCGGCTGGGCTCCGGCCACAGCACTCCTCCTGGCCGTGACGACATCCTGCACCGGCTCCGCACCGGGAAACGGTGCCGTCGCGGTCGGAAAGCCCGGCACGGCCGGAGTAGGAGATCGGCTGTTCCCAGGGCTCGGCAATGGTGGCTATGACGTGGTGCACTACGGGCTGACGCTGGATTACGTGCCCGAGACCAACCACCTGAAGGGCACGGCGATCATCACAGCGCAGGCCACCCAGGACCTGAGCCGCTTCAACCTCGACCTTTCAGGGCTGCGGGTACGCACCACCACGGTGCAGGGAGCCAAGGCCCAAGTCGCTCGCTCGGGCGACGAATTGCTCGTGACACCGGCGAAGACGGTGAGGAACCGCGAAGTCTTCAAGACAGTCGTCACCTACGACGGCACACCGCGCACGCTCAAGGACGACGACGGAGGCCTGGAAGGCTGGATAGAGACCGACGACGGCTCGACGGCCCTGGGTCAGCCGTCCGGCTCCATGACCTGGTTCCCGGGCAACCACCACCCGTCGGACAAGGCCACGTACGACACCACGGTCACCGTGCCCAAGGACGAGGACGGCGACCCCTACGACGTGATCAGTAACGGCAAGCTGATCACGGAGGAGGACAAGGGGAAAACGGTGACCCGCCACTGGCGCACCGAGGAGCCCATGGCCAGCTACCTCGCACACGTCTCCATCGGATACTTCGAGACCCACAAGGGGCGGACGGACGATGACGTGCCCGTCTACGTCGCCATCGACCCCGACGAGGCCGAAGGCTCCGCCGATGTCCCAGACCTGGTGCCTGAGATCGTCGACTGGGCCGGCAAACGCTTCGGCCCCTACCCCTTCTCCTCTACCGGTGCCATCGTCGACCACCTGCCCGGGCTCGACTACGCCCTGGAGACCCAGACCAAGCCCTACTTCGGCGAGGCGCCCGAAGAGGCGCTGCTCGTGCACGAACTGGCACACCAGTGGTTCGGCAACTCCGTCACCCCGCGCGAGTGGAAGGACCTGTGGCTCAGCGAGGGTCTGGCCACCTACGCGGAGTGGCTCTGGGAAGAGGAGCGGGGCGACAGGAGCACCACGGAGATCTTCGAGGATTACTACGACGGCACGGACACCGAGAGCGAGGGCATCTGGGCGTTCCCGCCGGCGGATCCGCCCAGCGCAGGACGCGTCTCCGATCCGCCCGTCTACGGACGCGGTGCCATGGTCGTGCACAAGGTGCGCAGGGCCGTCGGCGACGAGACCTTCTTCGACATCCTTCATACCTGGACCCGGCAGCACCGGCACGGCAATGCTGACACCCGGCAGTTCATCGCCCTGTGCGAGAGCAAGTCCGGGAAGGACTTGACCGCGCTCTTCAACACCTGGCTCTTCGACAAGAAGAAGCCCTTCCGGATGTGAGGAGGGCGATCCGACGAGAGAAGGGCTCTCCCCGGGGGAAAGCCCTTCTCCAGCCCGCAGGAGGCCCTACGCAGGCGGGTACACGAACGTGATCTCGCGGTTCAGGCCGGTCTCGTCCGCATCCGGGTACATGGACACCTCACCGTCGGACCACCGCACCAGGAAGTCGTCCGGGTGGCGGTTGTCCGTGTAGTCACCCGCGCCCAGGACGGTGGCGTGCGTCCAGAGCCGGTTGGGCTTCTTGACCTGGATCTCGCCGTGGAAACCGTTCTGGTCGACGTCCTTGTAGAGGGTCAGCTCTCCGTCCGTCCAGCGCACGATGAGGTCGTGCTGGTCGTTGCCAGTGAAGTCGCCCGACGTGATCGTCGCGGCGTGCTTCCAGGTGCCGTTGGGCGCGGCGAGTTTCTTCTCGCCGTGGAAGTGACTCGATCCTTTCATGAAATCGAGTCTCCATTCGAAGCGGGGCGGTTCAGTCCGTCTGGGCATCTCGGATTCAAAAGCGTTGGCCAGTGTCACCGCCGTCATGACCCGCGCGCCTGGCTGAGTGAAGTTTTCCAGCACACCGCCAGGCCGCCTGCCGCGCCTGCCGACACATCGAACCAATTGTGCGGAAACTGAGCAAAACCCTCGCACCCGAGACGACCTGAGCGCTGGAGTTGACTGGTGATTGTGACCGACTGGCAAGCCCTCCACGGCCTCACTGCGACGGATCATCAGGCCGAGTTCGACCGGCTCACCGGTAACGGCTATCGACTCCTCAAGATCACGGGCTACGAACTCGGCGGCATCCCGCGGTTCGCCAGTATCTGGGCGATCCAAGGTGGCAACGCCTGGCAAGCGCGTCACGGCATTTCGGCGGGCGACTACCAGGCTGCAGTCACCGCACTGAGTCACGACGGATTCCGGCCGGTCGACCTGTCGGTGTTCCGCTCGGGGAACGACGTTCTGTTCAGCGCGATCTGGGAACAGGAGGAGGGCCTGGGGTGGATCGCCCGCCACGGGCTGACCGGGGACGAGTACCAGGCCCTGTTCAACGATCTGTCGAATCAGGGGTTCCGTCTGCGCTGTGTGTCGCCCTATGAGGACGAGAACGGTGAACGCTTCGCCTGTGTCTGGGACCGCTATGCCGGTCCGGCCTGGGAGGCCCGGCACGGACTGACGGCGCAGGAGTACCAGGACGAGTTCGACGCGCAGAACCAGCGCGGTTTTCGTCTCGTGCGGGTGGTCGGCTACTCGATCGGCGGCCAGATCCGGTACGCGGGTATCTGGGAGCAGTCGCCCGGTCATCCGGGGAGTGCGGCCCACGGCATCACGAACGACGACTACCAGGGCCAGTTCGACGCCAATGTGGCAGCAGGGCTGCGGCTGGTCGATGTGAGCGGCTCAGTGGACGGCGGGTCGGCACGCTACACCACGATCTGGGAGTCAACGCCGGAGGCCGACTTCAGCGCCAACCCCGCGGCAGGTCTGGTGGTTCCCTTCATGCAGAAGTGGGCCGTGCCGGGGTTCTCCTTCGCGATCGCCCGCAACGGCACGCTCCGGGCGACCGGCGCCTTCGGCTACGCCAACCGCATCACCCGTGAGATCGCCACGCCGGATTACCGCTTCCGCATCGCGAGCGTCACCAAGCCCCTCACCTCCATCGCCGTACACCGGCTCATCGAGCAGGGCCGACTCACTCTGACGGACCAGGTGTTCGGCACGGGGGCGCTGTTGGGAACCACCTACGGGACGCATGCCTACAGCACCCGGGTACTCGCCGTGCAGCTACAGCACCTGCTGGAGCACTCCGCCGGCGGCTGGACCAACGACGGCAACGACCCGATGTTCCAGCAGACACAACTGGGGCAGGACGCGCTCATCTCCTGGACGCTCGACAACAGGCCCCTCACCGCGGACCCCGGCACCACCTACGGCTACTCGAACTTCGGTTACTGCCTGCTCGGCCGGATCATCGAGCGGGTCAGCGGGGTGTCGTACGCGCAGTTCGTCCACCGTTTCGTGCTGGACCCGAGTAACGCGGGCCAGACCGTCCTGGCCGGCGCCACCGCGGCGGACCGGCAAGGTCAGGAAGCGATGTACTTCGGCCTCGATCGCGACGCGCCCTACGAGATCCGGATCGACCGCATGGACTCCCATGGCGGCTGGGTCATGACGCCCGCCGACATGCTCCGTTTTCTCTTCTCCGCCGACGGCCTGCCGGTGCCCCCCGACCTGCTGCAGCCAGGGACACGCACCGCGATGACCACCGCGTCCGGGGTCCGCCCGGTCACCCCCACCACGCCGGGCTACGCCCGGGGGTGGGCGGTCAACAGCGCCGGGACGATCTGGCACGACGGCACCCTGCCCGGCACACAGTCGATCTTGGTCCGCCCCTCCGACGGGCGCGCCTGGAGCGCTGTCTGCAACACCGGACGTCCGAACACCCCGCTCGACAAAGAGTTCGACGACCTGATGTGGCAGGTGCAACAGGCCGTCTGAGCGGTGGCCGGCCGGATGCGTTCGGGAAAGCTGCGGTGGGCGTTGTCACGTTGTGGGTGCGTGACTGTCTGATGGTGCGTCGGGGCGTGGTGGGCCCGTGGCCGGGCCTGTTTTCAGGCCGTGGTGGGCGGGTTGGCAGCGCCGGGTGATCTGGTCCCAGACCGTGAAGCGGATGGTCATCTCGGCTCGGTGGGCGGAGGCGGTCATCAGGTGGCGGTGGGGGTGGAAGTACGGTGAGATGCCGCTGAACGGGGACAGGAACGGCTGCGCTGTGCCGACGGAGCGGAAGCCTTTCATCGCGTGTTCCCGCTGCCGCGTGGGCTGGTGGGAGTTCTCGGCCCGGTTGTTCAGGCCCTTGTGGGAGCGGTGCTCCACGGAGGGCATGACGTCACGGTGGGCTGCCATAGGAGCGGAGCTTGTCGGTGACAACTATCCACGGGACCGCACGCGTCTTCTTCATCAGGCGGCGGAAGAAACGCCTGGCCGCGGCCTTGTCCCGCCTGTTCTGCACAAGAATGTCCAGGACGTTGCCGCTGGCGTCGACGGCCCGCCACAGGTATTTCAGCTCCCCATTGATCCTGACGAACACCTCGTCCAGATGCCATTTGTCCCCGGGCCGGGGCCGGCGGCGCAGTCCGTTCGCACAGGCCTGCCCGAACTTCGCACACCAGCGGCGGACCGTCTCATAGGAGACGATCACGCCGCGCCGCAGCATCAGCTCCTCCACCTCGCGGAAGCCGAGCGGGAAACGGAAGTACAGCCACACACAGTGGGAGATCACCTCGACCGGGTACCGGTGCCCCTTGTACGACGGCGACGCGCTGTCCACGGACGGCCCCCTCCACCACGACCAACCCGAAGATCATCCCACCTGGTCGGCCGACGTGACAGCACCCATCGATGAGCTCGACATGGGTCGTACCGAGCGTGGGGCGGTTCTCGAACGGCACGATGGACTCTTCGGGCCACGGGCCGCACACCGGGTCCAGGAGCAGGTCCCGCATCCGGTTGAAGCTACGCTCGACCGCGAGGACCTGATCGAAGTCCGTGCAGTCCCAGGTACCCATGAGGACCGCACGCGACCAGGAGTAGTCCCGGTTTGCCAGGTCAGTCATCACCGAGCAGGCGGTCGGTGATCTCGAAGACCTCGGACTACTGCCGGGCGCGGCTGAACTCGCCGGCGCCGACCCGGGCGGCGAGGGTGTCGTCAGTGCTGGACAGCAGGGAGCCGTAGCCGGTGGCGGCCCACAGGCTACGTTCGGCGGGCACCTCGAAGTAGGGGACGGTGCGGCCCTGGTCACGGACCGCCAGCACCTGCGGCGCGCGGCGGGTGCGCAGGTCCTGGCCGCAGTCCTCGCAGACCGCGACATCGGCCCGCTCCCGGCGGCCGAGCGGGCGCCAGGTGGTCCGGCGGACGGCGGTGCCGTGCCGGGGGTCGAAGAAGCACAGCGGGAGTCCGGGGGCCGGGTCCAGGGCGGAGCGTCCCTCGGCGACCAGGGCCAGTACTCCGGCCAGGTCGGGCAGGCCCCGTGCGGCGTCCAGCACCCGGCCAGCCGCGTCGTAGGCGTCCAGGGCCCGGCTCAGACCCGGGGTGGCGGCGCCGTCGGCGTGCTCCACGGCCTCGCCCAGAGCGAGCAGTTCGGCGACGGCCCGGCGGCGCAGCCCGGCCTCGTCGGCGGCCTCCTCGGCGGCGAAGACGGCGTCGGGGAAGGTGAAGGCGGTATGCCGGGGCGAGCGGCGGCGGCGTACCAGGAAGGCGGCACCGACGACGGCGAGAACCAGCACCGCGGCGAGCGCGAGCAGGGTCCCGGAGCCGCCGGAGGAGCCGAAGGCGTTCTCCCCGGCCCGGGGGCGGGCCGAGTACTCCTTGTCGATCCTGGCGGTCTCGGCCTTGTAGACCTCGGTGCCGTTTCCGGCCTTGATGAGTTCCACGGCCTTGCCGACCCGGGCGGCCAGTCCGGCGTCGTCGAGTTCCTTCAGGAAGCCGACGGCGGAGGCGGCGTCGCGGGTCTGGTGGGCGTCGGTGGGCCACTCGGTGCCGGTGAGCCACTTCCCGTACGCGTCGTTGGTGATCAGGATCAGCTGCTGCCGGTCGAGCCGTTCCTTGAGCACCGCGGCGAGGGCGCGGGGGTCGCCGTCGAAGGCGTCGCCTTTCTTCAGCGGCACCAGCACCACATTGATCGGCAGGCCGGTCGCTTCGATCTGGTCGACCAGCGCCTGCTGCTGGGAGGGGTTGACGGCGGCCTCGTAGGACGGGTCGACGTAGACGGGGTCAGTTGCCAACGCCTCGGCGATCGTCGTGGCGCTCGGCCCGGTCCCCGCGGTCTCCGCCCGAGCGGGGGCGCCGGTGCCGAGCAGTGCCGTACAGGCCAGCAGCAGGGCGGCGAGCATTCCGGCGGCGAGGCCGCGGGAGGCGCCTGTCGGACGGTCACTGGTCAGTCGGTCACTGGACACTGGCGGACTCCCTGGCCCTGAGGATGAGTGCTTCGAGCCCTTCACGGGCGGTCGGCAGGACCTGCCCGGCCTCGTCCCAGGCGGTCCGGGTGCGGCCGTCCGCCCCGGGCAGGCGCAGCAGCCGTTCGACGGCCTCCCGTTCTCGGGCGGCCGGATCGCCGCCGCGGAGGGCATCCCGGCAGGCGGGACACAGCCGCACGGACCCGGGGCCGATGCCGCGGTCGGCGAGCCATGCCGGGACCTTGCCGCCGGTGGCCTCACCGTGCAGCGGGTTGAGGCGGCAGAGGGCGGGGTGGAGGTGTCCCCGGAGGGCGGCGAGTCCGGCCTGGGCGAGAACCGCGACGGCGGCCAGGTCGCCCGTTTCGGCGGCCTGGCCCGGGCGCTCGTCGCCGGTATCGGCCAGCAGTTCGGCGGCGTCCAGGCAGTCCCAGGCGCGGGCGCGGCCGGGCGCGTCCTGGTCGGCGGCGGCCAGCAGCCCGGCGAGTTCGCGGACGTCGGCGGCGGCCCAGGCGCGCAGTTGCCGCACGGACGGCAGCGCGGTGGCGTGCCGGGGCCCGGAGTGCTGCGGCGGCGAGGGGTCGGCCGTGCGGGTGCGGCGATATTCCAGCACGGCCCGCGTGACGGCGATCAGCAGCCAGGCGATCAGCAGCAGGGCGCCCAGCAGCATGGTGCCGAGCATGATTCCGGGGCCGAAATCGCTGCTGAACAGTTTGGGCAGCCGGTTGTCGTGCAGCGGGGGCAGTTCGGTGTCGCGGGCGGCGGGGTCGTCGCCCTTGCGCGGCTGGGCGGCGGGGTCGTCGCCCTTGCGCGGCTGGGCGGCGGCGACGGCGTCCAGAGTCTGGTCGAGGCGCGGCCTCACCTGCAGGTCGCCATCTCTGCGGTACTCCGGGTAGCGGACGGTGGACGGCAGGCGCGTGAAGTGGCGCGCGGCGTCCTGGCCGGTGCCGAAGGTGTCCAGGTCGATCCGCCCGGACACTGGGTCGACCAGCACGTAGACACCGTTCTGGCCGGTGCGTTGGTGGACCAGGGCGAGCAGGGTGCTGCTATTGCCGCCGCTCTCGTCGTCGCTGCGGGTCGGTGTGACCAGCACGTGCACCGGACCCTTGGGCGCGAGTTCGGCGATCCGCTGCCGGATCACGGGCAGGTCGGCGGCGGTCAGCACATCCGCGGTGGACGGGTCCTGGTAGACCGGTCCGGCGGCGAGCCCTGCGGCGACCTCCTTCACCCGGGCGTCCAGGTCGTCCCGGGTGACGTTGAGGTACGGGCTGTCGATGGTCTGCGGGAAGACGGTGGGTGCGGCCTGCACCACGGCGACCACGGCGGCCACCGTCGCCACCAACGTCACCGGCAGTACGCCGCGTCGGCGGACGGCGGGCCATCTGGTGCGGGCCGGGGTCCTCTGCTGCACCGCGGCCCTGCCGGATTCCTTGCCCGAGCCTTTGTCGGATTCCTTGCGCGAGCCCTTTTCCAGGCCCTTGCCGGATTCCTTGTCCGGGCCCTTGCCGGATCCCTTGTCCAGGATGACGGCCGAGGTCTTCGACCCGGCGGCCTCCTTCTTCCCGGTTGGCTGCGACCGGTCGGAACGGCGGCGGGAAAGCCGGATGCCGAGGGCCAGCACCAGGCCCGGGATCACCACCACGGCCAGGCCGAGCAGCAGGTTCTGGTTCTGCCGATCGGTGGAGCTGATGTACAGGGTGGGCTTGCCGTCCTTGCGATAGCGGTCGTACAGCTCGTCGGCCCTGGCGGCGGCCCGGTCGTGGCCGGAGGCGATCGCGTCGACGAAGGACTCGAACGAGGCGAGCGGGCCGGCCCTGTACGGGGTGCCGTAAAGGGCGATGCGGCGGGCCTCCTCGACCGGGACGTCGACGCCGAACGCGGAGGAGGTGATGTTGCCGTAGTCGCCGATCAGCACGTACAGGCCGTTCTTGCCGAGCCGGTCGTGCACCAGGCTGAGCAGCGTGGCGTCGTCCGTGGGCAACGCCAGTACATAGGTGGGCACGCCGGTGCGCTCGGCGAGGGCGGCGATGTCCGGGGCGAGCGAGCGCGGCAGTTTGCGGGGACGGTCGGCGGAGACGTAGACGGGGTTCTTGCGCAGCTCCTCGGCCAGGCGCTCGGACCGGGTTGAGCCGTCGGTGGGTTGGCTGGCCGACGCGGCGGTCGCCGTGGGCGTCGCCGCGGTGCTCGGGTCGGCCGCGACGGCCGTTCCGGCGCTGCCGAGCAGCACGAGGGCCGCGAGCGCCGCGCCCGCCCGGGACCCGAACGTCCCGGTTCGTCTCCGTATCGCTGACAGCGTCCGCATCGGCGCCCTCCCGGTGGCTCGGCCGGTCACTTTACCCGCGCTCGTTCCCGACGAGTCCGGACACCCTGCGGCCCGGGGACGGCACGAGGGGGTGGGATTGGGTGCAACGGCTTCGAGCATGGGTGCGGCCGGACGGAGGAACGAGGGGCCGGGGATTCGGCGTCGCGCCTCGTCCCTCCGTCCGGCCGCACCCGATCCGCACCGCGGGATCGCGGGAGTGCTGCAACAGCCCTCCCAGGGGCAGCACTCGTTCAGCGAGCCGGCCGTGCAGCCTCCCTTTGATCGTCTCGGCCTCGGCGAACCAGTCAGCGGCGAGCAGCAGCTCCACGTGCTCAGCGAGGTTCTCGGCTGGCAACGCGCAGAATGCGGCAGCATGGTGCGGAAGAAGTCCGTCGTCCTCGCTGGGCGCGAGACGGCCGTCGGGGCGGGTGTGGGCGGCGGTGTACAGGGCCTGCCCGCACATCCCCCTGTCCCACACCGAACGCGCCCTGCAACGACAACTCACGGCCCCGATCAGCGAGCGGGAGTGAAAGCCGCGCGCCGCGACGAGCTTGCGCTATGCAAGAGGAGATAGAGAGCGTGCGCAGCAGGCTCAGAAGGTGTGCGCAAGGAGAGTTGATGAATCACAGCACGTGGAGGACATGCCGGGCACGGCAACTCGTGGGTGAGACGGTGGGGTACGACCGGGAGCACGTCGACGCGCGGCTGGCCGGCGATCTCGGGCAGGCGGTCTACGACCGCCGAATCGAACTCAGCCTGTCCCGCGCCGAATTGGCCGACAGGGCCGCGATGACCGAACCCCAGGTGCCCCAATTGGAGGGCGGCGACACCGTACCGCCCCTCCCCATGCTGCGGCGCCTGGCCAAAGTCCTGGACGGCTCGCTGACCGTGGCCATCGACGAAGGCGACTCCCACGTCACCTTCGCCCCGCGCTCCTCATGAAACCGAGCCCCCGAAGACCCTCGTCCAGGGGGCGTCGATGTCCCCGCCCACCGCGCCGAGCCTCGTCATCGGGCCGTTCCCTCCTGGTACGCATCGCTCAGGTGCTCCTGGAGCCGCGCGTGGCGGAACTGGTAGACCACGCCTTGCTGGCGCAGAACACCTCGGACGTAGGCGTCCCGCAGGAACGCGTCCAGGTCCTTCGGCAACCGCCCCGTCAGACGAAGCCAGATCCGGCCCAGGACGACCCAACGCCCCCAGGCGGTCATGCTGCCGATTCCGAGCGCGACCGCGGCCCCGGCCGCCAGTCCGGCCCCGAGTCCGTTGAGGGCGCTGTTCCATGCGACCCCGAACAAGGTTCCGTGCCCGACGCCGATCACAAGTCCCACAGTGACGATCTGCTTGAGCACTGTGGCGCGGTTCGTGTCCAACAGGACCGACGAAGCATCGGCTTTCTCTCTCGGAATGACCTTTTCGAACCCGGCCCCGACGGCGGCGACGAGGCCCAGCACGAGCCCCAGTCCGGTCCCTTCCGCGAACAGCAGCCCCACGGACGGCCAGATCATGGACCAGGTGGCGCCCGCGAGGGCATTCAAGGCCGCGACTCCGAGTGCCCACACGAGCCCGAACAGGAGCCCGCCGACGAGCCCGCCCTGGACTCTGGGGCGGAAGTTCTTCCGCAGCCTCGACTTGTCCCAGCCATGACGACTGATCTCCATGCGCGACGGTTCGAACATCGGTCCGCCGTCCCGCATCTTCGTGGCGAACCCATGCATGAGCCCGAAGGTCAGCCCCAGCCCGGCTCCGTCCGCCAGGCCACTGATACCTGCCAACATGAGCCCGTAAGCGGGCCCGTACCAAAGCGCGCCTTCGGCCCCGAACACGAGTCCGGCCACAAGACCGGAGGCGACTCCGACCGCGACACCGACCCGCAGCATGACCCAGCGCAGCTTCATGGCGGTGCCCAGCCGCCACCACTCGATATCGGGCGTACCGAGCCTCGTCAGATGGGCGGCGAGGTAGCCGAGCCAGTGCCGGACGCGCTCGGCGTCCCAGCGGCCGTCCTGCGCCCCGTTTCCTTCCCCTCCCGTGGACTTGTCTTCGAGGAAGCGCTCATAGGCGGTACGGATGAAGAAATCCAGGAGGTGCTTCTCGAGGGCCTCCTGGGTACCGAACTTCTCGGTGTCCAGCAGCTCCGACGGGTCATGGCCGGACCGCCTCGACTCGTAGGCGAACCGGGCGAGTGTGGTCATCAGTGGGGTGGCCAGCACGGTGGCGAGATTGTCACCGGCTCGGGTGCGACGAGGGCTACTCAACTCGTCCAGGACGTAGGCCCATCCGGCCTGTTTGGTGCCCTCCGTGCCGTCGGAAGGAGGTGTACCGGTGGTCTCGCGCAGATAGCGGATGGAGTCGTCCAAGCTGAGGTCGACCAATTCGATGACGGTGGCAGAGGGCTTGTCGTCGCCGGTTTTGATCGCTTCATAGCGGCTGGTCACCACCAATGGCAGGGTGATTTCCTTGAGCTTAGTCACTGCCTTTTCGTGCAGGTCGACAGCGATCTCGTCGAAACCGTCCAGAATCGGCAGTACGTAGTCGGATCCCAGCAATTCTGAGGCCCACGTCTCCTTGCTGGGTCCGGTCTCGATGAGAAAGGGAAAATCCCGCTCCAGTCTGCTGACCAACCAGTCTCTCAAGTCGATATTGGCAGGGTTCCATGATCCCATACTGAAGATCACCGGAACCGGCTCTCTGCTGCCGGGAGAGCGTGTTTCCAGGCGGAACTTCGCAAAATGCAGGGCCAGGACACTCTTTCCTGATCCTCCCCGCCCCTGCACAATCAGCCAGCGGGAACCTGCCTTGATCGCGTCTATTTGGCTGGCCAGATCCGCCAGGGGAACAGCCGCTTCCTCGCATGGGGTATCGCTGGTGTCTTTCCTGTCGCCGGACGTGCCCCGGAATGGCCGCCAGTGCACAGGCAGCGGGTCCTGATTCGCCAACCGCAGCTGTTCCACTTCACGGGTCAAGCGGCGCCTGACGCTGCCTGCGAGCTGATCAGCCCAGTAGGTTGGCGATTCCTTGTCGATGGGGGCCGTGATGATGGTGGTGAAGGTGCTGTGGTCGCCGGTATTGATAGTGCCCTGGTTGTCCCCCACGACCGAGACCGATCCTCTGCCGTCCGGCTGGTCAGGGGGGCGCACCGCGGGAGCCGTTTCCTGTGGTTCGGGTGCGATGCTCACCGAGAGAGCCTGATTGTCATGTTGTTGCCAGTGTTGATCATTCCCTTGTTGTCTCCGCCCACCGCCACGCTGCCCTGGCCGGTGGCCTGCACGGTCGGGCGCTGAGGCAGCATCGCCGACAACTCCGCGGCGAAGCCGGGGTCTTCCCGCAGGGCCTTCTCGATCTGGAAGCGCAGTGCGGCCTGCGCTTCCCGTGCGTCCCGGTCCTCGCCCGGCTCGGCCAGGTCACTGACAGCGGCCTCGACCGACGCGGCGTCGGTGCCACGGTTCAGGATCCGGGCGAGCAGCCGCTGGCCCAGCCGTACCGTCTCACCGGCCGCGAGGTCCTCGGCCTGGGTCAGCACGCTGACGCCGTACGCACCCACCGCCGCTTCGACAGCGGGTACGACCTGGCCGAGTAGAGCGTCGACACTTGTCACCAGGGCCCTCCCTTGATCCGCGTACATGGTTTTTCCCGGGCGCAGGGGTGAACTCCCTGGTGCGGGACATCCGGACCTCAGAGTAGCGCCGGCTCAGTGTCACAGTCGATGGATTCGGGCGCCAGTACGAACCTGTGACGTGGTATCAAGTGTGTCCCGGAAAGCGCTCCGCTCAGTGAAGATCAAAAACGTCAGCACAGGTCCCTGACATGCAGCCATTCGTGTCAGCCCGCAAGGGAACTGAAGCTGTCTGCGGTACGTCTTTCCAGGAGTGGTACGGACATGCTGGATGAAATTGCCCAGGCGCCACGGATTCGGTGCCGAGCAGGCGATCAGAGGGGCGTGTCGATCTTCGGGAAACGGGAGTTGTTCTGTAATCGAACACCTCAGTAGTGGTCGGAGTGGAACTCATGAGCACCAGGTACACCAGATCAAGGATGAGGATCTTCCTTGGGGCCGTGACGGCATTGGCGGCGGCGACCGGAATGGTGAGCGCCGTCGGGGCCGGTACGGCATCGGCACGACAGCTTGCGCGGACATTCGGCTACACGTGTTCGCTGGTCGGGCCCGGCGTCCAGTCCTTCACGGTGGACGTCTCCGCGAACGTTCCGGACCAGGTCGTGGCCGGCCGGCCGGGCACGACCATCGCCGTCAACGCGGTGGCGAAGGTGAACGCCGGCGTCACCCAGTGGCTTGCCAACTCCGGCATGTCGACCATCGAGGGCACGGTGGACGCATCGGCCCATGTGAGCGCCCCGAAGCAGCAGGTGGACATCGCGGTCCCGTTCCGCCTGGCCAAGACCACCGCGCCCGCCTCCGGTCCTTTCACGGTCAGGGCGACCGCCAGCGTGACCACGCCGACGTTCAACCACCAGGGCAGGGGGACGGTCACGACGGGCGACTTCACCCTCCATATCGTCGCGAAGAACGCGGCGGGAATGTGGCTCCGATCCGACGGGCAATGCACTCTGGACTCCGGCCAGAGCAACGTCGTGACGTCCTTCGACATCACGGCAGCGAGTTCGAAGCCCTCCACCCCTCCGAATCCGCCGACCGGTTCGGCGGGCTCCAGCCACCCCAAGCCGACGACGGGTTCGGCCGGTTCCACCAATCCGAAGCACACAGCCGGATCCGTCATCCCCACCGCTCCGAACCAGAAGACCGGATCCGTGGCCGCCGACGCCCCGAAGGCGGCCACGCCGAAGGACGCCGGGCCCGCGACGGAACATGCGGCCACGCCCGGAAGCCCGAGTTCCCAGCCGTCCAGCGCGACCGTGGCCGACCCCGTCCGTGAGAAGCCGAGGCCGGTCGAGCCCGCGATCGTCGGCAAGCACCGTGCCACCGGCCTTGAGATGAGAGACCTCATCTGGCCCGCCGTCGGCGTACTCCTCGCCTGCGTCGCCGCCTTCTACCTCGGTACGCGGATGAGGAACCGCCGCCGCATCAGCGGCGACGGAGAGGTTCAGCCGCCCCGCGACCCGAAGCCGGGCCTGCTCATCGCGGCCGCCAGGGACGAAGGGCCCGACGCCGATCACCACAAGAAGCTGCACGCCGCCGTTCGCCGCCCTCGTGGACAGGGGTGCGGAAACGCATCACGCGGCAACATGGCCAGGGGCGTCACGGAGGGCCAAAACCTCTTGTGGGGACGGCACGTACCGCACCAGGCCGACCACCAGACCCTCGGCACACGAGCGCGTGGTGGCACCGACGTACCGAAAGACGAAGACGTCAACGCCGTGATCCACGAGGAACCGTGGCGGAAGCCCACGACCACAGCGAAAGCCAGGCCGTAGCCCGAACGCTGCGCGCCGTCCTGCCCATACCCAGCCGTACCAGCGTGTACGTGCTGACCTGCGGATGCCCCGACGCCGAGGGCCTGCTGTCCTGGCACATCGACACCGAGCCCCGGTCCTACGAACTCGGCCTTTCCCCCGCCGCAGCCGGTCCGAGGCAGGTGCAGCATGTTCAACGGTCAGCCCGGCGCGTGCGGGCGAGGGCCGGCATGCCTCAGCGGGCACCGGAGTGATGCGATACCTGGGGACTTCAGGGTGGAAGTCGCGGCGTCCCGCCCGGTGAGCCGCACCAGTCTCCTGGAGCTGGAACATCTGCGCGGCACAGGTGGGTGAGGCAGGGGTGGTCGTGTGT
>NZ_JBIARH010000066.1:0-23622 GCF_042889785.1 Streptomyces sp. NPDC002476 | reverse complement strand
CAACGGAGAACTCCGGGCGGGCAGTCGGCGATGAAACAGGAAGTCTCACGGCGCGAGCCGTAAGAATCTCCCTCCTTCAGGAGGGAGAGCGTCAACAGTCTCTCCTTGCTTTCCGCGCGGTTCGCGACACCTGCGTCAGTGCGCCGTATCGCGCCTGTGCTCTTTGTGTCGGCCGACCGGGGCAGCCGCGTGAGTCAATGCAATCGTGTTGTGCATCTTGAGCGGTCTCTGTCGCGCTCCGAGGCGAGGCGCAGGCGCCGTCACCGGTCGGTGGCACAGGCCCAGCCGCACCGCATCGCACGGGGGCGCGCCGGACAAAGGCCGTTCGGGACGCATGAGCTGTGCAGGACGCATGGGCTCTGCGCGACACATGGGCTCTGCGCGACACATGGGCTGGTGCGACACGCCGCGCGAGCGTGCTGTGGTGGGTGGGCCCGGCGGAACCGGCCCGAGGGGGGCTGTCGTGATCGACAACGACCCACCAGGCATGCTGGACTTCCGGTAGCGGCCGACAGCGGCGCAGACGAAATGCGGCCACCGCCGGGCCCGGCGCACCGTGCCCGGCGCGCACGACGGAGGAGGGGAGGGCGAAGTGCCTGAGCGCACACGCGAGTTCGGAAAGTACGGTGCCCAGGGCGTCAAGGGCCACGAGTTGGTCGCCCGGCGGCTCGACGAACTCGCGGGCGGCATCACCACCCCCATCACCGCGAAGCGCGGCCTGATGGCACGCTTGCACTACCTGACGAGGTCGGCCCACGCCCGCGCGGCGGCCCGGGACGCCGGCCTGACCGTCACCGACCGCACCCTCAAGGCATGGCTGGACGGCAGGCGCAGTCCTTCGCGCAAGAACCTCGAAAGGATCGAGAGGGCCTACCGTACGGTGCGCCGCGCGAACGTGGCCCGATACCTGCTCCGCCGCCTCAACGCTGAGGGACGCGGCACACGCGTCGAGATCCACCCGCTCAACCAGTCCCAGGTGCCGCGCCCGCGTCAGCGGTACCTGGAGTTCCGTACGCTCAACATCCGCCACTGGGACCGGATCGTCGACGCATGGGCCCGAGAGGACGATGCCGCGCTGGACGCCGCGTGGGTGGACCAGATCGTCGACCTGGGCTCGCAGTGGGGGCAGTACGAGTACTGCACCAACATCGGTTTCGCCGCGTAGCGACTCACAATGGCCGTAACGTTTCGCAACGACTCTCAACGCGGTGCGGAGTACGAGGTACGGGGCGGGGGGCCTGAAGGGTGCAGGGCGCGGAGCCCAAAGGTTGCGCGGCGCGGGGCTCGAAGGGTGCGGGGTGCGGTCGTGCCCACTGAGCGCCGTACACGGATGGCCCTCCGCCGTTCGCCGCGAGCGACGTGACGGACGTTTACCCGTTGCCGGTTCACTCGTTCGGCCCTGGCCATCAGCTGTGAGGCGGAGTGTCGTTACCCGATCGAGTGATGTAGTCCCCTCCAGTGACCTAATCCGAAGATGATCGTGATGTGATCGGTTTCGTAACCTTCGTCCCCTGATGGGAGAAACATGCGCATTCGAACTGCTATGGCCGCCACCGCTATGGCCGCCGCGGCCGTTCTCGCCGGAGCCGGTGCCGCCGCTGCTGACGCCGGTGCGGAGGGCGCCGCCATCGGCTCCCCCGGCGTTCTCTCCGGCAACGTGCTCCAGATCCCGGTTCACGTCCCGATCAACGCCTGTGGGAACAGCGTCAACGTCATCGGTTTGCTGAACCCGACGTTCGGCAACACGTGCGCCAACCTCTAGTGCGTGAGGGGCGCTGATGCCGCCGGGAGCGGTACTGGGACGGTGACCGTGTCAGTGCCCGCCCCGAACAGCACGGTGCCCGATGCCTGACGCATGACGTGGGTCCGCCCGGGATCATCCGAGCGGACCCACGTGTGTGCGGTGTCGGAACCCTACGGCCCGCGTCCCGCCCGAGTTCTTCTGGCGAGGAAGCGTTTCATCGGGAGGTGGTTCGGCCACCGGCGACGCGTACGGCCTCATCGAAGTACGCGCGTTCACGCGATCCCTCAGGCGCTCCGAGAACCGCGAGCCCCCGGTCCGCGAACGGCCGGAACAGCCGTCCGTGGCGGAGCACCGTGTCGGGGCCCGGGGTGCCGGTGTCCTCGACGGTCGTGAGCGGCAGGGTGCGCGAAGCCCCCACGGTCATCGTCACCGCCCAGCGGGTGATGTCGTCCTCTGCGAGCGGGAGGGGCGCGAAGCGCACGCCGCTCACCTCTTCCCAGGCCACCCGGCGACGTGACCACGGCCGGAGAACCGCGACCCCGGATTCGTCGAAGCACACGGCGAACCGGCCCCGCAGCGCGAAATGCACCACGACCGGCAGCACCAGACAGGCGGGGAAGAACCACCATGTCGGATGGTCCCCCAGAACGCCGAGGACCCCCGCGACGGTGACCGTAACCCAACTGATCGCCGTCTCGGCGCACAACCACTCGACGTGCAAAGGCCCTTCCAGCACACGCACCTTCACCGCTGCTGTCACGTTCGCACCCCGTCGTGTCTTGCCGCCCGTGTCATCGTTCATAGCGCGGTCAACGTAGCCACCGCAACGCGCCGACGCCGTGAGCATTCGTACTCAACCATGCTCGATGCACAGTGAGTTGGGACATCGAAGCGGCCGACGGGCAGCCCAGGGGGCGACCGCCGAGCCCGTAGCGGGACGGTGCCCCCCGTAGCAAGACCGTGGATCCCTCAGGGGGACGATCGTGCCCGCAGCGGACCGGTGAGGTTTCGTGCTCAGGATGTGCCGCTGGCCTCAGCCACATGTCCGAACCCGTCCCCGAGACCGCCACTTCCACGTCCAGGACCACCACGTCCACGACCGCGATGTCCGGCACCTCGACATCCGGAACTTCCGCGCTCGGGCCCTCCGCGCCCGGGTCATCTGCTTCCACGCCCGAGCCCTCCGCAGTGGCGCGCTTCTACGACGAACTCGCCGTCGATTACCACCTCGTCTACGCGGACTGGGATGCGGGGATGGCTCGGCAGGGGGATGCTCTGGGCAGCTTGATCCGCGCCGACTCCGGCACTGCCGGTCCGGTGTCGATCTTGGACTGTTCGTGCGGCATCGGCACCCAGGCGATCGCCCTCGCACTCCGAGGCCACCGGGTCACCGGCACCGACATCAGCTCGGCAGCCGTCGCCCGAGCCGTACGCGAAGCTTCCGCACGCGGTATCCGACTGCCCGCCGCGACCGCCGACATGCGCCGACTCCCCTTCGCGGATGCCAGGTTCGACGTGGTCGTGTGCGCCGACAACTCGCTCCCGCACCTGCTCACCGAGCAGGACGTGCGCACGGCTCTCGTGGAGATGCGCAGAGTTCTGCGCCCCGGCGGGCTGCTGGTGATCAGCATCCGGCCCTACGACGAGATCCTGCGTGACCGCCCCGCATCGACCGTCCCGCAACTCGGCCCGACCTCGACCGGACGCACCGTCACCTTTCAGCTCAGGACGGCCCGCACGGCCGAGCCGCTGCCCGCCGCCCAGGAGATCGTCACCGCCTGACCGACGAAGCTTCTCTCCGACCGGTATACCGTGGCCGAAACTGCGGCCGGGCAAGGGAGTTGACGCACCAGCCCAAGGCCCCGGCACCCGGCGCGACGACGCCTGCCGCATCGACCGGCCGCCGCCGACGGCCCGTCCGGGGACGTTCCCGAAAGCCCTGAGCAGCACCTTCACGGCCGACGGGAGACCGACCCGTCCCCGGAACCATCACCCGGCAGCGGATCTCGCTGTCCGCTACACGCAAGGCCCAACCCGTGAGAACCCGTACCCGTGCCCGCGCCCGCATCCATGTCCTGACGGGCAGCGCACTCGTCGCCGGAATCCTTTCCGCCGCAGCCCCGGCGTACGCCGCCCTCCCGGCTCCCGAGGCCGACGCCGACGTCGTCTCCTCGGAGGCCCTGAGCGGGGCCGTCGCCGTTTCGCCGACACCCCACTCGACCTACCCGTCGGGCGGAACGGGGACTCTCGTCGGCCTCGACCTCGGCGCGTTCACCACCACATCGGTGCTCACCGCGAGGACCGGCGGCAACCCGGCCGACGACACCTCGTCGGCCTCCGCGACGGTCGACAAGCTCGGGCTCGACCTCGGTGTGGCCCAGGCGTCCCTGACGGGTGTCGAGTCGACCTGCGAGGCGATCCCCACCGGTGCCAAGGGCAGCGGTCCGATCGCGGGCGGGTCGATCACCGTCCTCGGAATCCCGACCAGCCTCCAGGCCAATGCCCCCGCCAACACCAAGGTCAGCATTCCCGCCGTCGGTTCGATCGTCCTCAACGAGCAGACCATCGAAGCCGACGGCGTGCTGAGCGTCAACGCCGTCCACATCACCCTGCTGCCAGCCTTGAACGGCGCCAACCTGGTCATCGGCCACGCCGAGCGCGGCGGCGCGGAGCCCGCCGAAGCGGTTCCGATGATCGACCCGACCGTCGCGGGGCCGCGGGCGGCGTGGCCGTGGCGGGTTTCCTGGCCCTGGTCCACCTGCGCCGTCGCAACACCGGCGCCGACGGTTCGGCCGCCTGACGCCCACCGCACCGGGCCTCCGGCCGGCTGGCCGGGCTCTCGGCCCACCGGACCGAGGGACCGGGCTCACCGGGGCCGCCGGTACGCCCCGACGGCTTGGGAAGGCCCCGACCCCGATGCGTGATCCGGGGAGGTTCACAGCCGCGCCTTTCCCTGTGGAGGCCGGGGGGGAAGCCGGAGCACCACGCTTTCTTGATGGCGACTGCGGGATCTCGGCGCTGAGACAGCCGACAGCGCTCGGGCTTCCTGGCGTACCGCGACCATCGGTCGGCCAAGGGTGATTGCGGCTGCCAGACGGCGCTGGGCCCCCGGACTTGAGGCTGGTCGCGGTGGCCGAATGGACCTGACACGCGCTGTACGAGGAGCATGCCGGGCTGGTGCGCCGTGAGCGGGGAGAGCGCTGCTGAACGTGAAGTCGATCACGTCTGCCGACTCTTTGAGTTCCTCGACATGACCGGCCACTTGCTTGCTCAGCCGATCGGCGAAATCTTCGGTATCGGGCCAGGGTGCAAGATGACGGACGACGGTTATGACACGGAGAAGCGCCGTCGGCGATGTCGAACCTGATGTCCTCGGAGACCATGGTGTGGCATCACGTGGGGAACTCGCCCAGCCAATCGTGTGTGAGGAGATGTTTGGGGATGAACGCCGACTCCACGTCGATCGGGAGCTTCCCGTCGTGGGCCAGGCACGCCATGGCGAGGGGACCCAGGGCTATTGCGCCGTCGATGTCGACCGCACGTTCCTCGTCCAGTGTCCAGTACGCCTTGTGCAAGTTCAGCGACTCGACCAGAGCCGGACCGAACTCCTCCTCGTGCTTTCGCACGAAATGATAGAAAAGGTTGAGCGGTGGATACATCACGCCTTGCAACGCGTCGGGCGGAGTATTGCGTGCAACCTCTGGGACCGACATCTCAAACGTGGTCATGAGCTTTTCCACCAACCCTGGCCGCCGGAGCCAGTAGGTCTGCTGAACATCGACCCAGTGATAGATGAATGCGTCGTACACACCCTCCGCCGACCGCAACCGGTCCAGTGGAATCTCGCAAAGCTGTGTCATCCGCTGCCGCTCGCGGCAGACGGTGGCCAGCCAGAATGCACTCAGCCAGTTTCCCGCATTGGCGAACGACTGCGGGCCGATCGCCGGGATGGCCCGCAGCTTGTCATCGATGAAGCACTCCACAGTGCCCCCGCTTGCACCCGTCACGGCGAACAACGCCGAGCCCACCTGCATCGCGGTGACCGTGGCTTCCCAGGTCTGCAGTCGCTCCGCCAGCGGGTCGGCTACGGAGTGGGCCTGCAATGCAAGGAGAGCGCTGCTGAACGTGAAGTCGATCATGTCTGCCGACTCTTCGAGCTCCTTGACATAACCGGCCACTTGCTTGCTCAGTCGATCGGCGAAATCCTCGGCATCAGGCCGGGGCACAAGATGGCGGGCAACAGTTGTGGTCACGGAAGAGTCCCCTTGCTGACGTCAAACCTCCGGTACTGCAAGCCAGTGTAGCTTCCGGTGTTCTTCTCGCCCTTGACGACGACATAGTCGAGCTTCCCCTCCTTCAGTGCTGACACCAGCTTGCTCACGAGCTCTATTTCGCCCCGCTTGGTCATTTCTCGAAAAATGTCAAAGAGGTACTCTCGGCTCCCTTGGGATACAGCTGCCCCCTTGACGCCAGGTACGTTGGGAGGGCCGGGAAGATCGCGCTTGCCGAGAGGCGTGTCGACGTTGCTCTTGGCTTCGATGACGAGAGCCCGTCTGTCCTCGTGCAGCCATACCTGGTCGAACTGGTGGTTGCCGTTCGCCGGTCCGAGAAGTTCCTGCTTCACGAAGTCCGGGTAGTGCTCGGCGACGAAGTGGTACTCGGCCGCCGCCTCACCGAATTCCTCGGTCGCCTCCTTCATCGCTGTATGGGATGCCTTGTAAACTTTCTCAGCCTCTGGCCGACCGGTCGAGCTCTTCCACTCCGAGACGAGGTTGTCCCATGTCACGGCGGCGTGGCGCTTCTGCGTAAACTCGTCGAGCGTCTCGAGCCTAGCTGAATCCTGGACATCGCCTCGGCCCAAAGGCTTGTAATCGTCGTCCAGGAAGTGGGGTTGAGGGGGTTCGGGAGTGTCCTTCGCCCGGATCCATGGAGCGTCGTGTGCCAGCCTGGTGAGGTGGGGTGGCGTGAATCCACTCTCATCCTTGAGGTTCAAGCGCAAGCGGCGGCCGAGCTTGTTGTAGTACTGCTCGCGATAGCCGGGTTCTTCGTTGGCTCGGTAGACCTGGATCTCTTCGATCTGCTCCTTAGTGAGCCGTCCGCGTTCTCCATACGGGTTCGGACCATCCAGCATGAAGTCGGGGCGCTTTACGCTGCCGCGCGCGCCGACGGCGAGGTCGTCCAGGCTGCCCGAGCCCGGCGTGCCCGGGTGGGCGCCGCCCGTGCCCGGACTGTCGGTGTGGCCGGCACCGCCGGGGCCGTCCGCGTGGCCCGCACCGCCCGGGGTTTCCGGGTGGGTGGCGGGGGTCGGGCCGTCGGGCCGGCCGCTGCCCGTCGGCGGGCCGTCGGTGTGGGGGACGTTCGGGGGCGTGGGGTCGCTGTGGCCGCCGCGGGGGGCGTTCAGGTCGTTGCGGGGCATGCCGTTGTCGGCGTGGCTGCCGGGCAGGTGGTCGGGTGCGTGGCCGCCCGGGGTGGTGTTCGGGTGGGCTCCCGGGGTGTGGTCGCCCCGCGACAGCAGGTCAGGGGCGCTGTCCGCGTGGCGGATCGGGTCGGAAATGCTGGATTCGAGGCGGATGGTGTTGTCGCCGCCGCGCGCGCCGGCGGCGGCCAGTTCGCGCTCCGGGACCGTGGCCGTGGCCGGCGCGTTCGGGTTCGGGGCGTCGGTCCGTGAGGTGTCCGCGCCTGCGGCCGGATTGCCCTTGGGGGCGTCCTCGGCCCGCTGGATGAGCGCGCCCTCGGCGTCGTAGATGTGGCCTGCGGGGTCCAGGAACTGACCGGGGCCGTCCACGGGCAGTTTGACCGTGCCCGGCGGGAAGGTGACGGTGCCCTCGGGGAGCTTGATGTTGCCGTCCGGGAGCCTGAGCGCGCCCTCCGGAACCGCCGTGCCCGACGGAAGGTGAATCGTTCCGTCAGGCAGCATCTTCGAGCCGTTCGGGAGTGCGACGGCGCCGTCGATGTTGATGTTCGGGACCTCGAAGGTCCCGACGCCCTTGAGACCGGTCATGAGGTCGCCGACCTTCGCCAGGCCGGCACCGGCGCCCTTGAAGACGTACGTCATCGGGTCGATGACCCTGCCCGTCTTGCCGGCCAGGGACAGCGTCTTCGCGGCGGCTCCCGCCTTGCCGGCGCCCGCTGCTGCGCCGCCGGTGCCGCCGGTGAACACCGTGGTCAGGACGTTGAAGGTGACCCCACCGGCGGCGCGGGCAGGGTTGGAGCCCCACTGGTCCCACGCCACGAGAGCCTTGCCGGTCTCCTTCATCGCGGTACGCGAGTCGCGCAGCCAGGACGGCAGCATGCTGTCGGGGGCGGCCCAGTAGGCGATGCCTGCGGTGGGCAGGACGGTGATCACCACGCCCGTCAGGAGTTTGCCGAGGCCGGTCCATGCCTGCCCCGCCGCGTCCCAGCCGTCGACGCCGACCAGGGTGCCCAGGCCCTTGATCGTGCCCCAGACGCCGTCGACGATGACGCCTTTGCCGAACTCCCAGGCGTGTTCCCACACTTGCCACCAGGGGATCGACTCCTCGACGGCGTCGCCCCAGGGCAGGCTCTCGGACTGCTTGAGGGCTTCGGCGTCGTAGCCGTACATGCCTTCGGCGTTGGAGCCGTCGTTGACCTTCAGTGGGGTGCCGCAGACCAGCGCGATGATCTTGGAGTGGCAGGAGCGTTCCGCTTCCTGGAACTGGGTCCACACCTCGGCGATCTCGTTGCGACGAGCGAGGTTCTCGTCGATCAGGTCGCCGTCCTCGCGCCACTTGTCGTCGTCGGCGATCCGGGTACGGAATTTCTCCGCCTCGACGCGCAGTTCGTTCAGGCGCTTCACCAGCGGGCGGATGTCCTCGGCGTACGTGCCGAGCGCTCCGGAGATCACGCACATGTCGGAGCTGAGCCGGAGGGCCTTGTCCGCGACCGGCTTGGTGGTGGCAAACAGCTGGTCGGCCTCGGGCGCCTGGTAGAAGGCCCGCAGCCCGCCGAAGGTGGTGTGGATGTCGGAGCCCGCGGTGGATATCTTCGGGCCGTGGCCGCTCAGGGCCTTCACCTTGGCATCGAGATCCGCCTCGTTCCCGGTGAAGACGGGCACCTCGCCCGGGATGACCGGCTCGTCGCCGCTCACTTCTTCCCCCCTATGCCCTTCAGCAGGTCCAGACGTACCCGGCGGGCCGCGTCCTGGGCCTCCTTGGCCGTCTCCAAGTCGCCCTCGACGTACGCGTTCGTGGCCGCGGCCGCGCCCAGGACGGCGGCCTGGGTCCGTTCGGCCATCGACGTGAACTCCTTGCCGCGCTTCTCCAGGTACTCCGAGAGCGCTGCGGCCACTGGCCCCAGGGCCTTGCGCGTCAGGTCGTCCGAGGGCGACGGAGGCCCTTGCAGCCGGGTCACGGCCGCCGATCCGGGTACCGCGGTCCCAGCGGCCTTGGCCGCCGCCTGCATGTCCTCGATCACGGCGTTCAGGGCCTTCTCCAACTCCCCGGCCCTGGTGCCGGTGAGCCGCAACTGGCCCTGCACGCCTTGTGGCTTGATGTCCCACCCCGTCATGGACGCACACCCCTGTACGCGAATCGGTCGGCTGGTATCCGCAAATAGTCGGCCGAAGTGGTCGCCCGGGCCCGCCGGAGTCGTCCGTCTGTCAGCCGATGTTGTCGACGGCCGCCTTGGCCCGCGCCAGCGTCTGCTGAGCCGTCGCGTCGTTCTTCTCCAGCGTCGTCTTCAGCAGCTGGATAATGTTCTTGACCTCCTGCGACGCGTTGTTCCAGCGCAGTTCCTTGCCGTGATACTCGTCCGACACACCGTCGGCCTGGAAGTCCTTCATCGCGGCCTTCACCTGAGTGTCACGTGCCGTGATCACCTGTTCCAGACGGGCGATCACCGCCTGGATGTTGGTCTGCGCCTCGGTCGACGCGGACATGTCGTACGAGCGACGGTCGCTGCCGGATGCCATCGAAAACCACTCCCCGTGAGGTATACGTCAGTGCGTGCGAGAGACGGGCCGTCAGCGGCGACCCGAAAAGCGGGCCGCGTCGAAGTTCGCCGTCGACATCTGCGTCCGCGCGTTCTCGCCCTGCTCCTGGTCACCCGAGCCGAACGCCGACTCCATCCCGGACTGACCACCCAGGATCGCCTGGAGCGAGCTGTTCAAGTCCGCCGTGATCTCGTCCGAACGCGACTTGAACAGGTCGAACGCGGCCTTGCCCGCACCGTTGAACTTGCCCTCCAGCGGCGCCGCCGCCTGGATCAGTTGGCGGATCAGCACGCCCAGATCGTTGGTGGACAGGTTCGACTGCTGCATCAGGGTCGTCAGGACCCGGCCTCCCATGTCGAACTTCATCAGTTTCCCCCCATCGGCCTGATGTTCGGATGCTCACCCATCTGTATCAACTCAGGCGTCACACGTGCAATTTGCATTCGGGGTGTCGTGACAGAGATATGACACGGTCTCACCGGCTCAATTCTCCTTCAGATGCAGCACCAGCAGTTCGAAGTCCCGCCATGCCGACAGGTCGGACGGATCACCGGGCAGCGGGTAGTAGAGCGCCGGGCGCGTCTTCGGGCCCAGCTCGACGGGAGCCTCCGGCAGCGGTGTACGGCGGGCACGGTCGCCCGGCATCGCCCGCACCTCCTCGGCGCCGAGGACGAACGCCAGCGGCGCGCCCGGCCCTTCGAAGCAGGGCGGTACGGCCAGGTCGCGGCGGGCCCTCCGGATCTGTACGAGCATCGACTGCAGGCGGTGGCGGGTCGCGAGGACCTCGGCGGCGCGGGGTACGGCGTCCAGCGGCGGTTCCTCGTCGGCGCCGTAGCCGAACGACAGGGTGACCTCCTCGTCGACTCCCGCCTCCGTGCGGCGTACCCGGACCGTGGCCGAACCCGGCCGGTCCGGACTGCCGACCACCACGAACCAGGTGGAGCCGGGCGCCCGTTCGTGGGCGAGATCGGTCAGGAGGCGCGGCGACCACGGCAGGTTGGCAGGTTCCGCGGTGCCCCAGCCGGCCGGGGGCTCCCCGGTCAGCTCCCGCCACACCGCCTCCAGACCGCCGCCCAGCACCAGGCGCTCGTCGGCGGGATGCACCGCGCGATACGTGATGGCGAGCTGGCGCTCGCCGGTCGCCGCGACCTCCTGGTAGGCGGTGGCCACCGGAGCGCTCGGAGCGCCTGGAACTCCCGGAACTTCCGGAGCGTCGGCCGTCGGCATTGCGGCGTCCGGCCCGACGGGGGCGAACATGCCGTCCTGCCAGCGCAGTACGGCTCCGGTCCGGCCGTCGTAGTAGCCGTCCCGTTCGTCCCGGACGACCCATCGCGACGGCCGGCCACCGAGGGTGTCGCGCACGGCGGGGGTGAGCACGGCACCCGGCGGGCTGACGACTTGGAGCCCCAGACCCGCCTCGGCGGCGGCACGGAACGCGTCCGCGAGCCATGCCGTCATCGCGACGACCGGCCGGTCCTGGATGACGACGGCCACCTTGTCGGTGAGGACGTCCACCGCGGGTGCCGCCGCGGCCGGCTCGGGTGCCACGCTCACCCCGTCCGTACGGACGACGCCGAGCGACCGCGCGGCCTCCGGCGGCCAGGCGGAGCCCCCGGCAAGGGCGACGAGACGGGCCGCGAAGGCGCCGGCGAGCCGCTCGGCCTCCGGGACCCCGGTGGTGGCGCGGGCCTCCGTCCACCAGAACGGCACCGGCGGCGGCGTGGCACCGAGCAGCCGTTCGGCCTCGCCCTCGACCTGCACGAGCAGGGGCGCCTCGACCGAGACGAGCGGTCGCCCCAAGTCGTCGCACAACTGCACGACGGCTCCTTCCCCCGCGAAACCTGCCAGCTTGTCGGGTCCACCGGCAAGCAGCCCCGTCAGCACGGTCGCAGGGTCGGGCATACGGCGGGTGAGGGCGATGACGTCCTTGGTCATGTGGTCGCCGGCTCCTTGGGCTCTTCGGGTTCTTCGCGGTTCGTGTCAAGGACGGGGTTCTTCGCGTGTGTTTCGTGGACGTGGCCACCCCGGCTCCGGTGGCGCCACCCCGGCTCCGGTGGCGCCGCACCGGGTGGTGGCACCACACCCGTCCGTGGCGTCGCGCCGTGTGTGGCGCAACACCGGACTGTGGTGTCCCGCCGGTCCACGGCACCACACCGGTCCGTGGCCTCGCACCGGGCGGTCGGCACCGGCCACCGGGCCGTGGGCCGGTGCCGTACGCCGCTGCCGCGGACCCGGGGCCGGCTCACCCGGCGGCGTACACCGTCTGGACGAGCCGGTTGGCCTGGCCCCTGCGGATGAGGACACCCCGTCCCGGCGGCTGCCGGGAGGCGTACACGCCCGGGTAGAGCTGGCCCTCCCCACGGTCGCCGTCCATGACGAGTGCCGAGGCACCGGACTCGCGCAGGCCCAGGACCAGGGGCTCGTACATGCCGCGTGACGCACCCGCGACCCGGCGGGTCAGGACGAAGTGCAGGCCGATGTCGACGGCGGACGGGATGTACGGGAGGAACGGGGCGAGCGGGGACTGGCCGGCGGTGGTCAGGACGTCGTAGTCGTCGACGAGGACCACGATGCGCGGGCCGCTGCCCCAGCTGCCCGGCTCCAGGTCCTCCAACGAGGCGCTCTCGTCGGGCAGCCGCTTCTCCAGCTCGGTGGCGATCCCGGCGGACAGGCCCGCGCACAGCTTGGCGTTGTACGCGTAGCCGCCCAGGAACTCCTCCGGGATCACCCCGCGCAGGCCCCGGCGCGGGTCCATGACGGCGAACACCAGGTCGTCCTCGCCGTAGCGCTCGATCAGACCCGTCGCGACCGTCTTCAGCAGCGTGGTCTTGCCGCACTCGCTGTCGCCGAGCACCAGCAGGTTCTGGTCGTGGTGGAACAGGTCGAGCAACACGGGCGCGAGGGCCGTCTGGTCCAGCCCGATCGGCACCCGCCGCGGCTCGGCCACCGGTCCGGGCAGCACGTGGGGTTCCAGCACCTGCGGCAGTACGCGTACGGGCTGGGCGACGTCCCCGCTCCAGGTGGCGCGGATCGTGGCGGCGGCGCGCTCCAGGACCACGCCCAGTTCGGAGGCGTCGGCGAGCCCGTCCGTACGCGGGAGGGCGACCTGGGCGAACAGCTTGCCGTCCGTGAGGGCGCGACCGGGCTCGTCCGGTGACAGGGTCTGCGCCAGCTTCCGGTCGATGCTCGAATCTCCCGGATCGTTGAGCCGCAGCTCGATACGGGTGCCGAAGTTCGACTGCACGGCGATGCGGACGTCGTTCCAGCGCAGCATGCCCGCCACGACGTGGATGCCGTATCCGCCACCTCGCTTGAGGAGGTCGCAGACGGCGTCGTCCAGTTCCTCGAAGTCGTCGCGCAGCGCCCCGAAGCCGTCGACTACAAGCATGATCTCCGCGGATGCCAGCTCCGGGAGGCGGCCGGCCGTGTGCAGGGTCCGCAGCTGCTCGACGGAGTCGATGCCGTGGGTGCGGAAGATCTCCTCGCGCCGGGCGAGCATGCCGCGCACCTCCTCGACGGTCCGCGCCGCCCGCTCCCGGTCGGCACGCCCCGCCACCCCGCCGACGTGCGGCAGCGCGGACAGCGCCTGCAGGCCCCCGCCCACCAGGTCCAGGGCGTACACGCCGATCTCCTGGGGAGTGTGGGTCAGGGCGAGGGACAGGACCAGGGTGCGCAGCAGGGTCGTCTTGCCGGACTGCGGTCCGCCGATGAACGCGACATGGCCGCCCGCCACCGTCAGGTCCAGGAACCACTCGCCCTGCCACTGCTTGGCCGGGTCGTCGAGCAGCCCGAGCGGTACCTGGAGCGGACCGCGCCGCTTGCGCAGTTGCATACCGCGCGGGCCGACGTCCAGCGGGCCGGCGATCCGGTCGAGGGGGAGCGCGGTGGGCAGTGGCGGCAGCCAGATGCGGCGCACCGGGGCGACGGGTGCGCGCTCCAACTGCTCGACCATGACACCCATTTCGGTGGGGCCGGTCTCGCGCCGCCGTGCCGTGGGTTCGCTGCCCCCGCTCTCGGGCTCGGCCAGGGTGTTGTACGCCGGGTACTCCAGCGCCGACGGACTGGTGTCCTCCTCGTCGGGGCGTCGCACGGGCCCGTGGTAGGCGCCGGAGACGTAGCCGGCCTTGAAGCGTTCGTAGTGGCTGGTGTCGACCTTGAGGTAGCCGAAGCCGGGCAGCGGCGGCAGATGGAAGGCGTCGGTGGTCTCCAGCACCGTGCGGGACTCGTCGGCGGAGAAGGTGCGCAGGCCCAGCCGGTACGACAGATAGGTGTCCAGGCCGCGCAGCTTGCCGCCCTCGATGCGCTGGCTGGACAGCAGCAGGTGCACGCCGATGGAGCGGCCGATACGGCCGATGGACAGGAACAGGTCGATGAAGTCCGGCTTGGTGGTGAGGAGTTCACCGAACTCGTCGATGACGACGAACAGGTGCGGCAATGGTTCCAGGTCGGGCCGCTTCTCGGCGCGCAGGGCCGCGTAGTCCCCGATGTCGGCCACGTTCCCCGCGTCCTTCAGCACCTGCTGGCGGCGCTTGACCTCGCCGGCGAGGGAGGTGTGGACGCGTTCGACGAGTCCCGCCTGGTTCTCCAGGTTGGTGATGACCCCGGCGACGTGCGGCAGGTCGGCGAACGGCGCGAAGGTCGCCCCACCCTTGTAGTCGATCAGTACGAGCGCCAGGTCCTCCGGAGGATGGGTGGCCACCAGGGACAGGACGAGAGTGCGCAGCAGCTCCGACTTGCCGGAGCCGGTGGCACCGACGCACAGTCCGTGCGGTCCCATACCGAGCTCGGAGGACTCCTTGAGGTCGAGCAGCACCGGTTCGCGCGAGTCGTTGACACCGATCGGGACGCGCAGGAAGGCGCGTTCGCCGCGCGGCGCCCACAGCCGGTCCAGGTCGAGCCCGGCCACGTCCTCGATACCGAGCAGGCCGGCGAAGTCGACCGGTCCGGACAGCGGCGCGTCCACCAGGGACTCGGCTGACAGCCGCAACGGGGCCAGCATCCGGGCCAGGCCCTCCGCGAACGGCACGCCCACCTCGTCCACGGTGCCGTGCGCGCTGATCGGCTCGTCCTCGCGCAGGTCCTCGATGACGGCCCGCTCGCCGTCGACGGTGATGCGCACCCCGACGTGCCCGGGTTCCTGCACGCGCTGGTCGAGGAGATGGAGGACGGTGACGCCCATGTCGCGCAGGCCCACGGCCTCGTCCGGCAGCGGCAGCTCGACGGCGTCCTCGCCGTGGCCGTCGGCGACGACCAGCAGCCGCGACGTCATCGACAGGGCGTCCTTGCCGGACAGGCCGCGCCGTACCTCTGCCGCGTACGAGGCCCGGCGCCGCAGTTCGGAGCCCAGCTGCCGGGCCAGTTGGGGAAGAGACGGAGCGATGCGACGGGCGGCGACCGGTCCGTCGAATCGCTCGCCGTCGAGCAGGTGCGGAAGCCACTTGGCCCACTCCCAGTCGGGGAGCCGGTCACCGGGAGCGGCGACTGCGATGGCCACGTCGTCGGGCGCGTGGAGGGCCGCCGCCTGTACGAGGAGGGCGCGAGCGACCCGCAGGCAGTCCTCGCGGGGCCCGACGACGCTGATGTTGCCCACCCGGTCGAGCGGGACGGTGAGCGGGAGTTCGTGGCCGGTGCGGAAGCGCGCGGTCAGCGCCGACGCCTCGTTGAGCATGAACCGGTCGGGCGGGGTGAGGGCCGAGGACCCCGGCTGGGCGATCCTCAGCTCGCGCACCGGCATCTCGCCGGTCCCCACCCGGGCCCGCAGGAAGTCGCCGTCGACGCGGCGCCGCTCCCACAGCCGCGCGGGATCGCGTACGACGTCGTACAGCGCGTGCGGCGGCGGGTTGAGCACGTCGGCGAGCTCGCGCCGCTCCCGTTCCTCGGCGGCCAGCCTCTCGCGCAGGTCCTCCAGATACGCCAGGTACGCCTCGCGCTGGGTGCGGCGGGTGCGCTGGGCCTTGCCGCGCTGCGAGAAGGCCAGCACAAGAGAGCCGAGGACCGTGACGACCAGGATGATCGCGCCGAGCGCGGCGAACTGGCTGTTCCGGATGACCGTCATCATCACGACGGACGACATGACACCGGCGACCGGCAGCAGTGACATCGCGATGTTGCCGGCCTTGCCGTCGGGCAGGTTCGGAGGTGCCTCGATGACACGGGCCTCGGAGTCCGCCGGGGGGCGGGTGGTCCGGGCCGGGCGGTGAATCAGTCGGGTGCTCATCAGCTGCTCAGATGGGGTTCAGTGGCGCCGCAGCGACCGCTGGAAGGCGTCGGCGGCGATACGGGTGACGGCCTGCCGGGTCGGCTCGGCCAGCAGGTCGGTGCGGATGGGGCCACCGGCTGCGAGGTGCCGGTCGTAGGGCAGGACGTGCACGGACGCCCCGGCCGATTCCAGCCTCCGGGTGGCCTCGTCGAGGTCGAGGCGCGGGTGCGGTGTCAGCTCGGTGAGCACGACCACGGTGCCGGCGATCACATGCTCGGGCAGTTCCCGCATCCACTCCAGGACCGCACATGTGCTGGCGACGCCCTCCAGCGTGGCGGGGGTGGTCAGGACGCGGGACTGGGCGGCGGACAGCGCGACGCGGGCCACCTCGGCGGGCAGGGTCTCGCAGTCGACGACCGTCACCGCGAAGTAGCGGCGCAGCGCGACCATGGCGCGTCCGTAGGCCGTGCTGTCCAGCATCGCGCCGATCTGGCCCTGGCTTCCTGGCAACAGCCAGGCATTGTCGGGTAGTTGGACCAGATAGCCGGTGACATCCAGCAGCGACATCTGCGGCTCGACGATGTCAGGGATGTCGGCGGTCGTCCACCGTAGTTGCTCGGCCCCGAGTCTCAGCGGCAGCGAGCCGAGCGCCGGGTCGGCCTCCACGAACAGGACGGGATCCTGGCGGTAGTGCGCGTACGTCGTGCCGAGCAGGGCGGCGACGGTCGACTTCCCGGCCCCGCCACGGATGGACGTGACCGCGATCTGACGTCCGGTCGTCACCGGCCGCTGAAGCGTCTCGGCGGTACGGGTCGCCTCCGCAATCTCGCGCGCCGCCGACGAGGAAACGATTCTCCGTACGGTGCGTACGGCGCGGGTGGTCATGGAATCGCCGTGCCGCGGCTTGCGGGCGGCACCGGCCAACTCCACGTCGACCACGGGCCGGGAGTCCGGCGTACGGCGCGGCGGCGCGTCGGTGGCATGTACAGACGCAGACCGGACGGAGGCCGGGCCGGGAGCGGAGGCTGCGGCGGGGCCGGAAGCCATAGCAGTAGGGAAGGGTGGGGTGGCCGGGGCAGACACCTGGGCAGGACCTGCCTGGACGGGGTCGTGGGCCTGCGGCCGTACGGGGGCCACGCCCTGGCCCTGTTCCTGCAGCTGGGCCCGGCCGGGCGCCTGACCACGGGCCCGGGCAGGGGCCTCGGACCGGCCCCGCGGTGCTTGTTCACCGTGCCCGGGCTCGGCCCGAGGGGACGGAGCACCGCCGGGGGCGGCGCCCGAGTCGCCCCTCAGATCCCGCAGCAGATCGCCCTGCCAGTTGTCTCCGCTCGACATGTCCGCTCCACCCCGTTGCTTTTGTTCTACTCCTCGCCGTCGCTCGGAGCGCCGACTCAGAGCCTGTCGAGCAGTTGCCCGTACACGCCGAACACCCCCACGGCGAGAGGAAACAGTCCCACCATGCCGATCGACTCGACCAGATCGCCCATCCGCCGCAACCGGACGCGCACGTGCTCGGGCGGCTGGACCGCCAGCACGAGCAGCGGCACCACCGCGGCCACGCACAGCACGGCGAGCGGAGCGACGCCCCCGGCGTGCTCCATCCACACCATCACGAGCCGTACGAGGATGAGACCCCCGGCGGCGAACAGCGCCACGACCTCGGCCACCAGCGGGAAGGCCCGGGCCCTCGACAAGACGACCGCGGCGACGACCGACGCGAGCACCGCGCTCCAGGCGGAAGGCCGCCCGACCGGCACGAGCAGCCAGCAGGCCGCCGTAGCGGAAGCCGCGGTGACCACGGTCGCGAGCGCGAGCCCCCGGTGCGTGGCCGCGAGGGCATTGCGCACCTCGTGGCGGCTCACGGACGCGCCGCTCGAACGCCGGTCGTCCAGCGCGGTGAGCCCGGACGCCATCAGAGCGAGCCGTGGCAGCAGCCCGAGCAACACGACCGAGCACACCGCCATTACGGCACCGAGCCGGGACGGTTCGGACTGAACAGCGGCAACAGCCTCCCACACGAGGACGATCAGGGCCGAGGCGGCGGCACCGATGAGCCCGCCACGGCCGAGGGGCGAGAAGTGGCCGAGAGCCGCCAGCGTCACGGTCACAGCCCCGGCGACAGCGGCGAACCGCAGCATGCCGGACCACGCCCACGCGTCGGCGGCGGTCCACGCCGCGAGCGTGCCGAGCGTGCCCGACATCAGCAGCAATGCCGTCGCCAGGCCCCGGTTGCCCCGCCCGATCCGGGCGACGAGCGCCCCTGCCACCAGCAGGCAGAGCATGACCGCCGCCAGTACACCGGCCAGCACGTCGAGCGTGAACTCACGGCGGGCCAGGAGCGTGGCGGTCACCGCGAACACGATGGACGCCATACCCGCTCCGGCCCGGCGCGCCGCCGGACGCCACAGCCACGCCTGGACGTCGAGGTCGTCCGCCACCTGCTCGGTGACGTCGTGCACCACGGGCGCGGGTGGCGCCGAGTGTGTTCGTACGAGCCGCAGTACGGCGCCGTCGGCGATCTCAGCCGAGGCGAGCGTGGTTTCGTGCGGTAGCGCGGAGCCGTCGAACGTGATCAGTTGGCGGGCCATCGGGCGCGAGGCGGCACGGTCGTCCAGCAACCGCAGGATGTCCGGGAGCAGTTGGCCGATCGGAGTGTCCGAGGGCAGGACCAGGTCGGCGCGGCGTCGTTCACCGACCAGCGTCACCCGGCTCAGCCGTGTGCGGGACGTCGTTGCTGTGCTCACCACTCGCGGGAACCTATCATCACGGCGTTGACTGCTTTCAGTTGCAATTCGACGTGGTGGTACGGCCTGATCCGACCGTTTTCAATCCGTTTTCAATTCGGTGGGATCCTTCGGCGTCACGGGGAGCCTTCCGGGACCAAGGGCTTCTGCGGAGCGGACGACGGGCTCGGTGCCTCGTAGGGCTGCTCCAGGCGGTGCTGCTGTTTCTCCTGTTCGGCCTTCTGCCGAGCCAGCGTGTGCTGAAGGAACGACCAGCCGACGCAGCCCGCGCACAGCACAGCTGCGATGGCGATGCCGGCGAACACCTTGCCCAGCCGTTCGTCGGCCGTACGCCGGGCCCGCTGCGCCCCGAACAGCAGGGCGTCCCGGATCCTGCGCCGCCGTACGGCCACCGACTCCAGCAACTGGCTGTCGTAATCCCGCGCCATGCCCGACGCCGCCTCCCCCCATGCTTCGCCTGTGCAACATAAGCCACGGTCGAGGGGACGATCCACCCGCCCCTGGGTCCGGGGGCCTCACACGTTGTCGAAGGCCCCCGGGCGGTACGGCGATGCGTGGACGCGCTCATTGGCGAGCAGCGGCCCAGTCCGCCACGACGACGGCCCGAGCCCGGGTCCGGGTCCGAGCCCCGGGTCATTCCACGAGGAGCTCCGAGGCCAGGTCCGACGCACGGCGGATGTCGTCGGCGAGGGCTTCACGGTCGGAATCGTGGAGAGGCAGCTCGGCGGCCTCGGTCAGGCGGGCGCGGGCCGTGGCCGGGTCGTCGAGTTGTACGGCGAGGTCGGCGCGCAGGATCAGGGCGCGGTAGTGCTCGGCGGGGCAGGCCGGGGTCTCCTTCGTCAGGGCGTGGTCGAGAATGCGGGCTCCCTGCTCGGGATTCTCCTTGGACACACCGATGAGCCATGCGTTGTGCAGGGCGCGGGCGAAGGGCTCGTCGGGGCGGGGGAGTGCTCGAAGGACTCGCCGATGGGCTGCCCGATGCGGATGCAGTTCCCGTCGGGGTCGGTCATCAGGAACTGACGAACGCCGTACGAGGTGTCCTTCAGCTGCCCGATGCGCGGGATTCCGTCCCGGACAGCGCCTCGGCCTGCTCGCGGGCAGCAAGTCCGTCGCGACCAGAAGCCCCATCATGCGGCGCACGATGGGGCAACCTCGACTGGTGGGCGAGCCGCTCGATCCGCTCGATCAGTGGGGTCCGTACGGTCAGGCCGTGCCGAACTCTCCGGACTTGATGCCCGTCACGAAGGACGCGAAGGCGTCGGTGGTGGTGTTCAGCACCGGGCCGTTCGGGTTCTTGGAGTCGCGGACGGGGACGATGCCGTGCGCGGCGGCGAGGTTGGCGGCGACCTCCACACAGTTGCCGCCGTTGTTGCTGTATGAAGACTTGAACCAGTGGGGGGACTCGGTCGTGGTCGTCACAGGGTGCCCTTTCGTGCCTCGTTGATCATGGCCACCGATGCCGTCTGCGACAGCGCCTCGGCCTGTAGCTGATGGTAGGCCGTCAACAGGGGAAGTACGGAGGTCGTTTCGCGCTCCAAGTGTCCCCGAATCTGGGATTCGGCATACGCGATCACGCACATGTCCGACAACGTCAGCAGGTTCATTGGGAGGTCGAACGGCCGACGTTCCCCTATGTCGTACGGAACGACCTGAAGAACGGTGTTCGGCTGCTCGGCGAACTCGGTCAGCCGCTCCAACTGCGCGTCCATGACCGCATCTCCGCCGACCCGCCTGCGGATGCAGCTCTCGTCCATCACCACCAGCATCATGGGCGGGCGGGGACGCACCAGAGCCGCCTGCCGCTCCGCCAGGAACGAGACCCGCTCGGTCGCCTGCTCGGGGTCGATCGCCCCACGCCGTACGGCGCTGTCCGCGAGGACCTTGGCGTACTCCGGTGTCTGTAACAGCCCAGGGATGATCCCGATTTCGTACAACCTGATCTCTACGGCGCGTCCCTCATGCCCCACGTACTGCGGGAAGCCTTCCAACAGGGAACCGTGCCGGATCTCACGCCACTGGCGCTCGAACGTGTCAGCGGTGTCACCGGTTCCGAAGACGAGGTCTGCGCTGCGCGAGAAGCGAAGAGTCGGCATCTTGCGACCGGTTTCGACGGCGGAGACATGCGTGCCGGAGTACCCCATGTGCCCGGCGAGATCTTCCTGCTTCCATCCGCGGGCCTCTCGCAAGCTGCGGATACGCGCCCCGAAAGCAGCCTCCGGACTGCTCTCGGGGTCCAACTCCTTGCGGTTCAACGGTCTGTCACCAGCCTTCCGTTCATGCTCAACAAGTTGAAGCGTCCGAGACGTTAGGTCACGCTGGGCCGCCTTGGTAGTGGAATCACTACGGAGAGGAGTGGCCCGTGCCCACGAAGAACGGCGCCTCGAACGAACAGGAACCCCCACACGCCCCGACCCCGACCCCGGCCCTGGTCCCGGTCCCGGCCCCGCCCCTGCCGGTCCCCGGCACGCTCATGATTGACCTATCACAGGACCGGGTCGGTGAGTTCCGCGGTGAGTGGTGCGGGAAGTGGTCCCTGCGCCCCGTCGGTGGCGGGGGCGAGTGGACCGCCGCCCCCGAGGACGTACGGCCGGCCGACCCGATACAGCGGCTGCGCGCCGAGCTCACCCGCGCCAACCGACGCAGCCGTGGTGAGCTGCTGTGACGGGGCCGTTCCTCGCCGCAGCGCACGCGGGTGACGGCCGGACGACCGTCCGGCTCGGTGCAACCGTCGTCCCCACTGCCCGGCTCGCGCTGTGGTGGCTCCGGGGCCGGGCCGTACGGATCGCGAACGGGCTGGTCCTGGAACCGGGCACCCCATGGATTCCCCCATACGTGTTACGGCCCGCGTCCACGTCCCTGCCCGCCCTCGCGCTCGCCCCGGTGCGCTGATGGCGGCGTATCCCCCTCACCCGACCCGCACAGCCCGTACCCCTCCCCCTGGCCCCCCTAGACCTCGCCCGGCCTGCCGAAAAGGGAAGCGCCCTCATGCCCCTCCTGACGCCGTACGTCGCATCCCGCACCACCGAACAGCCCGTGCGGGAAGCGGAGTTGACCATCGATTTCGCCCCGGGCGGACCCCGCCTCGCCTACCGCCACCCGCGACCGGGGGACCGCGACCACCACGGCAACCTGTGGGTACGCATGGACCAATCCACCACCGGGCGCGTGCAGTACAACCGCATGCACGTCCACCGCCAACGCACCTGCATGGAACACCTGCTCTGCCAGATCTGCGGCACCCCCGCCGACCGCAACAAACAGGGCTGGCTGTTCCTCGACTGGCGCCGCCCCGACTCACCCCCGACCTGGCCCGAACGCTCCCTCACCTCCATGCCACCCCTGTGCACCGAACACGCCCACACCTCCCTCCACCAGTGCCCCTTCCTGCGCCGCACCGACCACGCCGTACTGCGCGTACGCAAACCCCGCCTCCACGGGGTCTCCGGCACCCTCTACCAACTCACCGACACCGGATGGCACACCTCCGACAACGATGTCCTCGCCCCCTACGCCGAACCCCGCCTCCCCGGCATGCTCGCCTCCCGCCTCCACCGCGAACTACACGACGTCACCGTCGTCGCACTCCCGTAGCCGCCCGGGCAGACCCCGTACCACCCCGCCCTCAGCACCACCACGGAGGAGAACCGACATGTGCTCGAACGCGGGTGCGTCGCCTGCCTGGCCGGGCGTGAGGACAAAGCGCAGCGGGCGGCAGCGGCCGTCGGCGGCGAGGTGGATCTTGGTGCTCAGGCCGCCGCGGGAGCGCCCGATCGCATGATGGTCGGGCCCGTCGGCCGGGACCCCTTTTGACGGGCCCCGGCCGCGTTCTGGTGCGCGCGCACGATCGTGGAGTCGACCGAGACGACCCAGTCCGGATCACCCTCGACGTCGGCCTGGGAGAGCAGGGCGGTGAAGACGCGCTCCCAGGTGCCGTCAATCGCCCAGTTCCGAAGCCGGGTGGAGACGCCCTTCCGCGAACCGTACTCGGCGGGTGGGCGCACCCGCTGCGAGCCGGTCTGAAATTTCCACGCGATCGCGTCGATCACCTGCCGTTGATCGCGCCACCGCCCGCCCCGCTTCGGCGTCCGGTCCGGCAACAACGGCTCTATCCGTGCCCACTGCGCGTCAGGCAACGGTACGACCAGACCAACGATCCGGTGATCGGAAAGAAATGTCCTAGCCGTGCCGGGTGAAGACTTCGCGGACGCCGGGCAGGTCCGCTTCCTTCTCCTTGTCGTCCTCGTACGAACCGTCCTCGTCCCGGATCGCCACGACGGTCTCCGGGGTGAAGTCCTGGCCGAAGCGGTAGATGTCCAGGCAGTAGTCGAAGCCGGACTCGCCGAAGAGGTCCGTGTCCTCGCGGCGGCAGTACTCCGCCAGGCCGTCGGACACGTGCCAGCGCGTGCCGTCATACCAGAAGACACCGCCTGCGTAGTGAATCGTCCGGCCCGTCGCGGAGTCCGTGAGGTTCAGCGACTCGTAGTTCTCGGGACGGTCGCGGACCAGGGCGACGAGGGACTCGGGGACGCCCTCGTAGAAGGACTCCTGAAGGGCGAAATCCTCCTCGGCGTACAGATTCAGCTCCGACTCGTGGTCGAACGTCAGCAGCAGCACGCGGCCGTCCTCCGCGAAGTACCAGACCGCAGACTGGCCGCCGCCGTCGTTCCAGGCCAGACGGCGTGCGCCGGTCACCGTCACCGGTTCGACCTCGGCGAGTTCGTCCATGATGGCCGCGCGGCGCCGCACTTCCGGGAGGGGTGTCGCTGCCAGGGCATCCCATATCGCGTTACTCATTCCCGCAGGGTATCCACCGCCTACGACAAGGCCGTCCCCAACTACCTCGCCGCCATCCTCATCCGGTCAGCGGTGATCCAGAAGAGACGCCCTAGTACTGCAACCGCATCTGAAGGGTGTGGCCTCGGCGTTTGTAGTGGGAGCGTCGGGCTCGGGCCTGGCTGCGTCTGCGGAAGCGTGACCAGTGCAG
>NZ_JBIARH010000065.1:0-25277 GCF_042889785.1 Streptomyces sp. NPDC002476 | reverse complement strand
TTCGGCTACCTGACCCCAGCCGAGACCAGGCAGCGGCACCAACACGCCCTCGCGGCATAACGAACACGTGTCCAACATCACGGGGAAACTTCACCCAACCCACAGCACGTCCTGGGCGTCCGCATCCAGCCCGACATCCCGACCCTGATCAGCTTCGCTGCGGCCAACACCGATCCCACGATCGGCTCCGGGGCGGGCGACCTGGGAATCCGCAGATACCTCGCGTTCTCTACCAGCCCGCGTACCTGCTCCGCACCCGATCCTGGCCCAGCTCATCGTGGAGACCGTCGCTGAACGCCCGCTGGACCGCCTGTCCGGTATCGCCCTGATCATTGTGCCCCAGGACGTCCCCAACCCTTCCGGAACCTTCCTCGCCGGACCCGCGATCCTCCCCGCCCACCTCCAGCACGACTCCACTCCCAACGGAAGGCAACCCACATGACATCCACCGCCCAAGCCCGCTGCCCCTACCGCATCGACCCGGCCGGCACCGACATCCACGCCGAGGGAGTCCTTCTGCGCGCCATCGCCCCGGCAGCCCGCGTCATACTGCCCGGCCTGCCTGACGCCATCACGACCTGGTCCGTCACCGACCCCGGGCTCATACGCCGCCTTCTCACACACCCCGACATCTCCAAGGACGCCAGCCAGCACTGGCCCGCCCTCCAGACCGGGCAGGTCCCCGACGACTGGCAGGAGCAGGTCTGGGTCAAGGTCCGCAACGCGCTGGGCGCGTACGCCGACGAGCACAGGCGATTGCGTCGCCCGGTGGCCGCCGCGTTCAGCCCGCGACGGGTCCGCGCCCTCACCCCCCGGATCGAGGCCATCACCCATGGGCTCCTGGACGAGCTCGAAGACCACAGGCCCGACGAAACCATCGACCTGCGCGACCGGTTCGCCGGGCGGCTACCCCTGCTCGTCGCCAACCTCGTCCTCGGCGTACCTGAGCAGTGGCACGACGACTTCCGCGACTCAATCGGTGACCTCCTCACCACCACCCTCACTCCCGACGAGGCCCGCGCGGTCCAGGCCCGCGTCTACGAGCTCATCGGTCAGCTGATCGAGTACAAGCAGCAGCAGCCAGGCGACGACATCACGACCAGCCTCATCGCCTCGCACCGCGACGGTGAGCTCACCTCCCAGGAGCTGAGCGACAGCCTGATGCTCCTGATCGGCGCCGGGCACGAGACGACCGTCGGCCTTCTCAGCCACGGAATTGTCAACCTCGCTGTTCATCGCGACCAGCTCGCCCTCGCCATCAGCGAACAGGTGCCCTGGGAAACGGTGGTCGAGGAAATTCTGCGCTACCAGGCTCCCATCGCAACGCTCCTACCGCGCTTCCCGGTACGCGAGGTCACAGACGAGACCACCGGCATCACCTTCGCCCAGGGCGACCTGATCGTTATCAACTACGCCGCCGCCGGCCGCGACCCCGACATCCACGGCGAGACCGCCGACCGCTTCGACATCACCCGTCCCAGCCACGAGCATCTCTCTTTCGGCCACGGCGTCCACCTGTGCCCGGGAGCGGAGCTCGCCCGCATCGAAGGACGCATCGCGCTCGCGGCCCTCTTCGAGCGGTTCCGCGACCTGCACCTGGCCGTCGAGGCCAGCCAGCTCTCCCCGCTGCCCAGCTACATCTCCAACGGCCTCAGGGCCGTGCCTGCGCGCCTCGGCCGACCGGACGCCCGGCCCAGAGGGGCCCGATGACGACCGCCGAGCTGCACTCCTCGTGCGTGCCTCCGTCCTTGAGTACCTCTGCGCCGAGACCAGCGTGCTGATTGTCAGTCATGACCGGCACGCAGTTTTCGCCCGTAGCGGCTTGACCGGTGGCACACGAGCTTGCGGCTGGGTCAGGCGATGCCGGGCTCCTCCAGCGCCACCACGACCATTACCGGAAGGTCGGTGTCCTGCTGGATCACGCCGGCGGTCAGGATCCGGCCGTCGAGGGTCCACTTCTTTGCTGCGATGAACTCGTCCCTGTCAGCCGCCGTCTGCTCGGCCTCGACGAGGTGGCCAGCAAGAGCGGACTCCTCGATCTCGGGGAGAAAGCCGGCCAGCGCCTGCTCACCCTGCTCGTAGACGGCGTCCACATCGTCGAAGTAGCCCGACTCGTCGACGTCGCGGATCCAGACGTAGAACTTGACGCTGACCGCCCCACTGCTGAACGTCTGGATCCAGCCCCCGAGGCCGTCCTTGTCCCACGATGTCTCCGCGCCGTCACGAAGCTTTCCCCCGGGCGTCCACTCCTGCGCCAAGAACCGCGCCGCCGCACCCTCGGCGGTCAGCGGAGCGAGGTCCTTGAGCTCTTCCAGCATTGCGATCACTGCAGCCATGAACTCATGGCACCTCGGCCGGGGCACCCTGGTCGAGGCAAGGGCGTCCCGAGGGACGGGGCGACGGCGCGGGCCTGCCTCGTCCAACCGCCGTGCCCGTGCCGAGCGGTGGGCGCAGACATCGGAAAGCGTTGTCGCTGCAGGCCGGTGATCGGTAGATTTACGCCATCATGAGGACGCGAATTCTGAGGTTCGGCCTGTATGCAGACGAGCGGGGACTGGTGTGGGTCAGGGAGCTCGTCGAGCGGACTATAGATTCCCGGAGCGCCCGGATCGTCAAGGCGGATGTTGCGCGAACGTATCCTGATAGTGACCTGACGACCGCTGAAATGTACGACTTTCTGACGGAGCAGTGGGCCTTTGAACATCCTGGTCAGAACAGTAGCGAGCGGAAGGCGGTTGAGCTGCGCATCCACCTGGTCTGCTCCCTGCGGACATGGCGAGCGATCCGCAAGGAAGTGATCAAGAAGCTGTGTCCGGAAGGAATAACGCCCCACGCTTGCCGTGTTCCATGGTGCGCCTGAGCGGTTCTCGGCGAAGGCCCGAAGCACCACGATGCGCCCTCCGCCTTCGGTGGCACATCTCATGAACTGCTCCTCCGGCTGATCTCGGCTGCGTGGGCGGCCCGGTCTCCGGCGGCAATCGCGAGGGCAACTCGGTGGCGAGCTGGAACAGGGCAGTCGACCGGACCTCCGCGAGGCGGATGCCGAGTTTGCGGAGCCGTTCGCCCATGGCCCAGGCACTGATCGGATGGCCGGGCTGGCCACCGGGGAAGAGCCAGGGCGAGGCGGTGCGCGCGGTCGACGGTGGCCATCTGCTCATGGTGGCAGAAGTCCCTTGTATGACCGGGTGGCTGAAGCCTCATGCAGCGGTGTGCCCTGGCCACGGTTGTTCGCCGGGCCGCAGCTGGTCCAGCCTCGGCCCGGCGTGCGGTGCTACCTACGGGCGACGAATCCCCACTGGTCGACAGGATTGCTGATGTCGTCATCGGGATTCGGGCGCCAGAGCGAGATGGAACCAAATCTGGGCTCGACCAACGTCATCCCGTCGGCGCTCGCGAGGATCTCCTCGGGCTGACGTACCAGGTACGGCGGGGTGTCCCCCGCTGCGTATGCCTCCTGCGCCGCGACAGTCTCGGGCGTGGAGATCGTGTCGCACAGGACGAGGTGGCTGCCTGCCGGGAGGTCGCGCATGTATCGGCGTGTGAGGCCGATACCGGTCTTGGGCTCAGTGTGCCCCAGTGTGGACAGGAGCAGGACTGCGATGGGCTGCTCCATGTCCAGCGTCCGGCTCGCTTCCTCGAGAACACGTGCGGCATCCAGCATGTCTGCGTCGATGTAGTCCGTCATGCCAGCCGGTGCGCTCGTCAGCAGCGCCCGGGCGTGGGCAAGAACCAGCGGGTCGTTGTCGACGTACGCGATGCGTGCCTGCGGCTGGATGATCTGCGCGGTCTCATGAGTGCTGTTCTGGGCGGGGAGCCCGGTCCCGATGTCGAGGAACTGGGTGATTCCTGCTTCGCCGGCCAGGTACTGGACCGCGCGGACCTGGAATGCGCGTGAGGCCAGGGCGAGTTCCCGAGCCTGAGGGTAGCTCGCCAGCACCTGATCACCCAGTTCTTGGTCCACCGGGTAGTGGTCCTTGCCTCCGATCCAGTAGTTCCAGACTCGAGCCGAGTGGGGTACACCGCTGCGGAACTGTGCTTCGGTTTCAGGGCTTCCACTCATGCTTAACCTCACTTCTCTTGAATACATGTCATGGACCTGCGTCCGTCACAAAAGAGTCTCATTTGGGCTGCCTCCGTCGGGCCAATCTCTGCCAGTCCTGCTGGTGTACCGCCCGCCCGGTCGGCGCCTTCAACGGCCGCACGGCCACTGGAGAGCAAACCAGCGAGATGCGAAGTCCCTGCGATTGTCGCCAACGGACAGGCGGGGCACTCTGCATGAAGTCCTCCTTGTATGAGGCTACGAGCTTCATCTCGCCATCGCTCATTATGGCAGCGACCAGCAGACCGCCATACGACTGAGCTGTTGATTCAGTGTCACCACTGATGTAGCCAGCGTAGAGCGGCTTCCCAGGGATCGTCTTGGGAGCTTCGTGCTCGGCGACCAGCAACAGGCTTCGCCGCACCGGTCTCATTTTCTGGGAAAGCGTGACCATTTGGTCGGGCGTCATTCCCGGCGGGCGCCCGAATGTGGGCGAAATGGGGGTGCCAATAGCTTCGTGCCAGAATTGGTTCAGAATCCGGCTCCGGAGCGCCTTCAGCACTTCATCCGGCTCGTCAAGAATAGCCAGTGATCCGCGATGCTCGAAATCCAGATACGATTCAAAGAACGCGACGGCTTCTTCCATGTGACCGCTCCGAACCTTCCTTTTTGAGTGATATCCAGCATTTCGCTTCGGCCCCGAAAGATGCTGCTAGCAGACGGCTGACCCGGAAGACGGCACGGATTGCGGGAGCGGACCGGCATCGCTCTCTCGGCAGCCAATGCACGGGATACCGTGATCGGCCAGTTCGATACCGTGTGCGGTGAGTTTCTCCGGGCAGGCCGTAGGCCAGGTTCAGGCCCGGCAGGAGCATCGGCAGACCGTCAGGGCCACGGGCGGCGCCGAGCTCGTTGACGTGCTCGACCGCCCGTATGAGGATCTCGGGGGCGTGTAGTTGAGGGTGTTCCGCTTGATGACGACGGCATTGAAGGGCTCGAAAACGGCGATGGTGCCCCCCTTCCGCTTGGTGGAGTCCGGGGGGCAGGATCTGCCATATGAAGCTACTTGTGATCGGCGGCACCTGGTTCCTTGGCAAGCACGTGGCCGTAGGGGCGCTCTCCCGAGGATGGGAGGTCACCACCTTCAACCGGGGGCGTTCCGGGGCGGATGTGCCGGGAGTCAGGACGGTTCGTGGTGACCGGACCGTGGCAGCCGATCTGCAGGCGTTGGCCGCACACGGTCCGTGGGATGCGGTCGTCGACACATCGAGTGCCGATCTGCCGCCCAGGGATGTGCTGCTGGCCGCGACAGCCCTCAAGGACAGTGCTGTCCGCTGGGTTCACATCTCCACCGTTTCTGTCTACAAGGGCTGGCCCCATGCTCCTCTGACTGAACGGTCGGAGTTGCTTGAGTGCGCCTCGGGCGCGGATGAGTCCTATGGGTACACCGGCGAGGACGGCAGTCCGACGAAGTACGGCTTCCAGAAAGCAGGCGGTGAGCGGGCCGTGGCCGAAGTGTTCGGTGCCCGTGCGGTGTTCCTCCGCCCTGGTGTGATCCTCGGGCCCGACGAGTACGTGGGTCGTCTGCCGTGGTGGTTGCGCCGAGCGCATCGGGGGGGCCGCATCCTGGCACCCGATCCGCGATCCCAGGTGATCCAGCCGGTTGATGTGCGCGACGTGGCAGCCTTCGCCCTCGACCAAGCTGCCACGGGCACCGATGGGCGCTTCAACATCGCACATCCTGTTGGGATCACGTTCGAGGACTTCGTCACCACCTGCGTGGACACCACGGAAGGTGTCGGAGGTCCCGTGTGGGCCGATCCCGGCGCTCTCGTGCGCGAAGGCGTGGCGCAGTGGACGGAGCTGCCGTTGTGGCGTACCCACCGGGGAGTCTGGGCGGTGGATCCGAGCCGGGCCGTGGCCGCTGGGCTGCGCTGCCGACCCCTGCATGAAACCATCCGCGACACCTGGGGCTGGTTGCAGAACGCAGGACGTCCCGTGGACCATCCGCGATGGGCGGAACACGGGATCGCCCCCGAGAAGGAGGCCAGGGTCCTCGCCTCCCTCTGATCAGACGTCCAGGGGTGACATGCTCTCAACGGGTGCGATCTGACGCTGCCCTGGCATCTGGGCGAACTCCTCCAGGCGCTCGCCGAGGTCGGCGGCGAGTATCGAGCCTCGCAGGTGCTGCCGTGTGAGGGCGCGGCGCAGCGCCAGGGCCCTGGTCACGAGGCCGGTGCCCCGGAGGGGGTCGCCGATGGACAGCATCGCCTCGATGGCCGCGGCTGCGCCATCCAAGTCGTTCGTCAGGAGGCGGGCCATGGCGAGGTCCGCTGACGATCCCCCCAGAACGGCAGGAGACCGGTCTCGCTCCGGCTTTTCGGCCAGCAGGGAGAGCGCGCGCCGGGCTGAGGTCTCGGCGGTGAGTCCGTCTCTCAGGAGCAGAGCGGTCGAAGCGTTCGACATGGCCAGACGCTCGGCACTGAATCCGAACTCACCGCCGACGGAGTCGTGGAGGTCGTCGGTCGTGTCGGTGTGGACATCTTCCGACGCCGACAGGGCTCGTTGGGCTGCGGGCTCGTTGCCGAGGTGTCCGTAGGTGCGAGCCTCGATCGATCGGAGCCGGCGAACGGCCACGTCGCCGAGCCCTCCGTGGGCGAGGGCCTGCCGGACATGAGTTGCGGCTTCGGAGGGGCGGCCGGAGAAGTAGGCGATGTACGCGAGGCATCCCCCTGCGTAGGCGCGCAGCGGTTCGTACCGTGCTGCCTCGCCGTAGAGGGCCGCCGTACGTGCCAGACGCTTCGCGCCGTCGAGCGCCCCCAGGTCAAACGCGGCTGCTGCCAGCAGCGCCGATGTCTCTCCGGCGAGGACGAGGAGTTCCTGTTGCTGGGCGGGGACGGCAGTGCGATCGCGGCTGCTCTCCAGCCGCTCCCGCAGGTCTTTCGCACGCTGCCAGGCGTCGCGCGCGGGCAGGCGGCTGTAATCCCTTGAGAGGGCATGGACATCGTCGCGGAGCTGGTCGACGGTCAGGTCGGAGACGGAGGACGCGGCGACAGCGCCGGCATCGTCCTGTGCATTACGTGCGGTCATAGCGATTTCAGCTTCCAGGTCGGCAGTCGGTGGCACATCGGGCTCCACCGAGTCAGCTGGAGGTGCAAACAGCGTTACGGCATCAACGCCGAACATGTGCTCCAGTACACGACAGGCGTCGGCACTGGGGAGCGTCTTGACCCGACCGCCTGTCCAACGCCGGAACTGAGGCTCGCCCACCGTGGGGGCCGCGGCCCGGCCGAAGATCTCTTCCGCGGCCTTGGCGAACTCGGTCGAGAAGAGCTTCCATGTCCAGTTGCGCCGTGCGATCAGGACCTTGAGTAGTGTTTTCGGTTTGTCCACCTGGCCCCCAGGTCTCTGAGCGTCGTCCTCAACAGTCGTCGACGGAACCCTTACCTGAAGGTGATACCGCAGGTCGTCGAGTAAGCAACCTGGTTTCCCCAAAAGCTACTTGGACGCTACCCCGAGGCTGGTTTCGTCGCTCGTAAGTGCTCTCAAAAGCTACCTACAGGTCATGGTGAAGCTACCCGGCCCGGGACCAAGCTGTTCGCCCATCACCACAGACGAGGTGCCGATTCGGAGGGTGGAGTGAGATCTGTGCACCTGGGCAGCCACACCCAGCCCCGGCGACGGTCGCATCCCTCAGACCCGTTCGCACCCCCTGACCGGTCGTCTCCACGGAGCTGTCTTGTCGCTCTGCGGAGATGACCCTTCAGCCAGGAGTCCTCTGGGGCTCGCCTTGATCGCCCCACCGTGCTGGGAGCAGATCGGCGGGCAGCCGGGCCGGAGGACTGGTTGCCCGCCGCTGGGTAAGACGAGTGCAGCCCCGGCCGCCATTCCCCCGTACGAAATGGCGGCCGGCCTGACTTCTTTCCATCCCGGGCTCTCTTTCGACACACGCACACCCGAGAGGACGAGCAGCATGTGCGAGCACTTCCCTCCTTGTCCTGGACCTGACGCACCGGACTGCGAGAGTGCGAGGATCACCGAACGGGTCGACGTACAGGGCTGGGCCAAGCTGTGCAATGGGGCCCTTGTCTTCGACGACTTCGGAGCCCTGCTGCCCGACGGCAAGGTCACGGAGTCGCGGCGCCTCACCCTCGCGGGGTGGCGGCATGACGGGCGTCACGACAGCCACACGTCTCCCATTCACACCGCCTGAGCCCGGGCACCCCACACGAGATCGGACATCATGGACCGCTACTTCCCGCGTATCGACGGATCTTCCGGACTCGTCAGAAACGTCCACGCCACCGGGATAACGGCACAGGTCCCGCCTGTTCGCGAACCATTGCACGGGGCTGCCCTGACCGGAAGCCCGGCACCGTCACCGAAGTCCAGTCGCCATACATGGCACCTGGACTTCGGTGAGGCACTCTCTGCCGTCCTGCCGCCAGCCTATGACGTCGTCCATGTAGGTCTGGGCCTGGGCCTGCCCGCGATCGACCTTCTGGTCGATATCGGGGTCGCTGTCGGACCGCTGCGATACTGCCTCACCCACCGCCAGCTCCTTGTACCGGTGGAGTCCGGAACGGCCGATCGGTGGAGCGCGCCGCACTCCGTCTGCACCACCGGCACGAGGATGCGGTGTTCCGTCTACGGCCGCCAGGAATGCGTCCATCTGTGGGTGGCACGACCGGATCCTGCACTCGCTCCGACCACGGCCGCCGACGCTCTGCACGACGAGCTCAGCCGGACGCGGTCCCGAATGCGTACGGCTCGCTGGCTGGTGGAACCGTCTGGTCGCGAGGCGTGCCGTGTCTGAGCAATCACACGCGACCGGGCGACGGGTATTTCGACGCCCGAGCCGCAATGAGTCCCGGGTCGCTGTTTTCGCGCTCGCGATGCTCGCTTTGGTGATCGCCGGATCCGTACCGCGGCACCGGTGACCTCACTCTTCGACGTCGGCCGGGATGAGCCGCCCCGGCCGACAGTCCACTCCGCACCACTGCCCGCAAGCCTCCCCGCTAAGGAAACGGACACCATGAACAGCCGCCGCCCCGCGCGTATCGAGGACTACGCGCTCATCGGAGACATGCAGACCGCTGCCCTGGTCTGCCGTGACGGCTCCATCGACTGGAATTGTCTGCCACGCTTCGACTCGGCCGCCGTCTTTTCCAGCCTCCTCGGTACCGAGGAGCACGGATTCTGGCGCATCGGACCCGCTGTTCCCACCGGCGTGCCTGCCCCGTACGCGGACCGGCGCCGCTACCGCGGTGACTCCGTCATCCTCGAGACCGAGTGGGACACCTCGACCGGCACGGTCCGCGTGATCGACTTCATGCCGCCCCGGGACGGGGAGACCCCGCAACTGATCCGGATCGTCGAAGGCGTCACCGGCGAGGTGGAGATGACGTCGGCCATGTCCGCGCGCTTCGGCTACGGACAGCACACGCCGTGGATCTACGACGACCGTGGCCGCACGGCTGTGGTGTGTGGGCCGGACTCTCTTTGGCTCGACACGGCCGTACCCGGGATCGAGAAGGACGGCACCGTTCGCCACGCTTTCACCGCCAGGGCCGGCGAGTGGGTCGTTTTCACCCTCAGCTGGCAGCCTTCCCACGCACCTGCCCCTGACGTTCCGAACGCCGAGGCCGCACTCGCCAAAACCGCTGGCTTCTGGCAGGAGTGGACGGGGCAGCTCACCTACGACGGCCCCTACCGCGAACAGGTGACCCGTGCTCTGATCACGCTCAAGGCACTTATCTACGCCCCGACCGGGGCGGTGATCGCGGCCCCCACCACTTCGCTGCCCGAGGACCTCGGCGGGGGGAGGAACTGGGACTACCGCTACACCTGGCTCCGGGACGCCTCACTCACCCTGTCAGCCCTGCTGGGCGCCGGGTTCCGGCAGGAGGCGGAGGGGTGGCAGCAGTGGCTGCTGCGGACGCTGGGGGGTGATCCGGAGAGCTTCCAGATCATGTATGGCTTGGCGGGCGAGCGTGACCTGTCCGAGCGGCAGCTGGACTGGCTGCCCGGTTACGAGGGGTCCGCGCCGGTGCGTGTCGGTAACGGTGCCGTGGACCAGCTGCAGCTCGACGTGCCCGGCGAGGTTATCGACACGCTGTTCGTGGCGCATGAGCACGGTGTCGCCGGGTGCGACGGCACGGCCGCCCTGCACCTGCGGCTCGTCGACTACATCCAGAAGCACTGGCGCGAGCCCGACGACGGGATCTGGGAAGTGCGCGGCGGCCGGAAGCACTTCGTGCACTCCAAGGTCATGGCATGGGTGGCCGTCGACCGCACCATACGCTTGGCCGACGCCGGCGCGCTCGACATGCCGCCGGCTGATCGGGCCCGGCTCGTTGAGCTGCGGGACGAGATACACACCGAGGTCTGCGACAAGGGCTTCGACGCGGTACGGAACACGTTCACGCAGTCGTACGGGTCGCAGGAAGTGGACGCCTCGCTGCTCCTGATTCCGCGCACCGGGTTCCTGCCCCCTGACGACCCGCGGGTACTCGGCACGGTGGCCGCGGTGCGCCGTGAACTGGCGACGCCCGAGGGGCTGGTGCACCGCTACCCGACGGCCGGTGGCCGGGAAGGTCTCGACGGCCTGCGCGGTGACGAAGGCGCGTTCCTTCTTTGCTCGTTCTGGCTGGTGAACGACCTCGCGCTGGCCGGCCAGGTGGACGATGCAGTCGAGCTGTTCGAGCGGCTGCTGGCCTTGACGAACGATGTCGGGCTGCTCGCCGAGGAGTACGACCCCGTCTCCGGACGGCAGTTGGGTAATTTCCCGCAGGCGTTCTCCCTGCTCGGACTGGTGGACAGCGCCGTCCTGCTCGGCGAGCTGACCCGTGCGGCGGAGCCGGTGATGGCCGCATGAGCACGCTCATACAGCAGGTCCTCCTCACGGGAGTGCCGTCGGCGCTGGCCCTGGCGGGCGGCGGCACAGCATGGCACTACCAGGCACAGGCGCGGGCACAGCGGCGGCAGGCGGAGCGGCTGCGGCAGCGGACCGATACGGCCGATCGGCAAATGCGGGCGGTCGAGATGGTGCTCGGAGAGGTGGCCCGCGAGGTGATCCCCGAGTTGCAGGCGGCATCCGTGCGTCCCGGCCGGGGCCAGGGCGCGGATTTGTCCTTGCCTCGGGAGATCGCCGCATCGGTGGTGGCCGACCGGGTGCGGGAGGTGGTCGAGGCTCTGGCCTGTGCTGTCCGGCAGGTGCAGGACGACGCGCAGATGGCCACGAGCGCACAGGTCGCTGAGGTCCGAATGGAGGCCCACGCCGCTGCGGATGATGCCCGCAGGGCAGCGCAGGAGGCGACCCGGGCCGCGGTGCGGAGTGTCGCGTCCGCCCTGGGGGCGACTGTCTCCCGGGTCAGTCAGCAGATCAGCGATGCGATCCGGCAGCCCCCCGGAGACGGCGACTATGCGGCGTTGATGAGTATCGATCATCTCGGTCAACAGCTGCTGCTCAACGCTCGTAGCTATGTGGTGCTCAGCGGCGGCAAGCTGTCGCGGCGATGGCCGGCCTCCTCGCTGACGGACGTGCTGCGCGCGGCCATGAACCATGTGGAGGGGTACGAGCGGATCCAATACGAGGAGTCCGACACTGCGGTGACCAGTCGCCACGTCGGCCCGATCATGCATACCCTCGCGGTGCTGCTCGACAACGCGCTGAGGTACTCGCCGACGACGGTGGACGTCACGCTGCGGCAGGGGCATCACGGCGTCGCCGTGATCATCGACGATGCGGGGCTCCAGATGAACCCCGAACAGCTCGCCGACGCGCGGCGGATCCTGGCCGGCGAACAGCCGGCGGACGTCACCCGCCTCGGCGCGCACCCGCGGACCGGGTTCCCGGTGGCCGCGATCCTGTCCCGCGAATACGAGTTCCAGGTCGCGGTGGAGGCGCCGAACGACCGTATGGGCACCAGAGCGACAGTCTTCATCCCCAATAGGCTGCTGACCACACTGCCGCCAGACTCATCCGCCGCGGGGGTCCCTGCCGTGCTGCGGGCGGTGCCCGGGCCGCCTGCGGCGACCACGGCGAGCGGCCTGACCGTACGACGTACTGCACCCGCATACCCCGCGCGGACGACGCAGCCGCCCCGTGACGGGCAGTTCGGGCGTCTCAGCACCTCCAGCGCGGCCGCCGCCTGGGCCGCGGGCACCCGCCGCGCCCGTCAGATCCCCACGACGAACGGTAAGGACCCGGCATGAAATACGCAGACACGCATTCCAACCCGCTCGGCTGGCTGCTCGACCGCCATCTCGCGGAGGTACCCGGCGTCCGGGGCGCGCTGCTGATCTCCGCCGACGGGCTGCTGTTCTCCCGGACATCCACCCCGGGCCGGGAGAACAAGAGGGATCAGGACAAGAAGGGTCAGGAGGAGGCGGAGAAGCTCGCCGCGGCCACCGCGGCCCTCCGCGCGGCCGCGCTGTCGTACGTCGCGCTGTCCGGCGGAGAAGTTCTTCGTCAGGTGATGCTCGAAACCGACGGGCGCCTGTACCTGGTCACGCGGGCCGGGCACAACATGCTGCTGGGGGTTGAGACCACCGCCCTGGAGGTCGATGTTGCCGCGATCACCGAAGAGATGCTCCGGCTCGCCGACCGCGTCCACGACGAGATGACGGTCGCCGACAGGCAACCGGTCACGGAAGCGCCAGAGCGGTGACGGGCCCCCGGCACGATCCGGACATGGTCAGACCCTATGTCCGCACCGGCGGGCGGGTCCGTCCGACGCGCCCCGGCCTGCGCCTGGAGTCCTTGGTGAGGGCCGCGGCCGCCCCGGACGCAGCCCTGTCGGCGGATGCCCGCCGGGTGATGGACCTGGTCAGCAGGGAGCGGGGAGCTCTCGGGGTGGTGGACATCGCGGCCGGCCTGAACCTTCCGCCGTCCACCGTTCGCATCCTCGTGTCCGATCTGCTCGACAGCAGACACCTGGCCACACCGATCAACTCCCGCCCCGACCAGCCCGACACGAGCATTCTGGAGGAGGTACTCCGTGGACTGCGCGCCCAGGTCTGAACCTGCCCACACGACCGCCATCCGGTCTGTGAAGATCGCGGTCGCGGGCGGCTTCGGGGTCGGCAAGACGACCTTTGTCGGCGCCGTCTCCGAGGTGCAGCCGCTGCGCATGGAGGAGACGATCACCCAGGCCAGTGCCGGGGTGGACGACCTGCGGCAGACCCCTGGCAAGACCCATACCACCGTCGGGATCGACTTCGGGCGTCTCCACGTCAGCGACGACCTCGTCCTCTACGTCTTCGGCACGCCCGGGCAGATCCGGTTCCGGGCGATGTGGGAGGACCTGGTCGAAGGGTCGCTGGTCGTCCTGGTCCTGGTCGACACACGGAACCTGGAAGCCTCCCACGACGCGCTCGGCCTGCTGGACGAACTGGGCGTCCCGTACGCGGTGGCGATCAACCGGTTCGACGGCGCGCCCACCTATCCGGACGACGAGATCCGCCAGGCACTCGCGCTGGAGGACCACGTCCTGCTCACCACGTGCGACGCCCGTGACCGCAGCTCCGGCGTGCACACCCTGATCAACGTCTTCGCTCACCTGACCTCCCCCCACGCCCATTGGAGCCCCACTCCATGACACCGCCCCCCTGCGAGGCGTCCTCAACCCGTTTCGCGATGTACGAACCGGAGTTCGCCGCCGACCCGCACGCCGCCTATGCCCGTATGCGTCAAGTCCATGGCCCCCTCGTCCCGGTCCTTCTCGCCCCCGGTGTGCCGGCGACGCTCGTCATCGGCTACGACAAGGCTCGGAGCATCCTGCACGACGAGGTGCGCTTCCCGGGGGACCCCCGCAGGTGGGAGCAGACGGTCCCGGACACGTGCCCGGTTAGGCCGATGATGGAGTGGCGGCCCAACGCCCTGCGTTCGGCAGGGCCCGAGCGCGTCCGCTACCGGGCGGCGAACACCGCCGCGCTCGGGGCGGTCGACCAGCACGCACTGCTCGCCCTCGTCGAGAAGACCGCCGCCGACCTGATCGCCGGCTTCCGTGCGACTGGCCACGCCGATCTGCTCGCCCAGTTCGCCTGGCCCCTGACCTTCCGTGTCCTGAACAACCTGATGGGGTGCCCCGACGCGAGAGGACGCCGTATCGCCGACGGCATGGCCCAGGTCTTCGACGGCGTTCACGCCGTCCGCGGCAACCAGATTCTCGCTCAAGCCGTCACCGAACAGGTCGCGTTCCGGCGCGCCCAGCCCGGCGACGACATCACCTCCCGTCTCATCGCGCACGGCGCCCGGCTCGACGATGACGAAATGGCGCACCAGCTCGTCACCCTCTACGGCGCGGGCATCGAGCCGCTGGTCAACCTGATCGTCAACACCCTCCTCAAGATGCTGACGGATGAGACCTTCTGCGGAGACGTGCACGCCGGGGGCGCCACCGTCCGCCAGGCACTGGACGCCGTCCTGTACTGGGACCCGCCACTGGCCAACTACTGCCTCAGCTACCCGCCCTACCCCGTCAACCTCGACGGGTACCTGCTGCCCGCGGACCAGCCGGTCGTCATCTCCATGGCCGGCTGCAACAACGATCCTGCCCTCGGCCGGGTGGCCGGTGACCGGGCCCATCTGGCCTGGAGCGCCGGACCGCACGCCTGCCCGGCACGCTCCCACGCCTATCTCATCGCCGAGACCGCCATCACCTACGTGCTGGACGCCCTGCCCGAGATGGACCTCGCCTGCCAGCCCCGGGAACTGACCTGGCGGCCGGGCCCCTTCCACCGGGCCCTGACCGCACTGCCCGTGTCCTTCACACCGACAGCACCCCTGACCAACTGAGCACGCACGGAGGAGAACCGCATGGACAGCTGCATTTTCGCACTGAACCCGCAGGCACCCGACCGTACCGGCGAGGACGCCGAACTCAGGGCCCGCGGCCCGGCCACCCGCGTCGACGTCCTCGGCGTCGAGGCGTGGGCCGTCAGCGACCCGAAGTTGCTGCGGCAGTTGCTCACCGACCCGCGGGTTTCGAAGGACGCGCGGGCGCACTGCCCCGATTTCGAGCGCGTGGTCGAAACGTGGCCGCTGCATCTGTGGATCAGCGTCAAGAACATGTTCACCGCGTACGGGCCGGAGCACCGCCGCCTGCGCGGCCTGGCCCAGGCCGCGTTCACGCATCGGCGCACGCGCGAGATGATCCCCGCGATCGAGGCGATCGCCGTCAAGCTCCTCGACGAGCTCGACGAGCTGGACGCCAACGGTGCCGGGGAACCGGTCGATCTGGTCGCGACGTTCGCCCGCCGCCTGCCCATCCTCGTCATCTGCCGACTCATGGGGCTGCCCGAACCGGAGCACGACCGGCTCCGGCGGATCGCCGATGTGGTCTTCTCGACCTCGCACAGCCAGCAGGAGCAGAAGGACAACGCCGCAGAGCTCTACCGTCTCCTGGGCAGCCTTGTCGCACTCAAACGCACAACACCGGCAGATGACCTGACCAGTGCTCTCGTCGCCGCCCGCGACGAGGAGGGCGGAGCGCTGAGCGAGCAGGAACTCATCGACACCCTGCTGCTGATGATCAGCGCAGGTTTCGAGACCACGGTCGGGCTCATCACCAACGCCATCCACAACCTCCTCACCCACCCCGACCAGCTCGACCTCGTCATCCACGAGGAACGCGCCACCTGGAGCGACGCCGTCGAGGAGACCCTCCGCCGCGACGCGCCCATCGCCAACCTGCCGATGCGGTACGCGGTGCAGGACATTGCCCTGCCTGACGGCACTGTCATCGCAGCCGGTGAAGCGATCCTCGCGTCGTATGCGGCAGCCGGCCGCGACCGCGGCACGTACGGCCAGGGCGCCGACGAGTTCGACCTCCTGCGCAGGCAGAAGGACCATCTCGCTTTCGGGCACGGCACACACCTGTGTCTGGGAGCGCCGCTCGCGCGCACCGAAGGCTGGATCGCCCTCGCCGAGTTCTTCGGCCGCTGGCCCGATGCCCGTCTGGCCGACACCGACGGCCGTGACCCCGTGCCCAGCTTCATCACGAACACCTCCAGCCGCCTCCTGGTCGTCCTGAACCCCGCCCCTGAGGGAGCCTCACGGTGAACACACTCACCGCTCCCGTCAGCACCACTTCGCCCGCCGAGACACCGATGGGCGGCCACGTTCCGCTCACAGCGTCCAGCGCAAGACTTACGCAGTGGCTGCTCGGCAGCCGACACCACCATCACCCTGCCGACCGGATACTCGGCCAGCGCCTCCTGCGTGCGGCGCCCTGGTTCGGGCAGGCCGTCGAGCTCAATCACCTGTACGCGCACCAGACGGTATCGATGCTCCGCGAGTGCGGGATCCGGCAGTTCGTCGACCTGGGCAGCGGACTGCCGAGCGACAACCCCCGCTTCTCGTCCACGGCCGTGTCCGCCGGCCCGGACGCCACGGTCATCCACGTCGACGCTGACCCGTACGTCATCGAGCACGGGCCCCAGCTCCTGAAGACCCCGGCGCAGCACCGCTTCGTACACGCAGACCTGCGCCGGGACATGCTCCGCGTCCTGCGCGACCTGCCCCTGCACGGTCTGGACCCGGGCCAGCCCACAGCGCTGCTGTTCCACAACGTCCTGCCCTGGATCACCGACGACGCGGACGCCTATGCGATCGTGAAAGCGACCCTTGACTGGGCTCCGCCGGGCAGCGTCCTCTCGCTCACCCACCTCACCGCCGACCTGCGCCGTACCGGATCAGCCGCAGCGGCACTGTGTCTCGACACGGCGGGGTTGCCCGTGAGCCTGCGGACCGCCGAACAGATACGTGATCTGATCGAGGATCACCCGCGGCCCTGGCGTGTTCGCGCCCCTGGCATCGTCCCGGTCGGCCTGTATCACCCGAGACAGTGCCGTGCGCCGGTCCCGGTCGGCGACAGCGGCGCCTACGCGGTCATCGCGATCCATCCGCAACCCGCACACCACTGACCACCCCAGCCAGCCGTGTCCGCGAGAACGGGTGCTCCTCGCGGACACGGCATCCCCGGGACCTCTCCCGCGCCGACATAGCAAAACCCGGCGGCGGAGAGGCGGCGCAGGACCTGACGGCGGGCCCAACCCCCGTAACCCGTCGGCAGCCCTGCGCCCCGGTTGCCTCCCGGACCTGCCCGTCCGGGAGGCAACTGGGCCACCCCCTCGCACAGAGAGAAAGCCATGAGTGAGTCCCGCACACACCCCGCGATGCCCGATTGGGCCGAACAGCCAGCCGTAGCCCGGATCACGGACTACCTCACCGGTGGCTCCGACCACTTCGCAGCGGACCGTCGTCTGGCCGAGCAACTCGGGCAGGTGGCTCCGTGGCTGCCGCAGATACTGATGATCAACCGTTTGTACGGACAGCGGGCCGTCGAGTACATGGCCGGCACCCTCGGGATCGCTCAGTTCATGGATCTGGGATGCGGGATGCCCTACAACTCCAGCGCCTGTCCATCGAAGCCCTTGCATGCCTACGACGCGGCCAGCTTCGTCTGCACTCCGCGTGTCGTATATGTCGACAACGACCCGGTAGTGCGCGGACACGCCAACATGGCCCTGACGGAACTCACTGGCACAGCCGCGGTGGGTACGGACGTACGTCAGGTCAGCCGCCTCCTGGGCGACAAGGCTGTGATGTCGGTGATCGACATCAGCCGACCGGTCGCCGTGCTTTGCCACGACCTGCTGTGCTGGATGACCGACGAGGACGCCTCCAACCTCGTCGGGAATCTCCACGACCGTCTCCCGCCGGGCAGTGCCATCTCCGTATCCCACGCCACCACCGACACGGCTCCCGAGGTGATGGGGGAGCTGGCCGGCCTCTATGCCGAGCACGGGATCGTCTTCAGGCCCCGCTCGCGCGACCACATCGGACAAATCCTGGGGCCGTGGACCCCGGTCGCTCCGGGCCTGGTCACTCCCGCCCAGTGGCCGACACCGCCCGATCACGCGTTTCCCGGCGCCGACCAGTCCCACGCCTACGCCGCTGTGGCACTGCACCGGCCCGCTGGGTCCGCGCCCGCCGCCCGCAGCAGCAGCCGTTCATGGATCAGCTCCCTCCTGCGTCGGCGCCGTTCCCGCCCCGAGAGTGAAGCCAGCCCCATACAGCCGTTCGCGGAACCTGGCTTCGTGTCGTCCGCGACGGCGGCCCGGTGGGTTGCCCGGTGACCGGCCGCGGCCCGCTTCGGAGCACGCCCGGCGCGTGCGCGCCGTCCCCTCTGACCACAACGGCAGGATCGCTCGTGACTACCTCATCCTCGACCAGCTCCGCACTGTTGCAGGGTGGATGCCCGCATACGCCTGCCTGCCCCGGCTCGCAGGCCACGGACCGAGACGCCGCACGGATGAGCAGCCACTACCCGGAACAGGGCTGGGCCCGGCTGTGCAACGGCGTACTGGTGTTCGAGGACACCGGTGAACTGCTGCCGGACGGCCACACGGTGGGCCCGCGCCGTCCCCTTCCTCTGCCCCAGTACACCGGAGCGGGGGCTGTGGCATGACGGAGATGTCGTCACACTCGCTGGCCGTAACCGGCTTGGAGCTGGCCCACGGTGCCGCAGTAGACCCCTTGCTGGCCGAGCACATCCCCCTCATCGCCATGACTGCGGGTGAGATGCTCCCGGAGCCGGACGTGGTGCGGGGCGGGGACGGCTGGCTCGCCTATCGCGTACCAGGTCCCTATGACCGGTATCCCGGCGTCGATGTCCTGGTGGCCCGTACCAGTGGCGCGCCCGGCGGCAGGGTCGACGGGTCCCGGCTCTCGCCCTGGCGTCAGATCCACTGCATGGCCAACTTGCTGTGCCAGGGCTGCGGCGCTCCGGCCGCACGGCTTCATGGGGCTGGTGTGCTCTGGGTACGGAGCGAGTTCCAGAAGAGTGGGCAACGCACCTCTGCGACCGGCCTGACCGACATGCCGCCGTCCTGCGCCCGGTGCGCCCTGCGCTGGTGCCCGGTGCTGGCTAAGCAGGGGCGGCAGCTGGTGTTCGCGGGCGAGGCCGAGGAGGTCGGGGTTTTCGCGACGGTCTACCCCCCGCCCCGGGGAACCGCCGTGCCGGAGCAGCTGGTGCGCTGGGAGGACGAGCCGAGGATCACCGCGTCGCTCGCAACCCGGCTCGTGCGCGACCTGCAGAAGGTCACTCGTACCAACCGGGAAGCCGTCGCTCGCCTTGTCGAACGCACGGCCCGGCAACGGAGCCACTGATGCCCTCACAGACAGAGGTCCTGCCCCGCCGCCAAGTCGAAGCCCTGGACGCGGTGGCCTGCGGCGACACGCTGGCCGACGCCGCCCTGAGACTCGGCATCAGCGTCGTCACGGTGCGCCGACGACTCGACGACGCCCGCGCCGCGATGCAGGTGACGGGCAGCAGTCTGCGAACACTGATCTACACCTACGAGGCCCGTCACGGGGCAGGCCGTCCGGATCTGGAGCCGCCGTCGGAGATTCCCGACCTGGCTCCGCGCACCGAGCTCATATGGGCCGGACTGCGCCTGGACGTACCGGACCGGGTGCTGGTGCCGGAGCTTGCAGCCCTGGCCGAGGTGGACGTTGCCGAGGTCACGGCCGTCCTCGACCGGTTGACGAAACAGCATCATGTCCCGCCGCACGGGCTGATCCGCATCGGATTCCACGCCGGCGTCCTGTCCGGGCGGGAAGGGACCCGTCCCGGCTACGCGCAGCATCGTCGTGACAGCAGCGGGAGCCCATGGAACCTGGGAGCCACGCGCTTTCGGGTACTGGAACTGCGTGCCGCCGGGCTCAGTGTCGCCGGCTGTGCGCAGCGGACGGGCATGGGCCAGGCGACGGTGTGTGCGCATGTGCGGGAGTGCGGGCGGGTGGCCGGTGTTGAGGCCCATCGGGCTCTCGTGCACGAGGCGCTGCGGGCCGGTGTCCTGGTCCCGCCCGTTCCGACGGGGCCTGGTGGTGTGGCGCTGTCCGAGGCGCTGGCGGCTGTGTGGCGTGGGCTGGTCCTGGACGTGGCGGATCGTGATCTGGTGGGAGCGATCAGCCGGCAGACCGGGCTGCCGGCATGCGAGGTCGACCGGCAGCTGAGGCATCTGCGGAGCATGGGAATGCCGGACTGCCGGCTGGTGCTCGCGGGCTGGGAAGCCGGGGTGCTGGACGCACAGGTGACGGTCGTAGCACCTCCTGCGGACCTCAGTCTGCCGGGCGGAGCCCGCGGCGGGGCCGGGGCCCGCCCGGCACGTGGACCGATGCCGCTCACCGGCCAGGAGCTCCGAGGTCTGGCCCTGGTGGCTGTGGAGGGGCTGACGATCCCGGACGCCGCGAACCGCATGGGCATCACCCCGAACACTGCGCGGGAGTATCTGCGCAACTGCCTGCTGGCCGCGGGGACCCGGTCGTTTCTGACGGCCGTTCACAAGGTTTGCGGCGAGCGGCGGCTCGAGCTGGTCCCGGCCCGGACATGGAAGGTGGTGGGAGACGATGTGCGTCTCGTGTGGCGGGCGCTGGTCCTGGACACGCCCGAGAAACGCCTCGTCCGCGACATTGCGGCAGTGACCGGCCTGCCCACGGGCCGCGTGGAGGAGTGCCTCGACGAACTGCACTCCACCGGCCTGACGAGTGCGCAGCTCGTCGTCGAGGGCTGGGCGATCCGGGTGCTCGACAGTGAGGCCCGGCTGGCTCCGCCGCACCTGATCGTCCCCTTTGCCGACGTTCCGCCTCCCCGCCGCGCCGTCCGCCCGGGCCAGAGCACAGACGATCCGCTGGGTCTCCTGCCGGCAGGCCGGGGCCCCGCGTACCTCCCGTCGGGCAGCGTCGGTCTGGTGGGGGCCCAGGTCGCCGGTGAAAAATACGACTTCGTCCGGATCGCCCCTGAGGCGTGCCGGGCTCTGCTGGAGCAGACTGCTGCCGCCCGGTGGGGGCCGGTTCTGGGACTGCCGGACGCTGGTACAGCCCTCCTGGTGACCGCGGCGAGTGAGGGCGGGCTGGGACGGCGCGGAGCCGTGGGACGGGTGTGGGCCCGCGGTCGTGCGGTGCGTCTGCCCGAGGACGGGCGCCGCACAACACCCGACGGCGCGTACTGGGCGGTCCCCCCGGACCGGCCGCTCTGGGACCACACCCTGATCGCCCGTCTCCTCGACCCGCACGCGCCCGGGCCATCGAGCAGCCGCCCCGCAACATCACCCACACGTGGGACCTCACCACGCCCGCCACCTCCCAGTTCCTGGTGCGCAAGGCGCTGCACGAGCAGATGACCCGCTACCCGTGTCAGGGACCACCTCCTCCCTGACGCATGACAGCACATCCACAACAACGTATTGCCCCAGGAAGGGAGATGGGCTGATGCCACGCGTCGACCCGTCGGCCGCCCAAGTCCGCACAACGCCCCGAGTGTCCAGGGCTCAGCTGGATGTGGCGCGCCTGCTGGCGTGCGGGCTTGACCAGTCCGGCATCGCGGACGAACTCGGAATCAGTCCCGATGCTGTACAGGGCCGGCTGCGGAGCATGCTGTCATGCGTCGGCGTGGGATCGCGGCGTGCGCTCGTGCACCGGCTGCTGACCCTGGGCCTTCTTTCCGGGCTTGCCCTGCCGGACGTGCCTGCCGGCCTGTGGGATGAGCTGACCGAGCGGGTCTGCATGGGGCTGTCGTTCGATGTCCCCTATCCGGTTCTGCACCAGACAATCGCTCGAGAACTGGGCGTGCCCGCCGTTGAGGTCGCCGCGGTGCTCGCCCGGGTGCGCGAGGCCACCGGCCTGTCGGACTGCGCCCTGGTCGCTGTCGCCTTCAAGCACCGAAGAAGCCCTGGTGCGGGGAAGGACATGGCGATGTCTCCCGGCCCCTCGCCCGGTTCCCAGGGTTCTGCGACGCTGGCCCAGCACGAGGCCATGGCGATGACTCTGCTGGCGACAGGACTGACGCTGCACGCGGCGGCCGACCGTCTGGACGTCCTGCCGGCCACGGTGGAACGCTACCTCCGCGCCTGCCGGGCCAGGACCGGTGTGACGTCCACGTCCGTCCGCGCCCTGCTCAGCGCACTCTACGAACAGGACCTGCTGCCGCCCCCGCCGTACATGACGATGGACTTGCCGCAGGGCCCCGACGCGAAGCGGGTCGCAAACTGGCTGGGCCTTGATGTACCGGACCCCGAACTGGCGGCCACGATCGCCACGAGAACAGGCCTGCCCAAGGCACGAGTGGAGCGGGTACTCAGAGAGCTGCTGGTCGCAGCGGGTTCGCGAGGTTACGCGGGCCTGAGCGAGCTCGTAGCCCACCGCAGCCTCCTTCCCCCTGACGAAGCGAATGACCACCCGCTCGTCGGCCCGGACGGTGACACGGTGGTCGGCCGGGACGTACAGGCCGTGAGAATTCCCCTGAACGCCCTACCGGGCCTTCTGCGTGCCGCAGGTGCGGAGCGGGGCCCTGTGCTGCTGGAGACCGAGTCCCTCAGCGCAGTGCTCCTGCTTCCGCCTGGAGCTCTCAAGAGCTGGACGGTCGAGGGCAGCAGCCCCATACAGGCCGGTCACGTCTACGACCTGCCTCCGGCCGACGCCAACGACGGCGGCGCGCTGCGTTGGGCGGTCCCGCCCCGAGGACGGCTCTGGGACGCACAGCACCTGCGCAGGCTCATCCAGGCGCAGCACACCGCCAACGGCCGACCCGGCCGATGACGCTCACAACGCCTCCACACCCTCCTGCCGGTCGCATCGTGCGGGATCACCAGACCCGAGGAATCCCAGAACCCATGCTCCATACCCTTCCCTCACCACCGCCCACCAAGACCTCGCAGCCCCCCGCCCGGATCGTGGCCGGTGTCTACCTGCGCTGCCTGCGCAGAGCAAACGGCGTGATGCTGAAGGACTCCGCCCGGGCGGCCGGGGTGTCGGTCCCGGCCATCATCCGGTGGGAGCAGGCCGAGGCCCCCGTCCCCCCTGCCGCGCTGCGCAGGCTGCTGCTCCGCTACGGCGTCCCGGGGGATCACGCCGACTACATGGCCCGGCGCGTTCCTCCGCAGCCCTACGTGCGCGACGCTCACGAAGAGCGGGGGTTCGCCCGGCGGGCCCCCTACGACTCCTGGACCGACGTGGCGGGCGCAGAGGCGATGGCGCGCTACATGGCCGTGATGCTGATGGCCGACGAAGTCGTCCAGTACACCACGGGTATTCCCCCGGGACTGCGCACCGAGGCGTACCGGGGCGCCGTCCTGGGCCCGGGCGTATGCCCGGGCCCGGACGAGCCGGTGATCGGAATGCCGCGGTGGGTGCACAAGGTGCCCCGTGCCGAGGGACAGCGCTGCACGGTGCTGCTGGACGAGACTGTCCTGACCCGCCCGGTCGGCGGACCCACGGTGATGGCCGACCAGCTCCGTCATCTGTCTTGTCTGCCGAGCCAGGAGGCCCCCGGCGGGCGGATGGTGACGGTACGCATCCTCCCTGTCGGCTACGTCGGGGTCATCCACACTCTGGGTGAAGTCGCTGAGGTCACGGTCCACGGACGCCGTATGCTGACGAGTCTCCGCCTGGGCCCCTCGTATGAGACCGGATCCGGCTTCGCCCACGTCATGGGTGAAGGCATGCGGTCCTGGACTCAGCCACACGCCAGCTCCTGATCACCGCGTGCCACGACACACTCCACATCTGGGACCCCGCAACCGGCGAGCGTTTGGGCTCCATCCACACCGAAGACACCGTGCGCGCCCTGTCCGCCACCGAGATCGGCGGGCAGCCCCTGGTAGCCGTCGGAGGCTACCGGCGAACCGTACGCCTGTGGGACGCCGCGACGTGCCAGCAGGTGGGCTCCACCCTCACCCTCCCCGAGGAAATCGGCGCCCTGGCCCTGGCCCCCGGGAGCCTCGCAGTCACCTTCGGACCGGACATCGCCGTGCTTTCGTGGGGTGGGTTGCCAATGACTGGCGGTCCATCCGCCACCGCATAGCCCCACGCGTCCGACGCTACCCGCTGCGGCTTCGGACCGTTGAGATTCTCGGCCCCAACGCCGAGGAGACAGGCCTGCCAGGAAGCAGCCGACCGGTCCAGCCTGGCCGCGTATGAATCGCTGCGCGCACGCCCCAAGGGGAAACCTCCACTCATTCAAGAAAGGCAAAAATGAGACCGGACCGGACTGACGACTGCGAGACCAAGCTCCACCGGGTCGTTACCTCCGCACTGTCCAGAATCACGATGGTGCTGGAGACCCCGGACGCGACCGCGGCGGCTCGCGCCCTGTGGGAGCGCCAGCTGTGGGGAGACGCACGGGCGCCGCGTGAGGTCGACGTCGACTCCCGCGGCGCACGTCCATCGCCGGACTGGATCGCGCGCTTCGCGGGCACGGGGGACACCGTTGCTGCGTACTTCGACGAGGACGCCGAGCACCGCCTCGTCGTGCGCGCCGGCGGATACGTCGATGCCGCCTTCGACTTCGAGGGCGGCCCGGCCGAGGTGGTCGGGCTGCTGAGCGAGCTGCCCTTCCGCGTCGCGTCGTTCAAGACGCTCCATGCGCAATGGCGCACCCGTGGCCCGCTGTTCTACCGGGCGCCCGGCTTCGGCGGGCATCACCTCCGGCACGGCTGGGCCTGTGCCTTCCAGGGCCCCGGGCATCGCTCCCTGGTCTCCCGCCGCTGGCTCGACCAGGACTGCTGGCGGCTGCACCGCGGACCGAACGACACCACCCTTGTGCAGTTCCACGATCTGGACCTCGACGCGTCGGCCGCACTCCAGCAGGCGAAACCGGCACACCTGCGTATGGGCATCACGGACGAGGGGGGATATCTGCAGGAGCCGTACGTCTACGACAAGGACATCCATGGCATCTACGACGCGGAACGCCGGGTGCTGGAAGTCGTCGTCCTCGGACGGAGCGTGTCGCCGGTCGAGATGCGCGACGCCTGCGCGGTGCGACGTGATCAGGCGCTCGGTCCCGACCAACCGGTCGACAACGTGGCCTTCGTCTTCATGGACCCCGACGAGGCACGCGCCCATCTGCCCCGGCTCTGGCCGTACGAGTTGGAGTGCTGGACCATCGTCGACGAGGTCAAGACCCGACTGCGACAAGGCGAGTCAGGCGGAAGGAATCAGAATGCTGAATGACGGCTCAGTGCTTCGTAGAGTGACAAGGCGAGGTGACGCGTGAGTAAGTCGTTCGGTCACCGCACGACACTCGACCTTCTGCGTTCCATGGCTGCGGAACCCGGGCCCGACTTCCGGGACATACTTGAACAGACCGGGGCAAGACCCGATCTTCTCGCATCGGTGCGGCACCTGCTGCACAACGGCTCACGCAACGAGAAAAGAATCGCTCTCCTC
>NZ_JBIARH010000064.1:22306-26454 GCF_042889785.1 Streptomyces sp. NPDC002476 | reverse complement strand
TGTACCGCTTCGTGTATTTGCTTCCCACCTGGTGCTACTTCCTCTGGAACCTCAGGTCCCAGTCTCCAGGTGTCCACGATCAAGGGGAAGCTTCACCGCCTGCGCAGCGTGAGAGCCAGCGTCGCCACCACCCTGGAGCTGGGTGCGTGCCCAGCGTGTAGCGGGGGGCATGCGCGGTTTGGTTGTTTGGGTTGTCTGCGCAGGCGTTGACGTTGGGCGCAATGTCCTCGGGTTGTCCTAAGCTGCCGAGGGTGACGGAGTTCAGACAAAGCCTCCGGGATGCGGAGGCAGACGACGGCTTACCCGAACCGCCGGATGTGACGGATCCCGCCCAGTTCGTGGCAGCGATGCGGCGGTTACGTCTGTGGGCGGACTTGAGCTACCGGCAGCTTGAGCGCCGGGCCGATGCCGTGGGAGATGTGCTGCCACGTGCCACGCTCTCCGGTGCTCTGAGCCGGTCGGAGCTGCCCAGAGAGCAGCTCCTGGCTTCCTTCGTCCGGGCCTGCGGCGGTGACGAGGACATGGTCAGTGCATGGGTGAAAGCCCGCCGACGCCTGGCCGCCGAGCCCGAGAGTCCCTCTACCGCCGCGCCCGCCACGCCGGCAGCGACGGGTACGCCCGCACACAGCGTGGAAGAAGCTCCCGGTCTCGCCACCGAAGCCGTGGAAGGCGGGGACGGCTGTCAATCTGCCGGGGCGGGCACTGACACGGGTCCGGGAGAGCGTTCCTGTTCCGGGAAGGACCACGCGTCCGCCGTGCCTGCGCCGACGCCTGCGCATGCCGCCGATGCAGCAGCGCCGGATCCTTCAGCGGACGACGGCGGCCTGGCTCTCCCGCAACCGGAGGCCTCGAAGACAGCAGGGGACGAATCCGTTCCCGCGCGAGTGCCCTTTCAGCGGCGGTCAAAGCTTGTGCTCGGGGCGAGTGCTGCATTTCTTGCCGTCGCGGCCGCCGTCACGGGGGTGGCCCTGTTCCCTGACGATGGCACCGGCAAGTCGCACATGCCCGCGGTACGAACGCCGGCTCCCTCGGCGACGTCCCCGGCGCCCACGCCCAGCGCCTCCTCGCCGAAGCCGGCCTCCCAGGACAAGCCGCCGCCGCCGGGCCTGGCAGGCCGCGCCTCGCCGGACAGCACCCCCCGCACCACGCCCCCAGCCTCACCCAGAAGCAAGCAGCCTTCCAGCAGCCCTGCGCCGCAGCCATCCGATCAGGAGCCGAACGTCTACGAACCACCACCACCGGCCCACGCACCCTCTCCGTCAGAGAGTGAGGACGACTCCCTCCCGGACGATTTCTGGGATGTCCTCTGTTCCCGCGACCCGAACATGTGCTTGGAGTAGATGACGTAGGCGGAGCGGCAGCGGCATTCCCGATGGCTGTATCCCGTCACGGTGTGATGTGGCGGTAGCTGACGACATCGGATGCGGCGGCGAGCCGGGCGATGGTGACCGTACTGCCAGGGCGTGGGGCGTGGATGACCTTGCCGTGTCCGATGTAGAGCTGGACGTGCCTGCCGCCGTTCGCGATCACCAGGTCGCCGGGGACGAGCTGTGCGCGGGTCGTGGCCGTGCCTGCCCGGACCAGATCCCACGTGGTGCGCGGGAGGCTCACTCCGGCCGCCTTCCATGCCTGCGTCACCAGACCTGAGCAGTCGTAGCCCCGCGGGCCGGTCCCGCCCCATATGTAGGGCTTGCCCAACTGCGCCTGGGCGAAGGCGACCACGCGCCGCGGAGCGGGCCGTGCAGGAGACTTCGCCATCGGCTTCGGCTTCGCGGCCGACGGTGACGGCGACTGCGACGGCGCCCCGTCCGTCCACCGGTCCTTCCGTGTCTCCTTCACGGGTCCCGTTCCTGCGGGGACGCGGAAGGTGTCTCCTGCGTAGATCAGCGTCGACGCGCCCAGAGCATTGAGCCGCTGCAGGGCCTTGACGGTCGTGCCGTGCCGGCCGGCCAGAGCGTAGAGCGTGTCACCGGGCCGCAGGACAACCTTCCTGACCTCCGCACGCTTCGCCGCTCCCGTGCCGGAAGCGCCTGCTTTGGCAGGTTGGGCGGGCTTCTGCGCGGGCCGCGTCGGCTCAGCGCGGGCAGGCTCGGGCGCGGTCGGGCCTTGCGGCGCCAGAGTGGCCGCCGGCCGGGCGGCCGGGGACGAGGAGCCCGTCGGACCATGCGCGGCAAGGAGTACTCCCGCCAGCCATGAGAGCGCGAACAGCACGAGCAGTACTCCCGCTGTCCGCCGCCACCGCGCGCTCATGCTCCCGCCGGACCTCGGAGCCCGCAGCTTCCGGTCACGCGCTGCGGACGAGCGCCCCGGCACACGCCGGAAGGACCTGAGCAATGTCTGCCGTTCCACCACAACCTCCTTCGAGAGGCCGGCGAATCAGCGGCCCAAAAGAAGGCTGTTCCGGCTCAGCGGTGTCCCGCCAGACCGTGCGGCGGCCGGGACAGTCCGAGCCCGTCCCAGCCCGTCCGAGCCCCGGACATGCCCTTCGGATCCTGCGGCCGCAAGACACGGACACCACCTCTGACCAGCACGGACAACCCCGGACTGTCCGAGCCGTCGCAGACCGTTGCCCCGCCCCGCACCGGCCCGCAACGCTTCCCTCACCGCCCCGCGCCGCCCCGGCGATGTCCCTGTGCACGCACTCACCCACGCCCGCCAATGCCGGCGGGCTGTCCCCGGCGGCACGAACGGACAGCTGCCCGCCGCGGCCACCTGACCACATCTGCAGCCCGTGACGACCAGATCGCTCAAGGAGAAGACTCATGAACACTGCGCCACACACGACCCCCGCTGGCCAGAGAGCCCGCAGCGTTTGGCCCACGCCCTTACGGATAGCTCTGGTGGCCTTCGTGGCGGCGGTCGGGTTCATCTTGGCCGGCCCGGCAACCGATGCTTCGGCGGCCCCGACCCCGACCCCGACCTCGACCCCGACCCCGACCCCGCCTGGCCCGGCAGCCGACTCCCCCGCGAACGAGCCCGGCCTGCTGTTCAAGCTGGGCTGGTACACGTACGGCTGGGCTCACCACCCGCTGGACCGTCATGACCGGTACTACCAGGCGAAGCTGCCTGCGAAGATTTTCATCCAGCGGATGTACAAGTGGATGACTGAGGGCAAGACGTCCCTCTCGATCAAGAGTGACGTTCCTAACACCTTGGACGACGCCGCGACCTGGTACCAGGAGTCGCGTAAGACCGAGAAGAGCCTCAAGAAGCAGCTCACCAAGGCCGAACAGAACATCCGCAAGGACAAGGAACGGGTTGCCAACGCCACCACCCACGCAGAGCGCGCACAGGCGGAGCAGAAGCGGCAGGCGTCGGTCAAACGGTACAACCAGGTGTGGAGCGACCACCGCGACCTCAAGGCAACGGCGCCCGAGAGCACTGATACGCAGATCAAGAACCTCGACGAGCGGATCAGCAAGCTCGGGAACACAATCCGCGATCTAGAGAACAAGGCAAAAAATCCCCGGCAGACCAGGACCAAGGCCGGGCTCGCGCTGGTACAGCAGCAGATCGACGACGCCCGGGAAGCGCTGTCACAAACCCAGGCCGAACGCGACCGGCTCCGCGGCGATGACGGCCCGGACGAGACCGGCGGGGCACGCCCGACCAAGCCCGGGCCCAAGAACCCGCCCAAGGGACCCTCGACAGGCGGCACGAAGATGCCGAAGGAGTCCGTTGTCAGCAGCCTCAAGCCGCCGAAGTTCAACCTGAAGATTCCCCGGTGGGGCCGCGGACGAGGCACGGGGATGGCCGAGATGATCGGTGAACTGGCCGGCGAGGTCTACTCGGAGGGCGTCGAGAGCGGGCACGAACAGCTCCTGAAGAAGGCGCTCGCCGACGACGACCTGCGCAAGCTCATCATCGACGACTTCCACCAGATCAAGGACCACAATCCGTTCGAAACTCTCGGCCGCGCATTCGACACGTCCAAGGGGTTCACTCAGGGCGCCACGCGGGCCATCGGCCCCAAGCTGATCGAGCATCAGAAGAAGCTCGACGCCACCAAGGCCGCGGCGGAAAAGTCCAGCAAGCACCCGCTCTACCTGCGGGCACGCAAGGAATGCGGCGGCTACGACACCTGCGTCACCGAACGAACCCGCAAGCTCCGCGAACAGAACGCCAAGGCCATCGCCAAGTCCACGAAG
>NZ_JBIARH010000064.1:0-22210 GCF_042889785.1 Streptomyces sp. NPDC002476 | reverse complement strand
GCAAGGACCCGCTCTACCTGCAGGCACGCAAGGAATGCGGCGGCTACGACACCTGCGTCACCGAACGAACCCGCAAGCTCCGCGAACAGAACGCCAAGGCCATCGCCAAGTCCACGAAGAAGGCCGAAGCCTCCAACAAGGACCCGCTCTACCTGCAGGCACGCAAGGAATGCGGCGGCTACGACACCTGCGTCACCGAACGAACCCGCAAGCTCCGCGAACAGAACGCCAAAACCACCACAGCGAAGTCGCAGACCAAGAAAGACACGAAGCCCAGGAAGCAGGACCACAAGCAGAACACCGAGGCGAAGCAGCCCCGCGAGACGGCAACGGCCGCCAAGAAGACGGCCAACCTCAGGCAGCCGCTGTAGACACAAGCGGACCACCGCTCGTCAGCAGCACCCAGCTACCCGGCCATGAGGCCCTCGGCAGCGGCCCGCAGACCCGCCAGGAGCTGCGGGCCACGCCCGTACGGCACCGCGGTGCTGGCTGGAAGCAATGGCCCGCGTACGTCCAACCGCAAGGCTGCGGGTGCAAGCGCTGCTGTCACGTATACCGGGCCCCGGCTACCCGGTCGGCGCCGGACGCACGCGACGGGCGGGGCCGGAGGCAATCCCATGGCGTCCGCACGGCACTGAACCTGCCTGTGAAAGGCAGGACAACAAGCTCACCGAGCAGCGGCGTGCCGACCTCGATGCCCTCGGCATGCGCTGGTAGGCGGGCGCCGGTCGGTGCGATGTGGGAGGAGGGGCGGCCCGTGGGGTTCGTCCCTCCTTCCGTGATGCCCCGGGCGGGTGTTTTTCCTCCTCGCGTACGCGTGCACGGATCTAGGCGCATAAGCCCAAATTCCGCCGAAATGCTGGTAGTTGACATGCTTGCGGCTTCTGTCACGTTCCGTGGGTCGAGTCGGGCCGACCGGACGCCCGAGGGACCGTGAAGGAGACCGCCGTGGAGAACCGATCGCCGCTCGCCCGTGCCGGGGAGGCGAAGCGCCGCCGCGACCTGGTCGGGGAAGTCGATGCGCTGGTCGGCGGGCACCGTGCGCTGACCGAGGCGCCGTGGTACCCGTCCCGACCCGGTGACCGGCTGATGGTCACGCTGGAAGCCACCGACACCGCCCCGCTCAACGGAGCTGTACGAGGTGATCGAGGACGGTACGGGCGGCATGGAGCTGCGCCTGGTCCAGGTCGCGCCCGACGGGGCCACGGGCGGCTGGTACGCCGGGCCGCCCGAGCTGTACGGGGCGGACCCGGTCGAGACACCGTGGATGGAGGCCGGCCCCGACCGGCTCACCCTCACCCGCGACGGCGTCATCATCCACCAGGGCCGCCACGCCCTGCCCCGCCCCGACACCACCGACCCCCGGCCCGCCGACCGGCTCACGCCCGGCACGTACGCGCTGTCCCTGATCAGAACGACGGCCCTCGATGAAGCCGCCCGGCACGCCCCGGGCGCGGACGGACCGCCGCCGGCCAACTGGGAGCTGCACCGCACGCTGACGCAAACGCTGGAGAGCTGGCGCAAGGGCGGCACGCTGCGCGAGAGTTCGCTGCTGCTGGTCGAGTGGCTGGCATCCGAACTGTGCGCCTACGCCGCCGCACGGTTCGGAGACCAGGCCCGGATGGAGCGGTGGCTGCGTGACTTCGGCGATGAGGTGTGCCGGGTGCAGCAGCACACCCACCCGGCCGGGCCCACCGCGGTCGCGATCATGTCGGTCATCGCCGAAGATCTGGATCCCCGCCCGCAGGATCCCCGTCCGCAGGAGCTTGCCGGAACCGAACGGCTCGTCCGCATCGGCGCCCTGTACCTGCGCTACCTCCGCGACGGCCACCAGGTCGAGGACGCACGGGAGATGGCCCTGACCCTCGCCCTATGGGCGGGCCCGCAACTGACAGCACTCATGCTCAACGACCCCGAACGGATCAGCTCGTACCTGAACACCCGCGATCACACGGCCCCGCAGCCACCGTCGTCCTGAACGGACCTGCGCTTGATGCCCTCGCCCCGCTCGGGCGAGGACACCCCGCGGGACGTGAACAGGGCCCGGTGCGGATCCGGTCCCTTGTTCAGCGTGCAGACTGTGTGATGCTGCTCGCGAGCTGCCCGAGGAAGCCGATGATCCCCTGGCCGACCGGTGTCGGGGCGATAAGTACGCCCAGGGCCAGAACGGTGATCAACGTGAACTTCTCGTTCAACTCACGGTGGAACTCCCTCGGTCAGGTCGCGCCGAGGTGTCCATAGCAGGGGTAGGCCGTCTCCGACGGTGCGGGGCACGACGTGGACGTGCGGAGGAGGATTGAACAGATCCCCGGGCTGAACGTCATGCTCAGCGGACTGAACGGCTGTGCCGCTACGGTTTCAGTAGAGCTGATGACGGGTTGGTTTCTCAGGCTTACGAATGTGAACTGGTTGGCACATAGGGGCGGTTATGGAAGGTAGGTGGGTTTGTGGCTTCGGCGGGGGTGGCGCGTGTGTGGGTGATGGTGGTGACCGGCCTGGCGACGGTGGGGCTGGTAATGGTCGCGGTCCTGACTGATCTGAACACAGCCGGTCAGGCCGCGAGCATGGTGGGCGCGGTGGCCGGGCTCGCGGCGTTTCTCTTCATGCTGCTCCGCGATGGCGGAGCCTCGGGTGGGCGGCGTGTGCGGGCCGGGCGCGGTGGGATCGCGGCTGGCGGCGACATCACGGGCTCGGCGCTCGGGAAGAACTCGAAGGTGGCCGGTCCCCATACCGCGCAGCGGAGTTCCTCCACGCGGCGGGGCGGGGGCGATGTGCGGGCGGGTCGGGACGGGGTCGCGGCTGGCGGGGACATCACCGACAGCGCTCTCGGTGAGGGAAGCGAGCGGTGAGTCTGTTTCCGCGGCCCCGTCGCGGGGGCAGGTCCGGCAAGGCGGGGGACGGGGCGGTTGCCCGGGAAGCGGAAGCGTCTCGTAAGTTGAACGCCGGGGCGGGCTCGGTCGTGGCGGGCGGGGCGATCACTGGCTCCGCGCTGGGGGACAACAGCCGGGTCACGTATGTCGAGAAGCAGTACGTGGCGCAGGATGGCGTGCCGGTGGTGTGGCCGGTAGTGGTGGGAACGGTTCCTGTACTGGCGACCTCGTTCCAGCCCCGTGACGAGCTGCGCCGGGCGGTCGACGAGGTTCGCGGGCACGGCCGGAGCGTCGTACTGGCGAGCGACACCCCGGCTGGTGATCAGTTGCGGTCCGGTACGCGTACGCCTGTGCAGGTGATGTCGGGCGGTGGCGGGGTGGGTAAGTCGCAGCTGGCTGCCGCCTACGCCCGCGAAGCGGTCGAGAAGAACACCGATCTGGTGGTGTGGGTGCCGGCGAATGACGTTCAGCAGGTCCTGACCGCCTATGCCCAGGCCGCTCTGCTCGTGCAGGCGCCCGGCCGTACCGGCGCGGACCTGGAAGCAGACGCGCGGGCCTTCATCTCCTGGCTGGCGGCCACCGACCGGCGGTGGCTGGTCGTCCTGGACGACGTCACCGACCCGAACGCGATCGAGCCCTGGTGGCCGGACAGCCAGCGCGGCAGCGGCTGGGCCCTGGCCACCACCCGCTTGAAAGACCCGCGCCTGACCGGAGGCGGCCGGGCACGCATCGACGTCGACGTCTACACCCCGGCCGAGGCCATCGGCTACCTCACCACCCGCCTCACTCACGGCCACAAAGCCCACCTTCTCGACCACCAGGCCCCAGCCCTCGCCGAAGCCCTCGGACACCTCCCACTGGCCCTTGGCCACGCCGCCGCCTACATGCTTCGTGAGAACGCATCCTGCAGCACCTACCTTGAGCAGTTCACCAACCGCTCCAGGCGCCTGGACGAACTCCTGCCCCACTGGGCGGACACCGAACGCTACGGCCGGCAGATCACCACCACCCTGCTCCTCGCGCTCGACGCCACCGACCAGGACCCCCACGGGTCCCTGGCCCGCTCTGTCCTCCGCATCGCCGCCTGCCTCGACCCCGCCGGACAGCCCGCCGCTCTGTGGACCACCACCGCCCTTCTCACCTACCTCGCCCAGCAACAACCCACCGCCCCGGCCCGACGAGCCCTCACCCTGCGCCGCCGACGCAGGAACCCGGCACAGGCCGTTACAGGTGACGAGGCACTGGCGGCGCTGCGGCTCCTCGACCGGTACGGGCTGATCACCTACGACAGCGCCGAAGACCTCCGCGCGGTGCGCGTCCACGCGCTCGCCGCCCGGGCCCTACGCGAGGCCATCCCCGAAAACCAGCAGTCGGCAGCCGCCATCACGGCCGCTGGTGCCCTCGTCGAAGTATGGCCGGACACCGACCACACCCAGCGCGAGCTGGCCGGCGTGCTGCGCGCCAACACGGACTCCCTCACCACACATGCCGGCGACTCGCTATGGGAAGCGGGCGTCCACCGTGTGCTCTACCGGGCGGGAACAAGCCTTCTCAACGCTCACCTGCACAGCACCGCCTCGACGTACTGGTCGCGCATGGTCGCCGACTGCGAGCGGCTGCTCGGTGATGAACACCCCGACACCCTGACCGCCCGCACCTGCCTCGCCGCCTCCTACCAGCAGGCAGGACGCACCAACGAAGCCATCAGCCTGCTGGACCACGTGCTCGCCGACCGAGAGCGACTCCTCGGCAACGAACACCCCCACACCCTGACTGCCCGCACCTGCCTCGCCGCCTCCTACCGGGAGGCCGGGCGCACCTCCGAAGCTATCAAGATCGAAGAACGTGTCCTCGCCGATTGCAAGCGGCTGCTCGGTAGCGAACACCCCCACACCCTGACCGCCCGCACCAATCTCGCCGCCTCGTACTGGCGGGCAAAACGCACCTCCGAAGCTATCAAGATCGAAGAACGTGTCCTCGCCGATTGCAAGCGGCTGCTCGGTAGCGAACACCCCCACACCCTGACCGCCCACAGCAACCTCGCCACCTTCTACCTGCAGGCAGGACGCACCAACGACGCCATCAACCTGCTGGAACACGTGCTCGCCGAATGCAAGCGACTCCTCGGCAACGAACACCCCAGCACCTTGAACACCCGCAGCAACCTCGCCGCCTCATACCTGCTGGCAGGGCGCACCAACGAAGCCATCAGCCTGCTGGAACACGTGCTCGCCGACCAAGAGCGACTCCTCGGCAACGAACACCCCCACACCCTCACCGCCCGCAGCAACCTCGCCGCCTCATACCTGCAGGCAGGGCGCACCAACGACGCCATCAACCTGCTGGAACACGTGCTCGCCGACCAAGAGCGACTCCTCGGCAACGAGCACCCCGACACTCGCGCTGCTCATGATCTGCTGTCCCGGTGGCGGTCGGCGGGAGGTGGCTCTGGGGAGCCTCCGTTGCAAACGAGGCCCCACGCAATCCAGCCGCTGAACATCACGCCGAGCCGCACCGGCACCGGACCCACCGACTCCCTGCCAGAGGCGTCGCAGGATTAGGCGCGTTTGGGCTTCGCTCGCTTCTTCGCCGGAGGCTTCCCTGGCCTCTTCTTACGGGGTTTCATCTCGTGGGCGGTGGTGTGCTCGCCGGTCTTGCCGCGGGCTTCCCGGGCCTTCTGCACGCTGGCGTTCAGGGCCGCCATCAGGTCGGTCACGCCGGTGCTGGCGCGTTCCTCCCCGGCCGGTGCGGGCGGCGGCTCCTTGCGCTCGCTCTTGGCGTCGATGAGGTTTTCCAGCGCGTCTCGGTAGTGGTCGTGGAAGCGGCTGATGTCGTCGGTCGTCATCGAGTCGATCAGCTCCATGGCCCGGGCGAGCCCGTCCTCGTCCGGGCCGGCTTCTTCCGCCGGGGCGAGCTCGTCGCGGGAGCGCACCTCGTCCGGCCACTTCATGGCATGCAGTACGAGGGCGTCGTCGCGGATGCTGAGCAGTCCGAGACGCTCGCGGTCGTGCCAGGCGGATTTCGCGATGGCCGCCTTCGCCAGGGCTTTGTGGAGCAGGGTGTACGGCTTGGCAGCGACGGGCCTGGCGGGTAGCTGGCACCGGGATGAGGGTACGTCTTGGGCACTGCTGCGGACTCCAGGATGGTCTAGCTCAGAGGTTCGGCGGGATCTCAGGGAACGGACCCCAGACCATGGCGGCATCATCGACCTCTACGTCTGTGAAGTCGACGGCGGCGCTAGAGACCCTCGCGTCGCTGAAATCGACCGTGCCGTTGAAGAACGCCGCGTGACTGAAGGAGACCGTGCCGTCGGAGAAGTCGGCGTCGCTGAAGCCGACTGTGCCGTCAAGGAACTCCATGTGGCTGAAGTCGACCGTGGCGCCAGAGAACTTCGCGTGGCTGAAGTCGACCTTGCCGCCGTTCAGGTGCCCGTGCTGCAACTTGAGCGTGCCGCCGTGTAGGTCCGCGCGGCTGAATTCGACCGTGCTGCCGTAGAACCTCGCGTGGCTGAAGTCGACCAGGCCGCGGGACAGGTCCACCCCAAGGAAGGAGACGTCGCCGTCGGAGAGGTGTGCGCCTCTGAAGTCGAACGTGCCGCCGGAAATCGCCGCATGCCAGAAGGAAACGTTGCTGCCCTCGAAGCACGCATAGTTGAAGTCGAACCTGCTGCCGGAGAAGCGCGCGTAGCTGAAGTCGACACGGCCGTCCGAGAAACTCGCCAAGCTGAAGTCGACCAGGCCACCGGAAAAGTCCGCCTCGCTGAAGTCGACCTCGCCGCCGGACACCTTCGCGCGCCTGAAGCCGACCGTGCCGTCAGAGAACTTCGCCTTGCTGAAGTTGGCCGAGGACCCGTGGGTGAAGGTCGCGCCGGTAAAGTCACCGCCGTCGAAGGTCGCGCCGGTGAAGTCCAGGTGGTGCATGCACCATGCGGTGGGAGACGTGGGGTCTTGCAGTCGGTCACGGATCGAGCGGATGATCGTGAGGCGTACTTCGTTCTCGCCTTGCTTGAACCCGGGCTCGGTGGGGTTGGTTTCGTAGGGCATGCGCAGGTACGCACAGAGCACGTCGATGCAGACCTGTCGCTGCTCGGGCCAGTCGTCAGCGAGGCGCGCCATGGAGTACACGCCAGCGAGGCGGACGGCAGCCTGCTCGTGGCCGAGCTGCTCGGCTGCCTTCGCGTACCGCTCGGCGAGCTGGGTTGCGTCCGCCCGGTGGGAAGCCCCTTCCTCTAGGAGTTGCTTGCGGTAGGCGTACAGGCCAGCGAGGACGGCACCGATCAGGGTGAGGACGGTGACAGTAACCTTGATGATGTCTTGGACATCGACTGGCTTCCTGCCTGCGTAGTTGGCAGTGAGAAGTATGTCTGCGCCCTGGTAAAGGCCGTAGGCAGCCCCGCCGACGAGGATCAGCGCGATGGAGGCGACGAGCCACACTGGCCACAAGTTCGGTGTGTGTCGCCCTTGGGACTTTGGGCCGCGTTTGATGAGACGGGACATGGCGGCGAGCGTGGCACGAGGCAGGGCGTCATGGAACCAACTTCATCACTCCGTGACAGGGGCAGCATCCGGCCGCTTACCGATCCACGAACAGCACCTCAGCGAGCCCGGCCTGGTCGTTCTCGACATCACCGCGGCCGACGAAGCGACCGTCCAGGCGGTCATGACCGCGCTCGACCAGCTCTGGGCAGCCTCCGGGACCCGGCCCACGCGACGGACGCCTGGAGAACCCGGGGTCGGGGCGCGGGTGTACGCAGACGTCCGGCGTCGCCCCGGTGACTGATCCTGGCCGCCCGTGCCGAAGGCCGCGCCTGCTTCCGGGCCCGGGGGCGCTGGGCGGGCCGCCGGTAAAACGAGCGCATGGAGGCCAGGCGTCAATGACGAACGGTGCTGGTGGCCGGGGTTCTTTCACCCTCCGGTGATCGTTCTTCACCCCCGGCCTCCCGCGCCCCGGGAGCCAGCGCACTCTGGCCCCCGGGGCGCAGCTGTTGCTGCTCCTGATGTACGGCCGGAGCCGGTGAGATGGTGCGCGGTGTGCAAGTCGGCACCGTCGCCGTTTTCGTGTGCCTCGGGGAGTGCAGCGGGCAGAGGTCCGGCCGGGTGCGGGTGTTCAGGCGGCGAGGCCGATGCTGGTGACGTATTCGTACTGGCCCCATTGGGAGCCGAGGTCGGGGAGGACGTCCGTGGTCCACGCCTGGTCAAGGCCCTGGTGGTCGCCTGCGGCCCAGGAGCCGACTATGCGGTCCCAGCGGCGGATGTTCATCGTGCGGTACTCGACAACCCGCTGGAGTGGGCGCGGAACCTGGGACTGGTTGAGCGGGTGTATCTCGACTCTCGTGCCACCACCCGCGTTGAGGCGGCGCAGGAGGTGATTGGCGACGTTCCGGCGGCGCACGGCCTGGTAGGCGGCGTCGATGCGTTCGAGGTTCGCTTTCGACGGGCGGCGCTTGCCGCTCTGCCAGGCTTTCAGGGTGCGGTCGGTGACGGTGAGGCCGGCCGCACGAGCGGCAGCGCGCGCCCGGGTTGTCTTGGTGAGGTAGCTGAGGCGGGCGGTCAGGCCGCGCTTCTCAGTGACAGGGGTGCTGATCCCGCCGGCCAGGTCATCGAGGCGACGCATCACGGCATCACTGCCCTTGATGCCACGGGCACCGAACTTCCCGAAGTCGATGTTCTTCTCCGGCATTGGATTGCACCCCGTTTCCTTAAACTCCCTTATTATACTGGCTAGTTGAGATTATAACGTAATAGACCTTATGCGATGGCATGTATCGGTTTCTGATGTTCATTCTCCGCTGTATGGCGGGCACGGGGGCCACGTGCGCTTCCTGCCTTGCGTCCTCGCGCTCCTGCTCGGCCTCGGCTTCCTCTCTACACAAAGGGCAGACCACGCGCCGCACACACCAGCGCAGCCGGTCACGAGAGGCGGAGCCAAGCAAGACTGCCCAGCCGCGCACGAGGAAACGGACCACCCATGGGCGTGTGCCAAGCACGACCGCCAGGAAGCTGGGGTTCTCATAGTGGTCCAGGAAGAACGTGACTTGGGCCCGAGCGCCATCAGGGGAACCGGCGACCAGCTCGTCCCGCTGCGCGGAGGTGAGACGGACTCAGTGGGCGGCGCAGCGGGCCCTTCTGGCCTTGTCGGCCCGGCCGAGGAAGCCACCGGCCACGTAACCCTTGCCATCAGGCCGCGCCGGGGCAGCGGGCAGCCCCGACCAGGGCGCGAGCGGTCCCCGGCCCGTACGATGGCCGGGTGACCGCCCGCCGCATTCTGGGTACCGGCCCGCTGGCCGCGCCGCCCATCCGCGCCGCCCAGGCCGACCTGCTTGACGCCCTTCCCAGCGTCCGTCTCCCCGACGTTGCCGACCTCCGTGCCCGTGGCGTGCTCGGCCCGTGTCCGGTGCCCTCCCCCGCGCCGCGGCGACCCCTTGGCACCGGTCGCGCCAAGGCGCCTAGTACTTCAGCCAGCCCCGGAAGCTGAGACGGCATCAGGGATCCAACAGGGTGCTGTCGGGGGCGATCCCTGATTCGTCGCACCGCGGCTGTACGGCACGGTCGTGGGCATGACTTTCAAGCCTCCTTCCTCCAACGCCGGGACCGCGACGACAGCGGGCCGACGCAGGCGGGTGCCGATGGCGGCGCTCGCCTGCGTGGTGCTCGGCGCGGTGGCGCTGGGCACGGCCGTCCCGGCGGTCGCGGCGCCCGCCGCGCGGCGTGCCGCCGCAGCCGACACCACCGGCGACCGGTTGCCGGAGCTGGATCCGCAGGCGTTGCAGCACGCCCTGTCGAGCGCGCCCGACCGCGTCACGGGCGTGCTGGCACGCGTGAGCGGGCCGGACGGCCACTGGACCGGAACGTACGGCACCGCCGACATCATGACCGGCGCGCCGGTGCCGGTGGACGGCCGGTTCCGTCTCGGCAGCGTCACCAAGACCTTTATCGCCACCGTGATGCTGCAACTGGCCGCCGAGGACCGCGTCGACCTCGACCAGCCCGTCCAGCGGTACCTGCCGGACGTCCTGCCCGACAGCTATCCGCCGATCCCCGTCCGCACCCTGCTTAACTTCACCAGCAGCCTTCCCGAACTGACCCCGGACGACCTGCCCACCACCCCGGACGGCATCGTCGAGCACCGCTTCGACAACCACCCGCTCTCCGAACTCGTCGCCAAGGCCGTCCGACACGAACGCCCCTTCTCCGAGCCCGGTTGCATGCAGGTCTACGGGGCCACCGGCTACTACGTCGCCGCCATGCTCGTCGAGAACCTCACCGGACACACCTACCAGCAGGAGATCACCACCCGGATCCTGCAACCGCTGCACCTGCACGACACCACCGCCCCGCAGACCGACACCACGATCCCCGGCCCCCACTCCCACGGCTACATCGCCGTACCTCGGCCGGACGGCGGATCGCAGCTGGTCGACATCACCGAACAGAATCCCGGCGCCGGCGGCATGATCTCCACCACCATCGACCTCGACCGCTTCCTGACCGCACTCTTCCAGGGACGGCTGCTGCCCCCGACCGAGCAGGTCGAACTGTTCGACGTCCCCGACGTCCCCTACCTCGGCGGCACCGCCGACGACCCGGGACAGGGCAGCGCCTACTACGCCGCCGGCCTGATGCGCGTGACCCTGCCCAACGGCGTGACGGTGTGGGGCAAGACCGGCACCACCTTCGGCTACACCAACGGCATGTTCACCACCCGCGACCTGCGCCGCCGCCTGGTGTACTCCTTTAACCCCACCACCGGCGGCGGCAACGACCTCGCCCTGGTCACCCGGATCCTGTCCGCGACCTTCGCCCCATGAGCGTCACACCTCATGGCTGACGATCACCTTGCCGAACACGGCTCCTGACGCGTAGGCCCTATCCGACCGACCTTGCCGGGCGCCCGACGCCGCGAGTCGATCCGACAAGATCGACCGGACAGGGCGTAGCGCCACAGCCGTTGCGCTCGCTCGTTAGTCGGTGCATGGCCCCATCACGCCGGCGTTCGCGGTGACCACGGCCGCCGCGCTGATCGCCAGGAGCTGCCCGCGGCTACGGGGAAGGCCAGCGATCCACGTTGGCCAGGGTTCGCGCGCCAATACGGGCTCAATGCTGTCGCCCCGTACATCGACCAAGCCGTACTCCGCGACCGCATCTCCCAGGAAGAACGGCAACGGAGGCGGCTCAGGGCCTTCGCCGAGGGATGGCCCCCAAACCGGGCCGTGAGTGACTCCCGAAGCCACCGACAACGACTTCCGTTCTCGCGTACAAAGCCACCGGTCCACTCGCGGGGCCCGGACGGCAAGTGGGGGTGGGTCAGCGGGCGCGGGTGATGGGTCGAGGCAGCAGGTTGCGCAGCAGTTCGGCGGTCTCGGCTTCCATGTCGACGCCTCCGAGCAGTTGTTCGTTGATGTGGGCCAGGCGGGCGGCGGCCTCGCGGAGGGCGGCGATGTCGCCTGCGGTGTGGTGGGCGAGGAAGATCTGGCGGTGGAGCATCTCGCTCTCCTCGGCGGCAAGCAGGCCTCGCTGAGCGGCCCACAGAGCGCCTGGGATGTCGTTGGCCTCCCGGCACCGGGTCGACAGCTCGTACGCGACGTCGACGATCGCGGAGATCATTTCCTGGATGACGGGCTCGGCCCAGGCGTAGCGCTGGGGGTCGATGCCGGTGAAAGGCCGTCCGCGGACCAGTGCGAGCGCGCGGCGCAGGGCGAGGTCGCCGTCTTCGTCGTGCTGTGCCAGGCCGGTGCGGGCGAGGCGTTGGAAGCGGGTCCAGTCGCAGGTCACGGCCGAGCTGAGGCGGTAGCGGCTGTCTCCTGTGTCCTGGACCCGTGGCAGGTGGGCTTTGCCGTCGAGGTCCTTGCCGAGCCATGAGCGGGTGCGGGAGATGACGGGGTTGCGGAGGCTCTTGTCGACCCGGCGGCCGGGCCAGAGGGCGGCGTCGATGGCGTGGTGGTCCACGCCCGGGTTGAGGGCGAGGAAGGCGGTCAGCTCCATGGCGGCGCTGCGGCGGCTGGAGTCGATCCGGCCGCTGGTGCCCTTGATGTCGATGGGCCCGAGCAGCAGGACGGCCGGGCTTGCTTTGGCGGTGGGTTCGGGTTGTGCGGCTGTCGGCAGTGGTTCGTCAGCCAGGGTGGGGAGGGAGACGTGGATGGTGGTGGGTGAGGGCGTGGCGCAGGGACTGCTCCTGGCGATTGCGGTGGCCGCCGGGACGGGGCCGGTGTCCTTCGTGGTGCCGGTGTCCGGGCTGCCGTCGGGGCCCTGGTGGCCGGCGTTCAGGACATCGGCGAGCGAGGGTCCTGCGGGAGAGTCCTTCGGGTCGTGGCTTTCAGGGGTGGATGCCAGTGGGGTGCCTTCGTCGTCTTCCTGTTCAAGCTCGACGTACTCGGAGGGCAGTCCATCGTCGTCTGCCTCGGCCTCGTCCGTCGTCTCTTCAGCGTGGTCGGCCTCGTCCGCCGGAGCCAGCTCTTCGGGCGCTTCCTCGTCGGTCTCGGCCCGGGTCCATTCCGGCGCCTCGACGTCGGTGTCGCTCGCGGCGAGGGTGAGCAACTCGATAGCGTCCGCGAAGTGTTCGTCGCTCAGGCCCTGGAGCTTGATGGCGAGATCGGATCCGGGCAGGGCGATGGTGTGGTCCGGGCCTTGGCACTCAAGGGTCCACGTGGTGGCTGGCAATGCGGCGGTGGCGTCGGCGGTGATGACGGCGCCTGCGGTCCGGGGCTCTTCGGTGAGGGCGTCGAAGATGGCGGTGATGTGGGCGGCGTCGGCATCGGTGCCGGGCAGTGCGCTGGCGAGCAGAATGTGCGGTGTCCAGGCGCCTGCGGCGTCGTCCATGAGGCGTGCGGCCCGCAGGTTGGCCGCGCCGATGGCGGCCAGGGCACGGCGCTGGTCGTCTGTGTGGCTGCTCAGCTCGGTGGCGGCTTCGGCGATGCCGTCGATGCGGACGACTCGCTCGGGGGCTGCGTCGTCCAGGCCCGGGGCAGTGTCGGCGAGGGTGGTGACTTCCAGGTGGCCGGGCAGTGGGGTGCTGGCCAGTTCGACCGCGATGGCCTGCAGGACCTGGCGGGCGAAGTCGGTGTCGCCCGCCAGATTCAGGACGCCCACGTGCTCCAGGTCGACCAGGACGAGGTGGTCGGCGTGGTCCCAGCCGATCGAGATCAGTGCCGGGTAGGGGGCGTCGGCGTCTTTGAGGCGCTCCTCGTCGGCCAGGTCCGGGCTGGAGGCCGGACAGGTCCAGAGGTCTTTTCGGCCGGCTGCCGCGGTGAAGGGCTTCATGGGCGTGGTGTCTTCGGCCAGGTGCAGTTCCACCTTGGTGTCGTGCAGCACGACGGCCTCGATGACGGGCAGTTCTCGGTTGGCCGCGGCGATGTTGAGGGCGAGGGAGCGCAGGACGTTGCTGAGGAGGTCGAATCCGGTGGGGTGCTGTGCGGCACGCAGCCCCTGCTCGGTCGCGGCGGCGCGGCCTGTGGGCATGGGGATGCGTCGGCCGGGGCGGCGGCGGCGCTGCTGCAGGATGCGGCGGGTCGCGAGTGTGCCGACGAGCGCGGCCGCCAGGGCTCCGGCGCCGGCCCATGCGGCGGCCGGTGCCAGGGACGTTTCGGTGTCGGCTTGTGTGGCGGCGGGTGCGGGGGCGCGGTCGCTGTCCTGGCTGCGGCCGGGGGTGGTCTGGGCGGGTTGTTCCGAGGAAGGCGTGGGGGGTGTGGTGGGCTTGCTGGTTTCGGCGTCGTTGTCCGGGGTGGTGTCGGGTGCCGGGGCCTGGTCCTGTTTCGGTTCTTCCGGCGTCGTCGGCTTGGCCCGGTCGCGCTCCCTGGAGAGTTCGGAGGCTGGGTCGGCCGGGGGCAGGTCCAGCTTCTGGCCCGGGTAGATGAGGTTGGGGTTGTCGAAGTGGCCGCCGACGGGGTTGGGTTTGCCCTTGTTGGCCTCGTAGATGTCGTGCCAGTCCTCCGGGTCACCGTATTTGTCGGCGATGTCCCAGAGGTTGTCGCCCTCGCGGGCCGTGACGCTGTCCGGCCGCTTCGTGTCGGCTTCGTCGACCGGGGTGCTGTCGTTCTTGTCCTGGGACTGCTCCTCGCTGCTGTGCTGCCCGTCGGGCCGCTGCTCGGGCGCAGGAGGCTGCTGGCCCTTGCTCTCCGCTGCGGCGGGGATGGCGGCCGGGGTAGGGAGTTTGGCGTCGGCCGGCAGCTTGATGATGGTGCCCTTGGGGAGGTACTGGTCTCCGGCGGCGAGTTCGGGGATGTCAGGGTTGAGGGCGGCGATGTCCTTCCAGCGCTGGCCTTTACCCAGGTACTCCTCCGCGAGGTCCCACGGAAGGTCAAAGGGGCCGGTGACGGTGTGGTGCGGCCAGTCCGCATCGGCTGACGCGGAGGCCGGAGCGCTGGTCGCGGCGCTGGCGCTGCTGTCCCCCACGGTGTGTACGGCGGTGGCCGCGATGGCTGGCCCGGTGGTGGCGGCTGACGCGGCTGTGGGGGCGAGCAGCACGATGCCGCCGATGAGGAAGCTGGCGAGCGACTGCAGGCTGCCGAGCCCTTTGATGCGGGGTGCGGAGCGTCGGCGCAGGAGGGCGACGATTTCGACGAGGGTGGAGAAGGTGAAGGCGGCCCAGCCCGCCCAGCCGATGCATGTCAGGGCGACGAGGAACAGGGTGCCGTCGTCCTGTGCCATGAGGTTGATGCCGCCGGCGAGTTCGGTGGGCTGGTGGCCGACGGTCAGCAGCAGCCAGGGGACGCCGATGACGAGGGCGGCCAGGGCGGCGAGGCCGGCCAGCGCGCGCAGCAGGATGCCGAGGGCGCGCAGCGGGGCGGGGATGCGGTGGGCCATGGTCGGCTCAGCCTCCGTCGGCTTGGGTCTGCAGGTGTGCGGTGGCGGTTCCGGTCACGCTGATCGTTCCCTTGCCCACGAGTTGCGCGAAGTGGGGGTGGTAGGTGTCGGTCACGGTGACGGTGATGCTGCGTCCGCCGTCGGTGATCGCGGCGGTGCCCTGGACGTTGGCGGCGGCGAGGTAGTCCTGGGCGGCTCCCACGGCGGCGTCCGGGTCGATGGTGATGGCGGTGCCTTCGACCGCTTGGGCCGGGTCGATCTGCTGGCCGGCGGCGCGGGCTGCTTCTTGGGCCAGTGATGTAGCGCGGTTGCCCGCGTTGAGGGCTCCTCCGCCGTCGACGAGCAGTCCTATGACCATCAGGATCGCGATCGTCGAAAGGGCGAAGAAGACGGTGGTGGATCCGCGGTCGCGGCACTTCAGCCCTGTGCGGTTGGCCGTCGTCCGGTGGGGTTTCATTGGCGCCCCCGGTACGTGTCGATGGGGCTGGTCCAGGAGGCGTTGAGGGTCTTGCTGCCGGGTAGGCCCGGCAGGCCGATGTCGGCCAGGTGGGCGGTGCAGGCGATGGTCGCGGTGACCGTGGCGTCGGTTCCGATGTCCAGCGAGTAGCCTGCGGTGTCCACCGCCACGCTGGAGGTCTGGCAGGTGATTCCTTCTCCTTCGAGGCTTCGTGCGGCCGCTGTTCGCGCTGCTGCCTGTGCGCTGCCCGCGTCCCGTTCGAGGGAGGCGGCGCGGGCGGCGGCCCGGGCGGCGGAGTCCACGGCTCCTTCGGCGTCGATCACGCGGCCGAACGCCACCATCAGAAGCAGCAGCGCGATCATCGCCGGGGCGAGCACTGCGGTTTCCACGGCGTAGCTGCCTCGGTCGCCGTGCGGGGTGCGGAGGGGGCGGCGTGGATGTGTGCGGGGGGTCATGGGGTCGTCCAGCGCTCGGTGGGGGCGTCGGCGTACTGGTTGACGTGAAGAGTCAGGCCGGGGACGAGGGTGGCGACGCTGCCGCGCACGGTGATGCGGATCTTGTCGGCAGAGCTGCCCGCGGAGGAAACGTTCGCGCCGCGGACGCTGCCGCCGAACCGGGCGAGGAACGCCTGGGCCTGGGCCACGCCGTCGCCGGGCGTAGCGCCGACGGCCCGCCCTGCTTCCACTCCGTGGCGTGCTGCGGACTGGGCGGTCTTGCGGGCGTGGTAGTAGAGGCCGACCTGGATGGTGGTGAAGACCAGGGCCAGTACCACCAGGGCCAGTACGGCGAACTCGACGCTGGCGAACCCGCGGTCATCGCGGGCGGCTCCTGGTTGTCGGCGTAGCCGGGTTCTCACGCCTGCCCCCTCTCCTCGTTCCGGCTCCGTGTCAGCCGCCGCTGATGATGCCGATCTTCTCGGCCACGTTGGTTTTGATGGCCAGTGCGAGGCCTGCGGCCACGACGATGACGACGGCGGTGATCACGGCGACTTCGGTGGTGCCCTGGCCTTCGTCTCTGGCGGTCTTCAGCCGTTCCCAGTGGGCCTTGAGCAGCAGGGTGAGCGTTTCGATGTTCATGGTGGTACTCCAGTGATCAGTTGACGAGGATGGTGAAGACGAGGGGGACCATGACGAAGATGAGCATGAGGACGACGCCGAACGTCACGGGCAGGACCATCGCGGCGGAGGACTCGTTGGCCTGGGCTTTCGCGTCGGCCAGCATGGCGATGCGCAGTTGCCGGGCCTGGGCCTGCAGCGTTGCGTAGACGGCGGCGCCGTCGCCGGCGAGGGCGAGGGTGTCGGCGGGCCGGGTGAGTTCGGGGATGTCGAGTTCTTCGCCGAGCTGCTTGAGGGCGTCCCAGACGGTGACGCCGGCGAGGTCGGCTTCGGCGAAGACCTGACGCATGCGGACGAAAATCCACCCGTCGCCGACTTCCGCGGTCTCGGTCAGGGACTGTGCGGCGCCGGAGTTCGCGATCCGTGCCAGTGCGACCCGCTCCAGGTAGGAGGCTGCGGCGTGCCGGACGACGAGACGGGCGGCGGCGGCGTTGCGGGTGACTTCTCTGCCGGGCAGGACCCAAAAGAGCACGGCCAGGCCCAGCGATACGGCTGCGGGAAGGGCGAACGGAAACCCGGCTCCGGCCAGCATGAGCAGGGCTTGGACCAGTTGCGGGAGCAGCAGTCCGTACAGCGCGAAGAGGGCGCGTTTGCCCAGGTGCTGGGCCGGGCTGATCCTCAGCAGGCTGAGGTCTTTGGTCGGCAGGGGGATCCGGTCGGCGAGTCCGCTGCCGAGGAGCCGTTTCCCGACGCGTTCGTCCAGGGCGCCTGTGGCTGCGACGGGGGCGGATGCCAGGGCTGGCCGGGTCTTGTCGGCGTCGAGCCGGTCCAGGACGGCGGCGAGGTCGGGGCGGGCGGGCCAGGCGGCCCGGACGGCCAGGCCGAGCAGGGCCCCGGAGGCGGCGGCGGGAAGGACGGCCTGCAGGGGGATCATCAGACACCTCCGCTGGCGGGGGTGCTGGTGGGCAGCGGGGCCAGGAGGCGGGGGTCGGGCTTGGTCCGGGCGATGCGGCGCAGCCAGGACAGGGTCCAGGCGAACATGACGCCGAGCACGGCCAGTGCGAGTTGCCCGAGTGGTGACTGGTACCAGCCTGACCAGCCTTCGTTGAGCATGCAGCCGACGACGACGAGGGAGATCACGACGGAGACCATGCGGGCGGACTTGCGGACCTTGGCGCGGTCGGCCTCGATGTCGCGGGCGTCGGCGGCCTGCTGGTGGATCGTGAGCGCGAGGGCTTCCAGGGCATCGGAGAGGCCGGGGCCCTTGTAGACGGCGTGGCTCTGGAAGAGGAGGACGACGTGGTCGGAGACCCCGTCGGCGAGCTCGTCCGCGAAGTGCGCGAAGGCGGTGTGTGCTTCCATGCCGGAGCGCAGCCGCTCGGACAGGGCTCGTACGTTCGCGGCGATCGGTGCGGGGGCGTTTTTCACCGAGGCGCGGATGGTCTGCGGCAGGCTGATCCCGGCGGTGTGAACGCCGGCGAGGTGGTTGAGCCATTGGCCGAGGGCTTCGAGGCGTTCGATGCGGTGGATGGCCGCGGTTCCTGGGTTCATGATGAACGGGAAGGCGAGGACGGCGGCCCCGGCGAGGAGCCCGTGTACGGGCCACCCTGTCCAGGCCCATACGACCAGGGCGGCGACGGCTGCCGTGATCACCAGGTGCCGCCAGCGGCGCTGCCATTTTTCCGGCAGGTCGGTTCGGGCGCGTTGGATGCGTTCGGTCAGGCGTGAGGCGGGTTTGGCCGGGTCGGGTACACGGCCGCGGGCCTCGCGGATGACAGCGACGACGGCCAGCACTGCGAGGGCGGCGCAGCAGGCGGCGACCAGGGCGAGTTGGGATGTGGTCACGCTGGCCTCCTGTCCGGGAGTGCGTCCGTGGCCGGGCGGTTGTAGGGGCGGTTCATGGTGCGCTCACTGTCTGCAGGGGCGGTCCCCACCATTTGTGCGGGTCGTCTGTCAGCCACTGCCGGGAGAAGTTCCCGGTGCGTTCCAGGTCGCCGATGAAGCTGGGCATGTTCTTGTACACGGCGCGGACTTCGGTGCCGTGTGGTGCGAAGAGCTCGGTGGTGGTGGGGCGGCCGCCTTCGCCGACGACGTCGTGGACCTCGTAGATGTGCGAGATATAGCGGTGTTTGCGGCCGCCGATCCCGGTCTCGTCCAGGTAGGCGATGTAGACGACGACGTCGATGGCGGAGGCGATGAGGTGGTGGGCGGCCTCGGTCGCCATGCCTGCTTCGGTGCACAGCTGGACGAGGCGGCTGATGATGGCGTGCGGGCGGCGGACGTGCAGGGTGCACATGGATCCGGATCCGCCTGCGGACATAGATCGCAGCATCGGCACGATCTCGTGGGACCGGACTTCTCCCACGATGACGCGGGTTGCGTTGTACCGCAGTGCGGTGTCGAACATGTCCGAGATGGTGACTTCGCCGGCCCCGTGGCGTTCGCCGTTGGACTGCCGGGCCTCGAAGGCGAAGGTGACGGGGCCGGGTTTGGGGCCTGGTTCGTCGAGGTAGAGCTCGCGGTCGGATTCCAGCGTGACCAGCCGTTCGGCGGGCGGGATCTCCCGTCCGAGAGCGCGCAGCAGGGACGTCTTTCCGGCCCCCATGCCGCCGACGACCAGGACGTTCATCTTGGCGTGGACGCAGGCGGTGAGAAACGCCTCGAGGAGGGAGTTGAGGGAGCCCCACCGGACCAGCTCGGCCAGGCCGTGCTGGCGGATGCGGTGCTTGCGGATGACGACCGAGGGCGTGTGGTGAGCAGTGAGGAGGTCACGCGGGAGCCGTCTGGCATGCGGAAGCCGACCATGGGCGAGGCCTGGGTCAGGGCACGTTCGCCGTGTCCGGACAGCCGTGCCATGCGGTTGACCCAGGTGATGAGTTCCTCGTGGCTGTCGGCGACCTTCTCGATGGTGCGGCGGGGTTTGTCGTAGTACTCGACGTGGGCGCGCAGCCCGTCGACCATCACGTCCTCGACGCCGGATTCGTCGAGGAGGGACTGCAGCCGGCCGCCCCGGTACATGGAGTCGAAGACCGCGTTGCCGATGGCGGTTTCCTGCTCGGCCGTGAGAGGGGTGTTGCCTTGGGCGTATTTGGTCGCCCAGTCGGCGACCGCGTTCCGGACGAGCGATTTCGCCATGGCTCGGCGGTCGGCTTCTTCGAGCAGTTTGTCGGGGTCGCTGGCGCTGAGTTGCTGGGACACTCGGGCTTGCAGGTCCTCGACGATGTCCCAGCTCACGGGGAGTTCGCCGGGCAGACCCGCGAGTCTGGGTACGGCGGCGGCGTCTGCCGAGGCGGTGGGGACCGGGTTGGGTGTGAGGGCCGGGGGTGCTGCCGGTTCGGCGGGGGATGTGGGCCGGGGGGTTGTGGGGTGGGGCTGGCCTATCCGTCCGGCGAGCAGCCCGGCGATGTCCGCGCGGTCCATCGGCGCCGGCCGCCCGTTGGCGGCGGGCCGTTCGTGGGTGTCAGACACGGCGGCCTCGCTCTCGTTTGGCGTTGAGCCGTTGCAGGACGCCGGCGAGCTGCGGGCTGGTCTTCTGGGGCGGGTACTGCTGCTGGATCTGTCTCCGGGAGGCGACCGCTTCGAGCTGCTCGGTGGCGGTGCGGGCGTGGAGCAGCAGGGGGCTGCGGCTGTAGCCGCGGGGCTGGCGTCCGCCGTTGGTGAGGTAGGCGGCGGTGGCGGGGTCGTGGGGCAGGGCGGCCAGGACGGGGGTTTCGAGGGCTTCGGCGACCTGGTGGGCGCGGTTGGGGCCGTCTTCGATGAGGAGGAGGCCGAGGGCGCCGGGCCCGTTACCGCGGTCGGTCAGCTCGTTGCGCAGCGGTTTGATGATGTGCCGGGCCAGGGTGAGGGACTGCTCGGTGCCGCGGACGACCAGGAGGACGAGGTCGGCGTGGTGGATGAGGGGCGCTGGGGTCAGGGTCGGGTGGAGTTCTCCGGCGTTGAACGCGATGCGGCCGGCGTCGATGAAGACGTCGAGGCCGGCTTCGGCCAGGACGTGCAGCATCTGCGACAGGGAGGGCCAGGTGCGGCTGAGGGATGCGGCCTGGGCGGGGTCGGTGAGGCCGAGGAGGAGCTTGCGGTGCCCGGCTTCGTCCATGTCCCACAGGTGGCTGGCGAATGCCTGGGCGAGTGCTTCCTGGCTGGTCCGTTCGGCGGCGGCCAGGTGGTAGAGGCCGTATCCGGCGCCGCCTTCGCCTTCCAGAAGTCCGGCTCTGATGGTGCCGCCGGCCGGGTCGCACTCGGCCAGGAGGGAGGGGCGGCCCGACGCGAGGGTGAGTGCGAGGGCGGAGGTGGTGACGCCGGAGGATTTCGCGGAGACGAGCGCGGTGACAGGCATGGTCACTGCCCTCGCGGTTCGCGGACGAGGGCGATGCGTCCCTGGGCGGCGCGGGTGGCCAGCAGCGGTCCGTCGCTGGTCTCGACGGCGAGGTTCACGACCACGCTGCCGGTGGCGTCGGGCCGGGAGACGGTAACGACGACGGCCTTGATGGTGGATGGCGGTGCCTCGGCGCCCTTGCCGGTGGTCTGTTCGCCCTGGGCCGGGGTGGTGACAGCGAGGACCTTGTCGCCCGGGGCGAGGGTTCCGGCGGGGGCCTGGCCACGCTTGACCTGGACTCCGACCTGCTGCTTGTTGTCGCCGAGGCCGGTGGTGATGGGGATTTCGGGGCGGCCCGGAGGGGCGGGGCGCGGCACGGAGGGTGCGGCGGGGGATTCCATGGGTTGGTGCCTCTCGAAATACGTGCGCACGTTCTCTAGTTGAGGACCTGGACCTCGGCGACGGTGATGTCGACGGCGCTGGCGCGGGTCTCGGTGAGCTGGCCGTTCTGGCCTCCGCCGGTCCAGTCGATCGTCCAGGTCGAGGTCGCGGTGACGTGGTAGGTCCCGGACGGCTGGACGGAGGAGGGGCGGGTGTAGCGGTGACCGCAGTCCGGGGACGGCTTCTTGCCGTACTCGGCCTTGTACGGGGTTCCGGCGGTCGTGCATGTGACCGTGGTGCCGTCGCCCATCTGCCACACGATCTTGCTGACCTTCGCGGTGGCGGTGACGGTGACGCCGCCGGCGGTGGCCGTGGCGGTGTTCGGGCCGTAGGTTTCGGCACCGGTTGCGGTCCACATGTAGACCGGCATGCCGACGACGCCCGTGTTGCCGGGTTTTGGGGTGATGCCGATCTGAGGGCCGCTCAAGAGCATCTTGTCCACGGCCTGTTCGGCCAGGACGGCCGGGTCGACCTGAGCGGCGGCGGGGGGACTGGGCGCCCAGACGAGCTGGGTGATCGCAGCGTCGGTGCTTCCGGGGGCGCAGGTCTTCTCGTAGACGGCGCCGTCGCCCGGTTGGTGTCCGTCCCACTCCATGCTTCCGGCTGGCGGCTGGGGGTCGGCCAGCTTGTATGTGCAGGGCATTCCGCTGATGGGGCCCTTGCCCTTGGCGGGGTTCTTGCCGTGGTTTTTGGACCTGCCCGGCTCGGTGCGGCCGATGGGTTTCGTGCCTCCGGGTGTACCGGGGTCCTCGGCTTCGACGCACACGAACAGGCCGCATCCGTCGACCCGGCCGCCGGGACCGTCTGCGGCCTGGGCGGGGCTGGGGAGCGCGAGGGCCGTGAGGGCTATAGCGGCAGCGGCCGCATTCCGGTGTCTCTGTCTCAGCATTGCTTCCCCTGAGGTTCGTCTCTGATGACCCTCCAGCCTTCTGGCCAGCGCTCGACGGTGGACACGATGACGTACTTGGTCAGGCGTGTCGTGGGGAGCGCCGCCGGCTCCTTGGACTCGGCATGGACTACCTGCCAGCGGGAGATGTCGAGGCAGTGGACACCCTCGCCGAACGCCTGCCCGCCACCGCCTGGCAGCAGCAGAGCGCCGGCCGTGGTGCGAAGGGCCCGCGGTACTACGACTGGGCCTGGATCCACATCGGCACCGACGACCACCGACACCTGCTCATCCGTCGCAACCGCACCACCGGGGAACTCGCCTTCTACCTGTGCTGGTCACCCGCCCCGGTCGCTCTTGGGGAACTGGTCCGCGTCGCCGGTGTCCGCTG
>NZ_JBIARH010000063.1:0-27412 GCF_042889785.1 Streptomyces sp. NPDC002476 | reverse complement strand
AGACGCCACCAGGCAACAGCCCGACACAGCCACTACCGACGACGATCCGCCCACGAACCTGCTGGATAGATCACGAAACCGCACTGGAGTACTAGAAGAAGCCGAGTTTCTGAGGGCTGTAAGAACAAAGAATGTTCTTCGTCTGCTGGTAGTGCTCCAGCATCATCCGGTGGTTCTCCCGGCCGATGCCCGACTGCTTGTAGCCGCCGAATGCGGCATGGGCCGGGTACGCGTGGTAGCAGTTCGTCCAGACCCTGCCCGCATGGATGGCGCGGCCCGCGCGGTAGGCGGTGTTGACGTCGCGGGTCCACACGCCCGCGCCGAGGCCGTACAGAGTGTCGTTCGCCGTCCTGATCGCGTCGTCGAAGTCCGAGAAGGATGTCACCGCCACGACCGGGCCGAAGATCTCCTCCTGGAAGACCCGCATGCGGTTGTCGCCCTCGAAGACCGTCGGCTGGACGTAGTAGCCGCCCGCCAGCTCCCCGTCGTGCTCGATCCGCTGACCGCCGGTGAGGATCTTCGCGCCCTCCTGCCGGCCGATGTCCAGATAGGAGAGGATCTTCTGCATCTGGTCGTTGGACGCCTGCGCGCCGATCATGGTGTCCGTGTCCAGCGGGTTCCCCGCCACGATCTTCTCGGTGCGGGCGATGCCCGCCTGCAGGAACTCGTCGTAGATCCCGCGCTGGATCAGCGCGCGCGACGGACAGGTGCACACCTCGCCCTGGTTGAGGGCGAACATGGTGAAGCCCTCCAGGGCCTTGTCGCGGAAGTCGTCGTCCTCGTTCCACACGTCGTCGAAGAAGATGTTCGGGGACTTGCCGCCCAGCTCCAGCGTGACCGGCTTGATGTTCTCGGAGGCGTACTGCATGATCAGCCGCCCGGTCGTCGTCTCTCCGGTGAACGCGATCTTCGCGACGCGCGGGCTGGACGCGAGAGGCTTGCCGGCCTCGGCGCCGAAGCCGTTGACGATGTTGACCACGCCGGGTGGCAGGAGATCGGCGATCAGCTTCAGCCACACGTGGATGGAGGCCGGGGTCTGCTCGGCCGGCTTCAGGACCACCGCGTTGCCCGCCGCGAGGGCGGGAGCCAGCTTCCATGTCGCCATCAGGATGGGGAAGTTCCACGGGATGATCTGGGCCACCACTCCCAGCGGCTCGTGGAAGTGGTACGCGACGGTGTCGTCGTCGATCTGGCTGAGGGTCCCTTCCTGAGCGCGCAGCGCACCGGCGAAGTAGCGGAAGTGATCGATGGCCAGCGGGATGTCGGCGGCCAGGGTCTCGCGCACCGGCTTTCCGTTGTCCCAGCTCTCGGCGACCGCCAGCTCCTCCAGATGCGCCTCCATCCGGTCGGCGATCCGGTTGAGGATCGAGGCACGGTCGGCCGCCGAGGTGGCGCCCCACGCGGGCGCCGCGACGTGTGCCGCGTCCAGGGCGCGTTCGACGTCCTCGGCGGTGCCCCGGGCGACCTCGGTGAACGGCCTGCCGTTCACCGGACTGGGATTCTCGAAGTACTGGCCCCGGACGGGCGGGACGTACGCACCGCCGATCCAGTGGTCGTAGCGGGACTCGTACGAGACGATGGCGCCTTCGGTGCCCGGCGCGGCGTAACGGGTCATCTCTGTGGTCTCCCGGATCCGGTGCCGCCCGCCGTTGGACGGCTCTCGGCGCGAGGGTAGAACGCGCTACGTTGCAACCCCGTTGCACCCGCGGGGCGGCGCCGAGGGCTGTCGTCGAACTTCCGCCCGCTACGGCAGTTCGAGGACAGGGCCCGGCCCCGCCGCCCCCTGTTCCGTCTCCAGCGCCCGGACCCGGGCGAGCAGTGCCGGGCGCCGGTCCCCGGGCGCGGCCGCCGCGAGCGCGCGCCAGACCGGAAGGTCGTCCTCGCCCCAGGGGCTGTGTGCCCAGTCGGCCAGCAGCCCCGGGTCACCGCGTGCGATCAGTGCCGCCCGCAACTGCTCGTCGAGTCGGTGGCGCAAGCGGACGACGGACGGCGACTGCGAGCCGGGCAGCAGAGGGCCCGCGTAGACGCCCAGCGCCGACGCCACCGCGCCCGACGCCAGTCTGCGTGCCACCGTGTCGAAGTCGGCGTCGACGGCGGCCGAGAGCCGGTAGGGGCGGGAGAGCAGGAGTTCTGGCCCCAGGAGCCGCCGCAGCCGCGAGAGTTCGGCCCGCAGCGTCACGGGGGTCACCGACTCGTCCTCGTACAGTTCGACGAGGAGTTCGTCGCCGCCGAGGCCCTCGGGATGCCGGGCCAGGGTCACCAGGATCTCGCTGTGCCGTCTGCTGAGCCGCACCCTGCGGCCGCCCGCGACGAGAAGCGCCTCGTCCCGGCCGAGCGCGGTGAGCTGTACGGTCCCGTCGTCGGACGTGGGTGCGATCAGGGCCAGCTGCGACTCGGCGGCCCGCGCCACCGCCTGCACGAACGCCAGACTGTGCGGATGCGCGAGCCGGTCCCCTCCGGTGATGTCCACCGCGCCCAGCACCCGTCCCGTGCGCGGGTCGTGCAGCGGCGCCGCCGCGCACGTCCACTGCTGGACCGTCCGGCAGAAGTGCTCGGCGGCGAAGACCTGCACCGGCCGGTCGACGGCGAGGGCCGTGCCCGGCGCGTTCGTCCCGGCAACGGACTCCGCCCAGCGGGCGCCCTCCACGAAGTTCATCCGGCTCGCGGCGCGTCGGGCCTTCGGATGTCCTTCGACCCACAGCAGTCTGCCGTGAGCGTCGCACACCGCGAGCAGGTGCTCCCCGTCCGTCGCGTAGGTGCACATCAGCTCGCGGATCACCGGCATGACGGGGGCCAGGGGGTGCCCGTCCCGGTACGGCCCCAGGTCGTCGGCACCCAGTTCGACCGGGACCGTGCCGTCGGGGCTGACCCGGGCCCGGGCCGAACGGCGCCACGACTCACCGACCACCGGCCGCACCGGGTGCTCCAGCCGTCCGGCCGTGGTGAACACCTCGTGCGCGTGCCGCAGCCGGCCGAGCCACCGCCCCGGGTCCGTACCGGCTGCCAGGGCCACCCAGGGGTCCGTCAACTCACCCTCCCGTCCAGGCGCGTCGTGTACCCCCATCGTGGCCGCAGCGGACGGCTGCCACAACCGTGGCGCGCGGCGACCGGACGGGTGTCGCCGCCCGGCAGGACGCCGGGCGGGGGACGCCTCAGCCTGCCGAGTACAGGTTGACCAAGCGGATGTAGCGCACCCAGTCCCAGTTCGGGCCGGGGTCGGTGTGGTCGGAGCCCGGGACCTGGGTGTGGCCGAGGATGTGCGCCCGGTCCTTGGGGATGCCGTGACGGTCGCAGATCGAGGCGGTCAGCAGCGCCGACTTCTGGTACATGGTGTTGGTGAAGTACGACGGCTGATCCACCCAGCCCTCGTGCTCGATGCCGATACTGCGCGTGTTGTAGTCCCAGTTCCCCGCGTGCCAGGCGATGTTCCGCTCCCGGACGCACTGGGCGACGTAGCCGTCCCCCGAACGCACCACGTAGTGGGCGGAGACCTGCTTGGCAGGGTTCTGGAAGATCCCGATCGTGTCCGAGAACGTCTCCTGCGCGACGTGGATGATCACGTACTGGACCGGATAGGTCGAAGGACGGTTCGACGCCGAGTAGTTGGACGTGGACGCGGGCGCCCAGTGGGCGACCGGGTAATCCGTGCCGCCCGCTGTCGTGGCGGCCGCGGCGCGGGCGGATGCGGGCAGCAGCGCGGCTGCCGCCGTCGCCGCGGCGCCCTGGAGGATCCTTCTGCGGTGCATGAGAACTCCTGTACGTGGGGGGAATCGAGACGGAGGAACAGGACAAGAGGCGTCAGGGCCGGGGAGGCGCCACGGTCTCCTGCGGAGGGCGGTGGATCCCGCGATGCGGATCACCCACGGGTTGCCACTCCGTGCGGGTCTTCGCGACGCTCGTGGGGTTGGTGTCGTACATGTGTGCCGACGGCGCCTCCCCTCCATGACGGACTGGTTGACAGGCGTCGAGCTCGGACAGACCGTAGCCGCGGTTCGGGCACCGCACCAGCTCCAACTGCGATATGCGGGGCGCGCCTTCGAGAGGGCGCGCGGAAGCCGCCGACATCGGATGGCTGTCGGACTCGGTGCGCGGCCACGGCGTCGAAGTGCCGTTCAGCAGCTCGACCAGGACCACCGTGTTCATCGCACACTCCACGGCCACGCCGCAGGTCTCGCCCTGACGGGCATGGCCGTCGCCCGGCCTCGGCGCACCGATGACGGGGGAGCGGCGGCGCGGGCCGAGCCGTGCGAACGCCCGCAGGTGCACCGGGCCGATGGTGAGCGCCGCGCCGAGCACTGCGCCCCGCATTCTGTGCCGCGGGTCCCTCGTCTTCCCGGCGAGCGGTGCCGCGGCCTCGGAACCGGCGAGGACCGGCACCGTGTGCGTGAGGCCGGCGAAGAACCCGCCGACGCCGCCGCAACCGTCCGTGGGGTGCGAAGTGCCGAACAACGGCCGTGTGTTGACCGAACCTCGGCAGTCCGACGAGGAGCATCGCGAAGACGCCGAGGACGAGAACCTCGAAGACGCCGAGTACGGTGCCGAACCCCGAAGAGGCCCCCACCTCGAAGCACCCGGCGAGCGCGATGACCACGGCGCCCAGCAGCGACCACGGCCACCGGAGATGCCCGGGTGACGGCAGCCACCGCCGGTGCGGGGTCCCCGCCGTCGTGAAGCCGAGCCGGAGCGGGAGCAGCGCGGTGAACAGGCGGCCGATCAGCGCCGCCATCACGGACAGCGGCGGACGGCCGCCCGCGAACGCCGCTCCTGACGGAAGGGACGCGGCGACGACGGCCGCCGGGGTCAGCGCCGTGATGCTCTGGAAGGGGGCCTCACGCAGCCCGAGGGCATCACGTAACAGTGCGCTTCCCGGATCCCCCGACACCCGTGGCCCCCTTCGTCCGATGTCCGGAAGGCGTCGTCCGATGTACGGGCCAGCGGCCCGCGCGCCCTACCGTACGGGCGACGCGCGGGCGGCGGAAGACGCCGGGCGCCGGATTCGGGTGCGGGGCGGGCGGCACGCAACGGCGGACCGGGCGGGCGGCCGGTCCGGACGCGAGGGGGCGAACGGAGGGCCGGCGAGGGTGCCGACTCGTGCGCGGGTCCGGGCCCGGGGCCGCCACCGGCCGCGTTCCGGGCCACCTGACCCGCCGTGTCCGGCCGGTGGCCGGCGCGGCGGTGGTCAGCCGCGCAGCGGACGCGGCAGCTTCAGGAGCGTCACCGACGTGTCGACGCCGCTGTCGACGAGCCGGCCGTTCGCGTCGAACGCCTCGGGGCCGTTGCTGAAACCGGCCAGCGGCAGGTCCCCGAGCACGGCACTTCCGGTGACCCGCGCGGTGCACCCGGGACGGCCGTGCCGGTCCTGCGCGCCCGCGGCAGCCCGACGGCAAGGGAACGACGGACGACACGCGCGGTCATGGGGGCCTCCTGAGGCACGAACAGCTCGGACGCGCGTCGGGTTCCGCCCTCCCTCTCAACGTGCGGTGACATCGAGTTGAACACCGGGGCGGCGCGCGGTGACGGACGGGGGAGCGGAAGGCTCCGCACCGCCCAGTGCCGCCGCCGGGTCCTCGTCCCCGGGGCCTGCCGGTACCCAGTGCCCGTCCTCGTCGTGGTACGGCCACCAGCGGCCGTCCCGGCCGTACCGGAGCTGCACACCGTCCTCCGCGGCCGTCCAGCGGTTGCCGACGGCCCGCAGCCCGGGGCGCTCGTCCTCCTCCCACGCGGCGGTGAGCCGGGCCTGAGCCCTGGTCAGGGTTTCCGGGTCCGGTGTCCACTCCTCGTCGAGCACGGCGATACCGGCCGCCCCGCCGTAGCGCCAGGCGCGCACCGCCGTGTCGAGGGCGGCCGGGCTCCGTCCCGATCCGGCGGCCAGCCGCTTCGCGATCCAGGGTTCGGGCCGGGCGTCCGCGAGCAGCCGCACGACATCCTCACGTGGCGTCAGCGTGACGGGCAGCGGCCGACGAGCATGGTCGGGGGAGAGGGCGTCCGCCAGCATCCGATGGGCACGCGCCGCGCCGTCGGCCGCCAGAAGCTCCAGGACCGCCGTGTCGATGCCGGGCTCCGGTTCGGTCTCCGTCTCCAGCGACGGGACCCGACCCGGCTCGTCCGGCAGGGGCGGGGGAGCGGGTAGCGGGGGCAGGATGTCCCGTGCGGCGAACGCCTCGTCCGCCCGCACACCCCCGTGCGCCGCCTCCGCCGACGCGGCGCCCATGGCACCGTATCCGTCGGCCGGGGCACCCCGGCCGGGCGCCACCCGTTCCGAGGCACGGGCCACGATGCGCAGTTGGAGCTCGTCCAGGAGCCGGCGTTCGCCGCGCCCCCGCATGAGCAGCAGCACGAAGGGGTCCTGGTCGAGCAACCGCGCCACCTGGTAGCACAGCGCGGCGGTGTGCGGGCAGTGGTCCCACGCCTCGCAGCTGCATTCGGGTTCCAGGTCGCCGATACCCGGGAGCAGTTCCACCCCTGCCGCCGCCGCGTCCTCGACCAGATGGGGCGGCATCTCGCGATCGAGGAGCGCCGCGACATGCCCGGCGCGGGCGGCGGCCACGTCCAGGAAGCGCTCCCAGTCCGCCTCGTCCAGCTCCTGGAACAGCACGTCGCTGCGGTACGCCGACCCGCCCCGGTCGCGGACGACCGCGGTGATCCGGCCCGGCCGTACCGACACCGCGCCGACCAGGCCCTCGCGCGCGACCCCGCGCCCCTTCTTGAGCTGGGAGCCGTCCAGCGCGGTGTCCTCCAGGGCCTTCAGCCATGCCCGCCCCCACCAGGAGTCGGCGAATCCGCGTCCGCGTGCGGGCGGCAGCGCGGTGAAGGTACGTTCCTGCGCCGATGCCGCGTCGGCGCCGTATCCCGCCTCGCTGTCGTATCCGCCGTGCTCGCCGTGTCCGTCGTGCCCGTGGTTCATCAGGAGCCCCCTCGTAGTTCCACCAGTTCGGCCAGTTCCGCGTCCGTCAGTTCGGTGAACGCCGCCTCGCCGGAGCCGAGCACCGCGTCGGCCAGCCCCTGCTTCCTGGTCAGCATGCCGGCGATCCGGTCCTCGACAGTGCCTTCGGCGATCAGCCGGTGCACCTGCACCGGCCGGGTCTGGCCGATCCGGTACGCGCGGTCGGTGGCCTGCGCCTCCACCGCGGGGTTCCACCATCGGTCGAAGTGCACGACATGCCCGGCGCGGGTGAGGTTGAGCCCGGTACCGGCCGCCTTCAGCGACAGCAGGAAGACCGGGCACTCGCCCGCCTGGAATCTCCCCACCATGGCCTCCCGTTCCATGACCGGTGTGCCGCCGTGCAGGAACTGCGTGGGTACGCCCCGGGCCGCCAGGTGCCGTTCGAGCAGCCGGGCCATGGCCACGTACTGCGTGAACACGAGCACGCTTGCGCCCTCCGCCAGGATCGTGTCGAGCAGCTCGTCCAGCAGCTCCACCTTCCCCGAGCGGCCCTCGATCCGCGGCGCGTTCTCCTTGAGGTACTGAGCCGGGTGATTGCAGATCTGCTTCAGGGCCGTCAGGAGCTTCACCACCAGTCCGCGCCGCGCGAAGCCGTCGGCGGTCGAGAGCGCGGTGAGGGTCTCCCGGACCACCGCTTCGTAGAGTCCGGTCTGCTCCGCGGTGAGCGACACCGTCCGGTCCGTCTCGGTCTTCGGCGGCAGTTCCGGGGCGATACCGGGATCCGACTTGCGCCGCCGCAACAGGAACGGCCGCACCAGTGCGGCGAGCCGTTCGGCAGCCGCCGGATCGCCGCCCTCCGCGGTCCGCGCGTAGCGCGTGCGGAAGGTACCGAGGCCGCCCAGCAGGCCGGGCGTGGTCCAGTCGAGGATCGCCCACAGTTCCGACAGGTTGTTCTCCACCGGGGTGCCGGTGAGCGCGATCCGCGCCCGCGCGCCGATCGTCCGCAGCTGCTTGGCGGTCGCCGAGTACGGGTTCTTGACGTGCTGTGCCTCGTCGGCGACCACCAGACCCCACGCGACCTCGGAGAGCCTCGCCGCGTCGAGCCGCATGGTGCCGTAGGTGGTCAGCACGAACTCACCGGCAGCCGGCCCCGTGAGGTCGCGCGCCCCGCCGTGGAAGCGGCGGACCGGCGTGCCCGGCGCGAACTTCTCGATCTCCCGCTGCCAGTTCCCCATGAGCGAGGTCGGGCACACCACGAGGGTCGGTCCGGTGTCCGGATCGGCGGCGAGCCGGTGCAGGTGCAGCGCGATCAGGGTGATGGTCTTGCCGAGGCCCATGTCGTCCGCGAGGCAGCCGCCGAGGCCGAGCGAGGTCATGGTGTGCAGCCAGTTCAGACCACGCAACTGGTAGTCGCGCAACACGGCGTCGAGTGCTGCCGGCTGACCGATCGTCCACCGTTCGTCCCGTGCCGCGTCGGACTCGGGATCCGTCAGCCTGCGGCGCAGCTGTTCCAGCCGGCCGGTGGCGCGCACGGCGACCCGACGGCCGCCGAACTCGGCGGAACCGGTCAGTACGGCGCCCAGCGCGTCGAGCGGCGCGACCTTGCGGTCCCGGGTCTCCCGGGCACGTCGCACCTCCTCGGGATCGATGAGGACCCACTGGTCGCGCAGTCGCACCAGCGGCCTGTTGGCCTCGGCGAGCCGGTCCAGTTCGGCGCGGCTGAGCTTCTGGTCGCCCAGCGCGAACCACCAGTCGAACGACAGCAGCGCGTCCGTCGACAGGAACGACGATGTCTCCGCGTCGGTACGGGCCGGTCCCTCGGGCTCCTGGTCGGTTTCGTCGGGCGGGCCGATCACCGCACGCGCGGTGAGCGTGCGGGCCAGTTCGCGCGGCCAGTGCACCTGGACCCCGGCCGCGGCGAGGGCCCGGCCGGCCGGACCGAGGAGTTCCGTGAGCTCCTCGTCGGCCGGTTCGACGAAGTCGGGCACGGCGGCCGACAGCAGCGGTGTCAGCGCGGGCCAGGCACGGGCGGCCCGCCGCAGGGACAGCAGTGCGTCCATGCGGGCGCGCGGGCCGAATGCCGCGGCCGGACCCGTTCCCGTGCCCGTCCAGACGTCGGCGGCATCGGCGACCAGCGTCGGATCGCCGACACCGTGGATCTGAAGGACGGCCCGGAAGGAGGCGCCGTCGGCCGTTCCGGCCAAAGGCCCGTCGTCCGCTCCCGCGTCCGTCAGCCCCGGCACCTCCACCCGCAGGGAGAGCCGCACGCCCGCATCATGCCCGGCCGCGACATCGGCGGCCCAGGCGCGCCCGCCCGGCAGACGCCGTGCCTCGTCGACGGCGAACGCGGGGCTCGTCGCGGTGAGGGCCGCGGCCGGCGTACGCGGCAGGCCGTCGGCCACCGCGTCGAGGAACGCGCGGAGCAGCCGTTCGGGTTCCGGCAGCAGCACCGGGTGCGCGGACGCGTCGAGTGGAACGGCGTGGGCGAGCGGCGGCATCGAGGCGGCGAGCGTACGGATGCGCTCCTGGTCGTCCGCGGACAGCGGACCGGCCCGCCAGGCGTCGTGATCGGTGGCGGTGAGTCCGGGCAGCAGCAGGCCGCGGGCGGCGAGTTGCAGTGCGAGAAGCGCGGCGGTGCCCCAGAACGCGGCGGCGCCGGAGGCATGCGGCGCGAGGCGTGCGCGCGTCAGCACGGGCAGCGCGTCCCGGACGGGGAGCATCAGCGCGGGTACGACGTACACCTGCGCGTCGGCCCCGACGACGACCAGCTCCTCGACGGAGCCAGGACCGTCGGGCGGAGCGCTGCCGTCCGGATGCCAGAAGGCGATACGGCCGGCACGGAACGGGTCCCCGGGGAGGAAGACCACGGAAAAGCCGGAGAGTGCGGAGACCTCGGAAAGCGTTGCGGCAGGGAACCTGTGCACAGCGATGGCCCGAATTCCTCAAATTTGACTAGCTTGCTGGGGGGTCGAGAGTACTCCGCGCTCGAGTGGTTCATGCCTGCCGGTGCGGTGATCTGCATCACTGTCGGGCGGCGAGGTTCCGGCTTCCGGGTGATGTGGTAATCCGGTCGTCCTGCCGGCCTGCTCGTCGCACCGTCCACCTGCCCCGCGGCGTCCCGGGTGCGGCCGGCCCTCCTCGGAGGGCGGGGGCTGGCCCCAGTGGACCAGGGGTGGTGGCGCCATGGCCGCCAGGGCTCCGGCGACCGTACGTTTCGACAGGTCAACGCAGCCTTCCAGAGACCGGAGACCCCATGCCCCAGGCCATGTCCACCGTCACGGAAGGTGTCCGAGACCGTACGGGAGAAGCCCCGGAGACGGGAGGCCGCGAAACGGCGCCGAGCGAGAGAACCGCCCCGGGCCCGGGAGCCGTTCCGGGTCGGGAGCCCACCGCGAGCCGGGAATCCGGGCCGGGGGGCGGCACGGCCCCGAACCGGGGGAGCGACTTCGCGCCGCTGCTCCACACGGTCAAGGGACAGGGGCTCCTGGAACACCGCACCGGCTGGTACGGGCTCGGCATCGCCGTCAACCTGCTCGCCCTGGGTGCCGTGGTCACCGGCATGTTCCTCATCGGCGACAGCTGGTGGACCCTGCTGCTCGCACTGCCGCTGGCAGTCTTCTGGTCCCGCACCGCTTTCATCGGTCACGACGCCGGGCATGCCCAGATATCCGCCCGCCGCCGGACGAGCCGGGTCGTCGGCCTCGTGCACGGCAACCTGCTGCTGGGCATGAACGAGGCGTGGTGGAACGACAAACACGTGCGCCACCACGCCCATCCCAATCACGTCGACAAGGACCCGGACGTCGCCGTCGGGGCACTGGTCTGGACCCGGAAACAGGCGGCCCTGCGCGAGGGCTTCGCCCGTTGGCTCACCCGCCACCAGGCCCGGCTGTTCTTCCCCATGCTGCTCCTCGAAGGAATCGCCCTCAAGATCTCCGGATTCCAGTACCTGAGCCGTCAGCCGGCCAGGGAGCGCGCCCTCTCGGCCCTGCTCCTGGTCGCCCACCTCGGTCTCTACACGGCACTGCTGCTCACGGTCATGTCGCCCGGCAAGGCCGCCGCCTTCGCCCTCCTGCACCACGCCCTCTTCGGGCTCCATCTGGGCATGGCGTTCGCGCCCAACCACAAAGGCATGGAGATGCCCGACCCCGACGGCGACCGCTGGGGGCACCTCCAGCGCCAGGTCCTCACCTCGCGCAACGTGCGCGGCGGTGCCCTCACCGACTGGTTCCTCGGCGGGCTCAACTACCAGATCGAGCACCACCTCTTCCCGAGCATGCCGCGCCCCCACCTGCGGCTGGCGCAGCCCCTGGTGCGCGCCCACTGCGAGGCGCTCGGCATGCCGTACACGGAGACCGGGCTCGTCGAGTCGTACCGGCAGGCGCTCCGGCACATGCACGAGGTCGGCGAGCCGCTGAGGTGACTCTCGGGCAGGCTGGAACCGATGGGACCCCGCGGGCGTTCCCACAACAGGAACGGCTGCGGCCGTGAAGGAGGCGTGTGACGGTGTCGAACAGTGCGAAGATCGCCATCGGGGGAGTCGTCGCGGCGGTCGTCCTGATGCCCTTCATCGGGTTCTGGCTGTCGTTGCTCGTCCTGGTCGGCGTGCCGACGGTCGGCTATCTGATGCTGGATCCCGGCCAGCGGCGCAGGCTCCGCAGGATCACCCGCAGGGAAACAGGCCGCTGACGGGAGCCGGCGGGAAGGACGACGGTGGAGGTGCAGAGACAGGGAGGGGCCGCGTAGCGCGGCCCGGTCGACCTGTGACCGCCCGCCGCGAGCACGCGCGGCCGACGACCCGTTGCGGTGTCCGCGATCTCGGAGGCTCCGGGGGCCGGGACGGCGGCCGGTGGTTCGCCGCTCAGACCGGCCGTACCGCGATCGCGTCCAGGGCCTCCAGCAGACCGGGCAGTTGCGCGCCCCGTACGACCGGAAACACCTCTCCCGGTTCGTCGTCCAGCAGGACGAACGCCATGTCGTCCGTCCTGGCGACCATGGACCAGCCCGGACCGTCGATGCGCAGCATCCGGGCATCACCGGCGGCGAAGGAGGACCGTATCCGGCCCGGCGGAGGTGGCACGTCCAGATAGGCATGCGCCTCCGTCAGCGCCCGTCGCAGTCCGGCGTGCGAGACGACGGGCGGGAGAGTGGTGGGGGCCGTGGCCTGCGGTCCCTCGCCTCGGGCGCCGTGCTCGTCTCCTGCCCTCTCCCCGTCCGGGTCCCCGGCACTGTCCCCGTCCGCGGCCCTTTCCCGGTCGTTCTTCCCTGTGCGAACCCCGGTGCTCGGCCCGGGGCCGGCACCCGTCCCGTTCCCGTTCCCGGCCCCGGTGCCGGTCGCGGCTCCGGACCCGAACCCGGACCCCGCACCGTCGTTCGTGACGTCGGAGGAGGCCGAGGCCGCCGTGTCGTCCAACTGCTCCCGCCAGGACATCCATTGGTGGGCGATCTCGTCCGCCCCCATGCGCCGCTGGGCCGGTCCCCATGTGCCCGTGGCGGGAGGCATGAGCGGGACCGGGCCGGGGTCCCCGGCGTCCGGGTCCGGCGCCGGATCGTGCGGGGCGGCGAGCCCCGGGGCGGCGACTGCCACCGCGAGCGGCCAGCCCGGCAGCGCGCACACCATCGAGCGGTCGTCCGGTGACAGGTCGTACTCCATGCCACAGTCCCAGGCGGCGATCGCCACGGCGACCAGCGACACGTCGTCCACGACCACGGTCCAGCGCGCGCCCCCGGCGTCCTGGCCGAGGACCAGGCCGTACCCCTCGGCATACGGTTCGAGGGCGAGCGCCGCACAGGCGGCGGGGTAGTCGTCACCGAGCACGGTCGGGAACTGCGCGGGCGTGAGCAGCGCCGCGGTCAGCACGTACAGCGCGTCGTCGTCGGTGACCGCATCGCCTGTCCCTGCCACGGCTCTCTCCTCGTCCGACACGGTTGTCGTCGGCGCACACTAACCAGCCGGTAACTCGCTCGTCGAGGTCCTGACAAGTGGTTCCTGGACCGGCCCACCACGCCCCGGCTCGTCCGCCGCGGCCCCGGCTCCGGACCCGGCCGACAGTTGTTCCCTCGAGTACGGTGCCCGCCTTCCGCCGACGTAGAGTTGGACTTCCGACCGAGGCAAGGGGGCAGCCGGGTGAAGCGGTACGAGCGCCTGAAGGAGATTCAGAGTCTCGACCCGGAACGGGACTTCCTGCGGATCTATCGCATCACGGCGACCTACGAGTTTCCGTGGGACATCGCCCGCGCACTCGAACTCGCGCTGTACCGCACCTATGCCGTCCCCAGTATCGGCCGACTCCTCGCCGAGACCGCCGAGCTGACCGAGCGCTCGCAGAAGCGCTACGACGACACCGCACTTCTCCTCGACACGGTCGTGGAGCACGGTTTCGCCGACGAAGCGGGTCGGACGGCCATCCGCCGGATCAACCAGATGCACCGAAGCTACGACATCAGCAATGACGACATGCGCTACGTGCTGTGCACGTTCGTCGTCACGCCGAAGCGGTGGCTCGACGACTTCGGCTGGCGCCGGCTGTCCTCCCACGAACTGCGGGCGTGCGCCGTCTACTACCGGACACTCGGTGCCCACATGGGCATCAAGGACCTGCCGGAGACGTACGAGGACTTCGAGCACGCCCTGGACGCCTACGAGGCCGAGCACTTCGGCTGGGACGAGGGCGGACGGCGCGTCTCCGAGGCCACGCTGGACCTGATGGGCTCCTGGTACCCGCGCCCCCTCGCGCCGGTCGCGCGGAAGGCGGCCCTTGCGCTCCTCGACGACTCGCTGCTCCGAGCGTTCAGGTACGAACGCCCCGGACCGGTGCACCGCGGGCTCACCCATGGCGCGCTCCGCCTGAGGGCGCGGGCCGTCCGACTGCTGCCGCCACGCACCAACCCGCACTACGCGCGACAGAACCCCGAGATCAAGGGGTACCCGAACGGCTACGACGTCGCCCGGCTGGGGACGTTCCCCGCTCCGGGCATTCGCGGCTGTCCGGTTCCGCACGGACGGCGCGCCGAAGCACCCGGGCAGGACTGAGCCCGAGAGGGCGACGGGCGCCCTCGGTCGGCGTGCGTTCCCTCGCCCGTCCGGCGTGCGTCGCCCCGCCCGCCGGCGCGTCCACGGCGCGCACCTGAAGCCTGCGGGGTCATGTATCGGCGCCTTCGTACGGCGCGGGCGTCAAGGCGCTCGTGCAGCGCGGGCGTCAAGGCGTACGCCCGGCGCGGGCGTCAGGCCGTATGCGTGGCGAGCGCGAGAAACCGGTCGTCCACGTCGGTGTAAGCATCGAGTCGCCAACCGGAACGCGCCGGCAACGGACAACTGGCACGGCCGGCCGCTCTCCCCGAACCCGCGGAGGGTCGTGGAGAGCGGCCGGGAGCGGATCACCGGGTGCGAACGGCCCGCGGAATCAGACGTTGACTCCGTAGTCGGACGCGATTCCGGCGAGCCCCGAAGCGTAGCCCTGGCCGACCGCTCGGAACTTCCACTCCGCGCCGTGCCGGTAGAGCTCGCCGAAGACCATGGCGGTCTCGGTCGAGGCGTCCTCGCTGAGGTCGTAGCGCGCGAGCTCGACGCCGTTCGACCGGTTCACCACGCGAATGAAGGCGTTGCGGACCTGACCGAAGCTCTGGCCGCGGCTCTGGGCCTCATGGATGGAGACCGGGAAGACGATCCTGGCGACATCGGCGGGCACGGCGGCCAGGTCCACATTGATGGACTCGTCGTCGCCCTCGCCCTCCCCGGTCAGGTTGTCACCGGTGTGCTGGACCGAACCGTCGGGGCTCGTCAGGTTGTTGTAGAAGACGAAATGCAGGTCGGAGAGGACCTTCCCGGTCTGCGAACACAGCAGCGCACTCGCGTCCAGGTCATGGTCGGCGCCCGTGGTCGTCCGCACGTCCCAGCCCAGACCGACCGTCACCGCGGTCAGGCCGGGTGCCTCCTTCGACAAGGAGACATTGCCGCCCTTGGCCAGGCTCACACCCATGAACATCCTCCAGTGGTACAGCGCTTCAGCGATCTGTGATCAGCGCGTCGTCTGTCGTCACCGGGGTGAACGCCGAGGACGACCTCATGGTTCCCATAATTGCGCAATTCCTGAAGTGATGTGTGGGGGTCTGTCGTTCCGTCCGCCTCCGCGCATGGCCGGGCGTGGCGTCCCTCCCGGCAGCGGGCCCGTCGGGAAGACGCCGCGAGCACCGCGGTCGAACGGTGCGGGCGAGGCGGGCCGTTGCGAGGCATGGGTGCATTACATTTCAGTGCCGCGTTTCGGCCGGTGTTTGCGCTCGGAGTTCCCGGGAAGTGCTTCTGGCTGGTCGTGGGCAGGTCCGGTGATCCATTCGAACAACGGCACTCGCTACATTGCGCAACTGTAAAACCACAGGGTGGTGGCGCGCGTCTTCCTCGACGGAAGGCGAGTGTTCCTCCTGGAACCGGACGAACGGGGTGGCCGATGACAACACATGGCAAGGCGGCGACGGGCCGGTCGCGGGGCGGACGCCTGAGGCGGACGGCCGTGACCGGACTGTCCTTTCTCGTGCTGCTCGTCTCGGGCGTCGGGTGGGTGTACCTGAAACTGAACGGCGGCATCGACACCTTCAGCGCCGACGGGCTCTCCGGGGACCGGCCGCCCGGTTCGTCGATGGGGCAGAACGTCCTGGTCATCGGATCGGATTCGCGTGCGGGAGGCAACAGCGAACTGGGCGGCGGCACGGGCGCGGTGGGGCGCTCCGACACCGCCTTCCTCCTCCATGTGTACGGCGACCGCAAGCACGCCGTCGCCGTGTCGATCCCACGCGACTCCCTGGTCGACATCCCGGCGTGCAGACTTCCGGGAGGTGCGTGGACCGCCCCGAAGCACGACGCCATGTTCAACGCGGCGTTCTCGGTGGGAGAAACCGCCGAGGGCAACCCCGCCTGCACCCAGAACACCGTCGAACACCTCACCGGCCTGCGCGTCGACCACACCGTCGTCGTCGACTTCGCCGGCTTCTCCGCGCTCACCTCGGCGGTCGGAGGCGTGCCCGTCTGCCTGCCCCACGACATCCATCAGCGCGACCTCAGCCCGAAACTGCCCACCCAGGGGGCGCGGATCTTCGCGAAGGGTCCGCAGACCGTCTCCGGGCAGCGGGCACTCGACTACGTCCGGCTGCGGCACGGCATCGGTGACGGCTCGGACCTCGGGCGCATCAAGCGTCAGCAGGCTTTCGTCGCCTCGCTCATCAAGAAGGTCAAGTCGCGCGGCATGAACCCGACCACGCTGTTGCCCCTCGCCGACGCGGCCACCGACGCGCTGACCGTCGACCCCGGACTCGGATCGGCCGACCGGCTGCTCTCCTTCGCCATGTCGATGAAGAACGTCGACCTGCACAACACCAAGTTCGTGACCGTCCCGTGGCGCTACGAGGGTGCTCGCGTCGCGATCGTCGAGTCCGACGCCGACGCACTCTGGGCCGCGTTGAAGGCCGACCGCACGGTCGATGGCAAGGACGCCAGCGGCAGACGGTCCGCCGAGCGCGACGGGACCGACGGCGACAGCGCCCCGTCCGCTGCCGCCGACCCGCTCGCGGGGAAGGGCATCAGCGTCGCCGTCTACAACGGGACCACGGTCACCGGGCTCGCGGCCCGGGCCGCCGACCTCCTGCGCTCCCGGGGGTTCACCGTCACCACCACGGCCACGGCGAGCCGTCAGGACCACGTCTCGACGGTCGTCGAATACGGTCCGGGCCTGCGGAACGAGGCCGAGAAGACCGCTCGGCTCCTGCCCGGAGCCAGGACGGAGGCGTCCGACTCGGCCGGAATCCGCGTCGTCCTCGGCAGTTCCTACACCGAGGGCTCGGCGGCCACGCCCGGGGGAACGGCTCCTTCCGCGGTGCCGCCCGCTGTCGCCGACGAGGCCCGCTCGGCGGACGACGACCCGTGCGCCGACGTCCCGCAGGGGTGAGTGGTGCGTGTCCGGTGGACAGTGCCTCTTCGGCCGGCCGTCACGGAGTCGAGGGGCTGGGACCCGGCCACATGACCGAGTAGTGCTTGCCCGTTCGTGACCAGTGCGCAAGGCTTACGCGAAACGCGGGGCACGGGGAACGCATGAGCGGGGAGGAACGGGCACATGGCGCTGGACAAGGAACTCGACTGGCTCCTTGACGATCTCACGAACAGGGTCGGGCACATACGGCATGCGCTGGTGCTGTCGAACGACGGACTCGTGACCGGGGCGAGCACGGGGCTGGCGCGTGAGGACGCGGAACATCTCGCCGCGGTTTCGTCGGGGCTCCACAGCCTCGCCCGTGGTTCGGGGCGCCACTTCCGTGCGGGGAGGGCCCGGCAGACCATGGTGGAGTTCGACGAGGCGCTGTTGTTCGTGACGGCCGCCGGCGAGGGAAGCTGCCTCTGCGTGCTGAGCGCGGCCGACGCCGACGTGGGCCAGGTCGCCTACGAGATGACCCTGCTCGTCAACAGGGTCGGCGAACACCTCGGCGTCGCCGCGCGCCAGGGCGGGGACGAGGAGGACGACCGGGTCTGATCCGCGCGGGAGTTTTCCACAGGCCGCGCGGATGGGCCGTCCCCGGACGAGCGTCTCGCCGGAACCAGATCGAGACGGGTCTCCGGATGCTCCTCGTCCCCGAAATCGGTCGAGATGCCCAGCGGAAGACCACCGCGCACCTGCGGACCGCCGCCCCGACCGTCCACCTGCTGGATCAAGGTCCAGCAGGAACTCCGAGTGGTCGATATCCGTCGTCGCGTCGTGCACCACCGCGACGACCCGGACCCGGACCCGGCCGTCGTCGCCGCGCAGAACACGTGCCTGGAGGTGTGTCCGCCGGTCCTGGCCACCCTTCAGGGGGAGTCGGGGATGGACGCTGTACGAACTGCACCTCCTGACGATCGCGTCATTGATCGCCTCGTCGAGCCGGGCCCGCTCGGTGGCGTCGAGCCGTTCCACCGCCGACTCGGGCCCGGAATCGAACGGCATTGGGTCCAGCCCCAGGACCAGCAGGCCCGCTTCATCGATCCCGAACCCGGTGGTGCCCGGCACCCCTGCCTTCCGGGTGAGGAACACGCCCCCGACAATGAGCGGTGGAAGATCGTCCGCGGGCGACGGACGATGCGGCACAAGGGCTGACCGGAGCGCATTCATGAATCATGACGATCCCGTCCTGACGCACACCGAGGGTCGTGTCCGGCACATCACGCTGAACCGACCGCGGGCACTCAACGCGCTGAATCACACCATGGTGCTGCGGATCGACGAGGCGCTCGCCGAAGCGGAGCGCGACGACGCGGTCACCGCCGTGTTGATCACCGGTGCGGGAGAGCGGGGCCTGTGCGCGGGAGGGGACATCCGGTCCATCCACGACGACGCCCGAGCGGGCGGCACCGCGTCACTCGCGTTCTGGCGCGACGAGTACCGGCTCAACGCCCGCATCGCCCGGTACCCGAAGCCCTATGTGGCGATCATGGACGGGATCGTGATGGGCGGCGGCGTGGGGATCTCGGCTCACGGCGACGTCCGGATCGTCACCGAACGCTCGCGCGTCGCCATGCCCGAGACCGGCATCGGATTCGTCCCCGACGTGGGCGGAACGTACCTGCTCGCGTCCGCCCCCGGCGAGCTCGGCACCCACCTGGCACTCACGGCGGAGGCGGTGGGAGCGGCTGATGCCCTGCTGTGCGGGCTCGCCGACCACTTCGTACCGGCTCGGCGCCTCACCGCCCTCACCACGGCACTCGCCGACTGCCGCACGCCCGACGAGATCGACGCAACGGTGCGGGTACACGCCGCCTCCGTGCCGGAAGGCGAACTGGAGGCGCACCGTGAGTGGATCCACACCTGCTACCGGGCGGACACGGTCGAGGAGATCCTCGACCGGCTCGACAACAGCGGCGTGCCCGCCGCCAAGCAAGCCGCCGCAGCGATCCTCGCCAAGTCGCCCACCGCGCTCAAGGTGACCCTCTCCGCACTGCGCAGGGCCCGTCGGCTCGGCGGCCTGGAGGCGGTGCTCGACCAGGAGTACCGCACGTCGTGCACCGCCTTCGCCAGGCTCGACCTGGTGGAGGGCGTGCGGGCCCAGATCATCGACAAGGACCGCCGCCCACGGTGGAGTCCGGCGGATCTGACCGAGGTCACGGACGACGACGTGGCGCGGTTCTTCGCCCCGCTGGGCGAACGCGAACTCGGCCTGGCCCCCGCCTCCGGGACGACCGCCTGAGGCGGCACGCCGAAGGACGAAGCAGGGACGGACGAGGGAAGGCGGAGCAGGGCGGACCGGGGGACCGGAAGGCCGCGGCGAGAAGAACCGGAACGCGTGGAACAGGTGCGGCCAGGACAACCGGAAGGCCGGTGAGAAAGAAGGGCCCCCGGCGGAGGGAACCGTTCAAAGGGGCCGTTTCCGACGTCGAACTCGACACGGACTCCCCGCCCCCGCTCGCCGTGATAGATCCCCAGCCCGCACAGCAGCGGATCCCTCGCGCTGATCGCGAGGTGGCGGGGCCGTCGTGGCCCATCTCGACCGTCCGGTCCCGGAAGTCGAGGGCCTGGAGTTCGGTGAACGGGCCATCGGCGTCGATGGTGTCGGTGGTCAGCATGGCCAGACCGGTGCGCAACTCGTACTCCCCGGCCACCGGGATGCCCCGCGCGGTCAGGAACCACGCGCCGAGCTTTCCCGCGCGCAGCAGGAAGGCCACGATGAACTCGATGTCGGTGCCCGACGCGTGATGCCCGGTGTCCACGATCACCTGGGCACTCGGTCCGAGGGGCAGACGGAGCGCGTACGCCGTGCCCAGTCCGGCACGTCCATCGAGTAGAATGCGGGCTCGAACAGCTTGTACTCCAGCAGCATCCGCCGGCCGTCGCCCGGCCCGTACCGCAGTGATGGCGCATCGGCGCGAAGAGGAGAAGACCGCCGACAGGGCGACGGCCGCTCCGCCCGGTCGGCTCAGTGACCTCCACCCGACATACTCGGCCGGATCGTTGACACGAGGTCGAAGAACCGCGACTCGTTCCCGCACAGCCCCGCCCGCTCCAGCGCGCCATCGGCCTCCGCCATCGGGGAGGCGAGCAAAGGTACGTACACGGGGCCGTCCTCGGGATCCGCCAACGCCGCCCGGGTGGCCTCCAGAAGTCGGACATACGCCTGGGCCGCGGCGAGTTCGTCGTTGCGCATCACAGCATCTCCCACTCAGAGGTGTCGGACCCACCAGCATCCCCCATGGGGCCGACAGCGAGGACGCAGTCGGAATCACCTGTGGGCCCGACCCGGCCGGCTCAGGTTCGAAACAGTCTTTTCGTACGAGTGTGCGGCAACCCCGATGTCCGCCTCCTCCGGTCGCACCAAGCGCCACCGCATCGACCGTGGCGGGGACGGTCGGCATCCGGCAGTCCGCACGACAGCCTCACGGGTTCGTGGCCCGCGAGGCCCGTCGGCAGTTCGGAACCGCGGGCGCTCGCACACGGCAAGTGCGGTCAGAGTATGCTCATGACGAGGATCGGCGACCGTCGGCGGCGGCGAGCTCGAGGGAGTGAGCCGCGGTCAGACGTTCGATGAACGTCCGGAAGTCCTCGGCCAGCGAGAGCTCCGCGGGAACCTCCGTGTCGAACCAGGTCACGGACGGCCCGCCTTGTGCGCCGCACGTCCGGCAGTCGAGCGCGATCCACCAGTGGCCGTCGCCCGAGAGCGGCACCAGAGGTGAGGGAAGGCCCCACTGGCCGTCGTGACGGCCGATGCCCAGCAGATCGTCGTGCGGGACATGGTTCTCGCTCCACGAGGTCGGCACGTCAGTCGGGAAGGCGTTCCACGGCGCCGCGACCGGTCCACCGTTCCGGATACGCAGAAGCTCCAGCAACGAAGCCGGCAGCCGCACACCGGGCCGGAGCTCGGCATCCAGAGCGGCCACGTCCGTCAACGGTGGCTGTACCCCGTACAAACCCTCGCCCCAGAACGTCGCCTTCACCTCATCGAACCGGGTCACGAGCGCATCCCCATGACCGAGGCACATCCGCTCGACGAGTGGGAGGGGCTTCGACGCCTCCGTACGACGCGGCGGCGGAGCATCCGTCAGGCGGCGCCGGGAACCGGATCGAACGGCTGAGGAGCCGGTCGGGCGGAGGGCGCCGCTACCGGAGCGACTCCGGGCCGCCGTCCCGGCTCCGGACGCCCGGCGGCGGTTCGACCTCCAGGAACCTGCGACGACGCGGCCCCCGGTACGGCAGCACCGTCCAGCCCAACTCCCGCAGCGCGGCCGCACACCGGTCCAGTTCCTTCACCTCGGCGTGCGTGGCCCCGCCGCCCGGCGGACCGACCCACTCCACTCTCGCGCCGCCCGGCGCCTCGCCCGCCGTCACGCGGTACCCGGTCGCCGTCCGCGCGCCGGAACCGTCGACCGCGGAAGCTGCCAGGCCCGACGCCTCCAGGGCCACGGCCACGGCCCGTACCGGCCGGTGCGTCTCCCACCGCGCGGGTACGCCCTCCGGGCTCGGGAGCCCTGTGTTCGTCAGCCGACGGATCTGCAGCATCCCCTCGAACGCCGTGCGGACGGATGCCGCGCGTCGTTCGTCCGGAACCGTCACCCCTCCGTCCCCCGTGGCCGGTTCGAAACCAGTGTCGTCCCCGATACCCATCAGCGTCCCCTTCGGCGTGCGGTACTGCTGCCAGTGTGCTGCGCGGCACTGACAGCCGCTCGGACACGGCGCGCCACCGAGCTCACGGAGAGGCCGGACGCCTGCGCACGGGCCGGGCGGGGGCGTTCGCCCGGCCGGATCGGGAGCCTGCGCGCGAGGTCGCACGGGATCTAAACCATGCGGACAGCGCTCGCAGGACGGACCGGCGACGCGCGCCGGAGACCTGCTCGTCGACCCGGATGAAGAAGTCGTCCGCGAGGGTGTCCGTCCAGTCGTAGGCCGGATCGTACGGACCGGTGTCCGGCTGCGGCAGCCGCTTCTGCCAGCGGGGGACGGACGGACCGCCGATGGTGAGCAGGCGACCGTACGGGCACCGGACCAGCCGGACGACGCCCTTCTCGGTGTCCCACCGGCGCTCGCCGTACTGGAAGCAGAGCACCGTTCCGTCGGCGTGCAGGGCAGCCGCCGTTCCGGTGCGGTGCCTCAGGACGTGGACGAAGCCGTGGCCGCGGCCCGAGGCCGCGACGAGGAGCCCGGAGGACGGGTCCAGCACCCACGCCACGTCATGGCGGTCGTAGTCCCGCAGCACCGCCATGGACATCAGTGGCGCGGCACCAGGCCGGGCTCCCGGTCGACGGCGGCGTAGCTGCGGCTCGCCGCCGACGGTCGGCGTCGTGCCGACAGATATGAAGGGGGGCTCTTTTCACGGAGAAAACAGGGTGAAACGGACGGCGCGGCGGCCGGTGCGTCCGGCAGCGATCACGGGTCGGCGCGTACGGGTGACGCCCACCGATAGGGTTGACGGTCCGACAGTCATGTACCCGGAGGACTCACCGACCGTGCCCGCCCATGTCCCAGGCCCCGGCTCCGAGCACGCCACGCTGCGAGCCGACTGCGCGAACTGCTTCGGACTCTGCTGTGTCGCGCTGACCCTCACCCGGTCCTCGGACTTCGCGATCGACAAGGAGGCCGGGAAGCCCTGCCGCAATCTCCAGGAGGACTTCCGCTGCGGCATCCACACCGAACTGCGCACACGCGGCTTTCCCGGCTGTACCGTGTACGACTGCTTCGGGGCCGGGCAGAAGGTGTCCGGCGAGACTTTCGAAGGGCGGGACTGGCGCGGGTCGCCGGACACCGCCCGGCGGATGTTCCAGGTGTTCCCGGTCATGCGGCAGCTCCACGAACTCCTCTGGTACCTCACGGAGGCGTTGTCCCTCGGACCGGCCCGGACCCTCCACGGAGAGATCCGGCGCTGCCTGGAGGAGACGGAACGCCTCACACGCCTGCCGGCGGACACGCTCGCGGAGCTGGACGTGGCCGCGCACCGCGAGTCGGTCGCCGCACTCCTGTCCAGTGCGAGCCGGGCCGTCCGGGCCACCGCACCGCGCGGGAAGAAGCGCGACCGCCGCGGCGCCGACCTCATCGGCGCCCGGCTCAGAGGCGTCGATCTGAGAGGAGCCGACCTGCGCGGCGCCTACCTCATCGCTGCGGACCTCAGCGGCGCCGACCTGCGACTGGCCGACCTGACAGGCGCCGACCTCCGGGACGCCGACCTGTCCGCCGCCGACCTCACCGCGAGCCTCTTCCTCACCCAGTCCCAGCTCAACGCGGCCAGGGGCGACGCGGCGACGAAACTACCGACCTCTCTCGGCCGCCCCACGCACTGGGGCGACTGAACCCCGACCCGGACCGCACCACCGACGGCCCGGACACCAGCCGCGCCGCAACCGGGCAGAACACCCCCTGCGGCCGGGCACCGCCGGCGCCCGTGGATCGTTGCACAGTGTGACGTATCCGGAGTGCCTTCGACCGGACCGAGGAGTCCCGCACATGGCCAGCAGTACCGACCACAACACCGAGCACAGCCGTACCGGCGGCGGCCCTACCGATGGCGGCCGCACCCGTCTGGTCGAGCGGCTCATGGAACAGTTCCCGCACGTCCCCCGGGAAGCCGTCATCAAGGAGGACCTGCTGCGCGGCGGCGTGGCGTTCGACGAGTCCGCGCTCAGTGACAACGAGGACGGCGACGTCAAGCCGAAGTCGTACTTCATCTTCTCGTTCGACCACGGAACGCTCCCCGAGCTCGGCGCGGCCGCACTGCGCCGCCCCCCGGAGGAGATCGTGCTCACCGGAGGCCCCTACGAACTGCGGCGGACCGTGGTCTCCGTGCGGGTCAATCCGGCCTCTCCGTACCGTGTCGCCGCCGACGACGACGGGGTGCTCGGGCTGTACCTGGACGGTCGGCGCATTTCCGACGTCGGCCTGCCCCCGATGCCGGACTACTACCGGCACACCCTGGAGAACGGCAAGTCCGTGATGGAGGTCGCACCCACCATCCAGTGGGGCTACCTCGTCTACCTGACAGTCTTCCGGGTCTGCCAGTACTTCGGGGCGAAGGAGGAGTGCCAGTACTGCGACATCAACCACAACTGGCGCCAGCACAAGGCGGCGGGACGCCCCTACACCGGCGTGAAGCCGGTCGAGGAGGTCCTGGAGGCCCTGGCCATCATCGACAAGTACGACACCGCGAAGTCGTCCACCGCCTATACCCTCACCGGCGGCGCCATCACCTCCCACATCGGCGGCCGCGACGAGGCCGACTTCTACGGTCAGTACGCCAAGGCGATCGAGGAGCGTTTCCCCGGCCGGTGGATCGGCAAGGTCGTCGCACAGGCCCTGCCCAAGGCGGACGTCCAGCGCTTTCGCGACTACGGCATCCAGATCTACCACCCGAACTACGAGGTGTGGGACCGCCGCCTCTTCGAGCTCTACTGCCCGGGCAAGGAACGCTACGTGGGACGCGACGAGTGGCACCGCCGCATCCTGGACTCGGCCGACGTGTTCGGCGCCCGCAACGTCATCCCCAACTTCGTCGCGGGCGTGGAGATGGCCGCGCCCTTCGGCTTCACCACGGTGAAGGAAGCCATCGAGTCGACCACCGAGGGGCTGCGGTTCTTCATGTCGCACGGCATCACGCCGCGCTTCACCACGTGGTGCCCGGAGCCCACCACCCCGCTCGGGAAGACCAACCCCGACGGGGCGCCGCTGGAATACCACATCCGCCTGCTCGACGCCTACCGCGCGACCATGGAGGAGTTCGGCCTCAGCTCGCCTCCCGGCTACGGCCCGCCCGGGGCCGGCCGCGCCGTCTTCTCTGTCAGCTCGTTCATGGACAGCCTCCCGGCCCGGCCCGACGACGCCCAGGAGTAGCCCGTCTCTCGGCTGCCCGGACCGCCGACGCGCGGGGCGACCGGCACGCGCACCGGACCGTCGCGGTACGAAGCTCCGGTGCGCGGTGCCCGGCAGGACGCGGCCGACGCGCGCCGGGCCCGACGAACCGGGCGCGGCGGCCGCGGACCGTCAGGCGCGCCACTCCGCCGTACGTTCCGGGGACGCCTCGGCGAGCGCCTTCGTGACCGCCTCGACATCACCGCGATGGCCGTAGACGGGCGAGCCGGGCTGCTGCCGCCAGGACTCGTCGAGGCCGCCCGCGTCGACGGTGTCGAAGCCGAGTTCGTCGATGAGATGCCTGACGACCCGCTTGGCCGCGGCGTCGTCACCGGCCACCGGCAGCGCCTGTCGGCCGGGGCTGCCCTGAGGGCGGCCGTTGTCGAGGATGTCCTGCGCGTAGGTCCCGTTGAACGCCTTGATCACGGGGTGGCCGATCTGCCGCTCCGTCCACCGACTCTCCGGCAGCCCCTCCTCGATGGCGGCGATCCGGCCGTCCCGCTGCTGAGGGTAGTAGTTGCCGGTGTCGATGACCGCGACCCCCTCCGCGGCCTCGTCGAGCAGACCCGAGGGCAGCAGCGGGACCGCCTTGAGGGGAATGGTGACCACCACGATCTCGGCCCCCCGGGCGGTCTGCGCCGCGGTGACCGGGGTCGCCCCGGTCTCCCGGGCGAGCTCCGTGAGCGTCTGCGGGCCCCGGGAGTTGGCGACGGAGACGTCATGCCCCAGGGCGGTGAGGCGCCGGGTGAGATTACCGCCGATGTTGCCCGCTCCGATGATGCCGATCTTCATGGATCCGACCTTTCCATGGTGCCTGCGGTGTGTGAGGTGCTCTCGCCGCATCCCCAACTTCCCGCCGGGCAGCCCTATTCCACCGATGGGAAAAAAACGGTTCGCCTGTTCACCGAACGGATGGGCCCGAGCGGCCGGGGGCACGTGCACAAGGAAAACCGGAACCACGGAGCAGACCCCACTTTCTCCGGCCGGGGAACATCACGGCGCAGGCGGAGCACTTCCTGAGCAAGGCGCCGGAGAAGGCGGGCGATCTGCTCGCCGTGGACTGGGAGGAGAACGGCGAGGGCACCCGGCCGAGCAACGCCGGGAAGGACCGCTTCATCCGCGAGGTCAAGCGCCTGCGGCCGCACCACAAGGTGCTGCTGCTGTACTGCAGCCGCACCTTCTGGCTGCACCACGACACGATGTCGTACACGGGGGACGGCCTGTGGATGGCCGACTACGTGACCGCCGGAAAGCCCCGGATCAAGGCGTCCTGGCGCATTCACCAGTACACCGACCAGCCCCTCGACAAGGACGTGGCGGCGTTCTCGTCGCGGGCCGCCCTGCGTGACTGGGCACGCGGGCAGTCGTAGCGACGCCGCGAGGCCGACGGACGGACCGGGACGCCGACGGTCCGGACGGTCGGGCACGGCGCCGATCGGCGCGGGCGGCGACGAGTGAGGGCCGGACGGTCCTCATGGGCTTTTCCGGGGCCTTTCGCCATTGGTGCGGGTCGCGGCCGGTCGGTCCCCTGCCCGGTCCCGGCGGAGGAGTCCGCCCGTGGCCGTCGTTGTCCGGAGCTTCACCGGACTGCTGGTGATCGAGGACCGGCTCGTGCCGGGACCGGCCGGTCATCAGGTACGCACGCCTAAGGGCTGTCCCGTAGTCCGTGGTGGACCAGCGCGCGGCGTCGGATGCGGTGCATCGCAAGGCGGAGGGGCGTCCGCATACTGGACGTATGCGGATGTTCCGACAGCGCGGCGAGGTGCCGCAGCTGTCGTCGCGCGCCCGCCGGGGATTACGGGACAGCCCTTAGCATGAGGCCGATGAGCGAGATCCCGCCCAGCCTTCTGGGATTCACGACCTACCTGCTGTCCAGGACCGGCAGGACCGCGCGGAGCAGGCTGGCGGCGAGGTTGGCCGAGCGGGACATGAAGCCGTGGCACATGGCGGTGCTGTCCGCGCTGGCCGATTTCGGTCCCCATGCGCAGCGGGAGCTGGCGTCGCGGCTCGGGATCGACCGGAGCGACATGGTGAAGATCGTGGACGATCTCGCGATCGCCGGACTCGTGGAACGGGCCCGTGACACCGCCGACCGCCGCCGGGTGACGGTGACGTCCAGTCCGGCGGGCCGCACGGTGCTCGCGGACCTGCAGGCGGAGGCGCTGGGCGTCCAGCGGGAACTGCTCGCCCCCTTGAGCACTGCCGAACAGGCGCAGTTGGCGGCGCTGCTGCGCCGCGTCCACGCCCATGTCCATGTCCATGAGGAGGGACAGGGGCCGGGACCCTCGGCGTCCAGCGGCTGAGGTCCCGGTGCTGCCCCGGCCGGAGCGGCACCGTCCCGGTTTCCTCGCGCGCTTCACGCGCGGCGCGCGATCGGCCGCCCGCGGCCGGGGAGTGGTGCGGTGGTACGGCCGCCGGTTCCGGGCGCGCCGGGCGTCGGGCGGAACAGGGGCGCCGGACGGGAAACGGGCGTGGGCGCGGGGCGGGAATGTTCGCTGTTCGGGGCGTGTCAACGAAAGACACGCTGTCGCGGGGGTGAGCGGGTTTCAGGAAGTCGCCCGGACGGACCAACGGAATATCAAGGGCGCCTACTTTCAGGGCAGTTGAGCGTTTATCGGATTATCCGGAAATAGCATTTGGCGTAGGTCGTGTACCCCGATAGGCGTTCGGGCCGCGCACGGCAACGTGTCCG
>NZ_JBIARH010000062.1:0-27666 GCF_042889785.1 Streptomyces sp. NPDC002476 | reverse complement strand
ACCGCTTCTTCCCCTCCTCCAGGCTGTGCTCCGTCTGCGGCACCTTGCAGGACAAGATGCCGCTGCACGTCCGCACCTGGACATGCGCCTGCGGCGCGACCCACGACCGGGACGTGAACGCCGCACGCAACCTGCTGGCCGCCGGACGGGCGGTGTCGGCCTGTGGAGCTGGTGTAAGACCTCAACGGAGAACTCCGGGCGGGCAGTCGGCGATGAAACAGGAAGTCTCACGGCGCGAGCCGTAAGAATCTCCCTCCTTCAGGAGGGAGAGCGTCAAGATGTCCTCTTCGCGGGGGAAGGAGCGGGGCACGCCGACACCGCGGGAAGGGCTCCGGGCTCGGCGCCGGTGCGGCGCGGTCGGCCGTCCCCCGCACGCTAGGCAGCCTGGCCGGGGGTGGCCCACCCCTAGGCGCCCCTAGGGCGTGTCTGGAGTTGTGATCTGGGCTCGCGGGGCGTGGCACGCACGCACCGGACGACGCTCCTACTGCGGCGAGTCTCCATGCTGCCCTGCCGTCACCACGATCGACATGGGCTTCTGACCCTGCTCAACTGCCAGGTGGAGCTTGGTGGTGAACCCGCCGCGCGACCTTCCCAGCCCGTGATCACGGGGCTCGGTGAAGATGCCGCCCGGTGGTTCCTTCTGCAGGTCGCCCTGTTTGCGGGCCCCGGCCGCATGCTGATGGGCGCGGCAGACCGTGGAGTCGACGCTCACGTCCCACGTGATCGCACCCTTCGCGTCGGCCAGGGACTGGAGCCGGGTGAGGAGCCGCTGCCAGGTGCCGTTCCGCTGCCATCGGCGGAACAGGTCGTAGACCCGGCCCCACGGTCCATACGCGACGGGGACATCCCGCCACGGAACACCGGTTCGGATCCGGAACCGTATGCAGTCGATCAACTGCCGCCGAGGCCAGACGGGCGGCCGCCCCGCCTTCCTGCTCTTCGGCAACAACGGCTCCAGCACCGCCCACTGCTCGTCCGTGAGATCTCCCCGACCCATGAACCGTGATCATTCACGGTCCGAGATCCACTTTCGACACACGGCCTAGGGGCGGTTAGGGGTCCGTCGGACGCCGGGGCTGGGGCTAGCGTCGGCAGCGGACCACGGCGGAGCACAGTCGTCCGGCGCCCGCGCCCGGCGCTCCGCGCTCCGCGGTCCGGCCCGACCCCCGTGAGCGGACGGCCGCCGCGCCCCGTAGCCGAGCAGAGGTGATCAGCGTGTCCCCGGAACCCAGCGCGAAGGGGCTCGTCCCCAGCGCCAAGGGCACCATTCCCTTCGGGGAGTACCGGACCTGGTACCGGGTGACCGGCGAGATCGGCGCGGGGCGTCCAGCGGTCGTCGTCGTGCACGGCGGGCCCGGCAGCACACACGACTACCTGCTGCCGCTGGCCCGCCTCGCCGAGGACGGCTGGCCGGTCGTCCACTACGACCAGCTGGGCAACGGTGGATCGACCCATCTGCCGGGCAAGGGAGCCGAGTTCTGGACCGTCGACCTGTTCCTCGACGAACTCGACAACCTGCTGAGGGAGTTGGGTGTCGCCGACGACTACGTGCTGTTCGGGCAGTCCTGGGGCGGTCCGCTGTGCGCCCGGCACGCCATGGGACGGCCGCCCGGACTGCGGGGTCTGGTCGTCGCCAACGCGCCCGCTTCGTACCCCGTCTGGCTGAAGGAGATGGCCCGGCTGCGCGCCGGTCTGCCGCCGGACGTGCAGCAGGCGCTGCTGCGGCACGAGGCGGACGGCACGTACGACAGCGAGGAGTACCTGTCGGCCATGCGGGTCTTCTACGAGCGCCACGTGTGCCGCCTCACCCCGTGGCCCCGTGACTTCCTCTCCTCCTTCATGGAGATCTACAACGACCCGACCGTCTACTACGCGATGAACGGGCCCAACGAGTTCCACGTCATCGGCTCCCTGAAGGACTGGTCGATCGTCGAGGACCTGCACACCATCCGCACGCCCACACTGCTCATCAGCGGCCGTCACGACGAGGCCACCCCGGACGTGGTCCGGCCTTACCACGAGCGCGTGCCCGGAGCCCGCTGGGAGATCTTCGAGGAGTCCAGCCACCTGCCGCACCTGGAGGAACCGGAACGGTTCTTCGAGGTCGTGACCGGGTTCCTCGACGGCCTGGGACAGCTCGACCTGTGACAGCGGCTCGGGACAGACGGCCTGGGACAGACAGCCTGTGACAGACGGTTTGTGACAGCACGTCGGAGCAACGGGTACTTCACGACACCGGCCGCCGCATGCTGCCGGCACCTGCGAAAGGGGGCGGGGACACCGCCATGGCGTACGACACCGCTCTGGTCTTCCCCGGCATGGGACCTGTCCCGTTCTCCGAGGTGGGCCGGTTCATGGTTGCCAGCCCCTACGCCCGGGAACTCGTCGCCGTCGCCGACGAGGCGCTCGGCTACTCGCTCGTGGACGCCTTCCGGTGCGCCGACGGCGACTACTCGGAGGCGGCCCAGGTCGCCTTCTTCGTGAACAGCCTGGCCTGTGCCCACTGGGCCCGCGACCACCTGGGCGTCGAACCGGACATCGTCGCCGGCCCCAGCTTCGGCGAGAAGGCCGCCCTCGCCTACACCGGGGCCCTGAAGCTGCCCGACGCCGTCCGGCTGACCGCCGGGATCGCGCGCTGCCTCGACGGCTACTTCGCCGACCACCACCAGGACGTCGTCACCCTTTCCTTCGCCCGCGCCCCGCGCGACGGACTGGACGCGATCCTCGCCGAACTCGACGACGCGGGGGAGTGGCACGAGATCTCCTGCCGCGTCGACGAAGACTTCTGGATGGTTTCCCTGGCCGAGCGGCGCGTGGAGTGGATGCGGGAACGGCTCCGCGCCATCGGCAGCCTCCCCCTCTACACCATGCGGCCCCCCATGCACGCCTCCGCGTTCGCCCCGCTGCGCGCCAGGGCGGAGCGCGAGGTGGTCTCCCGCCACACCTTCACCGACCCGGCGTTGCCGGTCGTCGCCGACCAGGACGGCAGGCTGCTGCACACCGGTGGGGAGCTGCGCACCATGCTGCTCGACGGCTTCGACCACCCGATGGACTGGCCGAGCGTCGTCACGGCCCTGCGGGACGCGGGCGTGCGACGGCTGTGCGTCGCCGGGCCCGACAGCCTCTTCGGCCGGGTTCCCCTCACCACCCGCTCCTTCGACGTCGTCGCGGCGCATCCCCGCCTCGCGATGACGCCCCGGCGCCGCCCGCGCGCCGCCTGAACCCGCCCGGACCCGAACGAACTCGAACGTACCTGGACGAACCCGCCCGGGCCCGGCCCGTACCCGACCGAACGATCAGCAGGAGGCACACCCCATGTGGGACGACCGGTTCGAAGAGATACTCCGCACCTTCCTGCCGTTCCTGCCCCCGCAGGAACCGCTGACCGCCGACACCGAGCTCAAGGACCTCGGCCTGGACTCCCTCGGCACGGTCCAGTTGCTGGGCACCCTGGAGGAGACGTACCAGGTGCGCTTCCTCGACAGCGCGCTGACCATGGACACCTTCCGCACCGCGGGCGTGCTGTGGGAGACCGTCGAAGGCATGCTCCAGCGCACCACGAGCTGACGGGGCGGCCACCGTGGATCCCACCGATCCCACCGATCCCACCATGGACGGGACGCTGTCCGGACGGTTCCTGCGCGGCCTGGCCCTGGCGCCCGAGCGGCCCGCGCTGCGGATCGACGGCACCGCTGTCGCCTACCGCGAACTGCACGAACGGGCCCTGCTGCTCGCCGGATCGCTGCTCGCCGGCTTCCCCGGCCGGCCGCCCGCCGTCGGCGTGCTGGCGGGCAAGGGGCCGTCGGCGTACGCGGCTCTTCTGGCCGCTCTCCACAGCGGTGCCGTGGTCGTACCCCTGCAACCGGCTTTCCCGGTCGCCCGCACCCGGCAGATGATCGAGGCGGCGGGGGTGGGAGCCCTGATCGCCGACGACGACGCCCTGCCCGCGCTGACCGCGCTGCACGAGGACGGCGTCCGGCTGCCCACCCTGTTCGCCCCGGGCGGGCAGCCGATGCCGGTGATCCCCGTCGACCCCGGCAGCACGCTCAAGGCGCCGATGCCCGCCCGCCCGGCGGACGTCGCCTATGTGCTGTTCACCTCCGGATCCACCGGCCGGCCCAAGGGTGTACCGGTCACCCACGCCAACGCCGCGCACTACTTCGCGCTGGTCGACGAGCGCTACGACTTCGGTCCGCGGGACGTCTTCTCGCAGACCTTCGACCTCAACTTCGACTGCGCGATGTTCGACCTGTTCTGCGCCTGGGGCGCCGGGGCCACCGTCGTCCCCGTCCCCGCGCGCGCCTACGCGCACCTGCCGGAGTTCGTGGCCGAGCAGGGGCTGACCGTGTGGTTCTCCACACCCAGCGCGATCACGCTGGTCCGGCGCACCGGCGGGCTCGCGCCCGGTGCCCTGCCGTTGCTGCGCCGGAGCTTCTTCGCGGGGGAGGCGCTCAGCCGCCGCGACGCCGAGGACTGGGTGGCCGCCGCCCCCGGCACCGTGCTGGAGAACCTCTACGGGCCGACCGAACTCACCATCACCGTCAGCGCGTACCGGTGGCGGCCCGGCCGGGAGCACCCGTACGACATGGTTCCGATCGGTGATGTGCACCGGGGGCACCGTGTGCTGCTGCTGGCCGACGACGGCTCGCCGAGCGGCGGCGACTCGCCGGGCATTGCCGAGCGCTTGCCGAGTGTCGGCGACGAGGGCGAACTATGTATCGCTGGGCCGCAGTTGACGCCCGGATACCTCGATCCGGCCGACGATGCCGGGCGCTTCCTGGAACGGGACGGGCAGCGCTTCTACCGCACCGGCGACCGGGTCCGCCGCACCGAGCACGACGGCTGGCTCTACCTGGGCCGCCAGGACGCCCAGGCGCAGGTGCACGGCGTACGGGTGGAACTGGCCGAGGTCGACGCCGCCGTGCGCGCCTGTCCGGGCGTCGAGGACGCGGTGACCGTCGCGGTCCCCGTGGACGGCACGGCCGAACTCGCCGTCTTCCACACCGGTGCCCCCGTACCGCCCGCCCGGCTCGCCCGTCACCTGCGGGAGCTGCTGCCCGCCGCGGTCGTCCCCCGGGCCTACCACCATCTGGACGCGCTCCCGCTCAACACCAACCGCAAGACGGACCGCAGGGAGCTCACCTCCCGCGCCGAAGCCCTGCGGCGGCGGCCCGCCGGGTCCGCTGGCAGGGGCGAAGGACGGCAGGAGGCGCAGTGACAGGAACGAAAGCAGCGACGGAAGAAGCCACAGCCACAGGAGCAACAGGAGCAACAGGAGCAACAGGAGCAATAGAAGTGATGGGGGCGACAGGAAGGACGGCAGGAACCGCCGTGAACGGTCGAACGACAACGCGGGCTCGCACCGGCGCCCTGGTGCACGACCTGCTCGACGAGGCCACCGCCGAATACCCCGACGCGACGGCGGTCGCCGACAGCGCCGGGCAGTGGACCTACCGGGAGCTCACCGCCCGGAGCCACGCCGTCGACGCCTGGCTGGGGGCACAGGGCGTGGGGCACGGCGACCGGGTCCTGGTGCAGCTGCCCAGCACCCGCGAACTCGTCGCCCTGCTGTACGGCACGGCGCGCCGGGGCGCCGTCCTCGTCCCCGTCAACACCGGCATGAAGGACTACCACCTGCGCGCGGTCGTCGAGAACGCGGAACCCTCGCTGGTGATCGTCACCGCCCCCGCCGTCGACCGCGTCGCCGCGCTCGTGGACGGGATCCCCGTACGCGGCCTGGACACGACCTGGCGGGAGATCACCGAACTGCGCGGGAGGGAGGCGCGCGGGGACGGCGGTCCCGTCGGCCACGAGGACATCGCCGTCCTCGTCTACACCTCGGGGTCCACCGCGGCCCCCAAGGCCGTCGTCTGCCCGCACGGCCGGATGGTCTTCGCGACCGAGGCCATCAACCTCGAACTCGGCTACCGGCCCGACGACGTGGTGTTCTGCCGCTTCCCCATCTCCTGGGACTACGGCCTCTACAAGGTGCTGCTCACCGCCGCCGGACGCAGCAGCCTCGTGCTCGCCGACGGCGAGTCCGACCTGGTGCTGCTGCGCCGCATCCGGGAGACCGGGGCCACGGTCGTCCCCATCGTACCGTCCCTGGCCACCATGATCTGCGCGCTCGCCGAACGCGAACCGCGCCGGGAATCCTCCGTCCGCATGTTCACCAACACCGGTGCCGCGCTGCCGAAGACCACCGCAGACGGGCTGCGTACGGCGTTCCCCGGAGCCGAGGTGATCACCCAGTTCGGGCAGACGGAGTGCAAACGCGTCTCCGTGCTGCCCCCCGAACACCAGGACGCCAAGCCCGAATCGGTCGGCCGCCCGCTCCCCGGCACGCGTGCCTTCGTCGTCGACGACGAAGGCACCCCGCTGCCGCCCTGGCGGACCGGGGAGATCGTCGTCGAGGGACCGCACGTCATGCCGGGCTACTGGCGCGCGCCGGAGCAGACCGCGCGTGCCTTCCGGCGCGCTCCCGACGGCGGACTACGCCTGCACACCGGCGACTTCGGGCACGTCGACGAGGACGGATTCCTGTTCTACGAGGGCCGTCGGGACGACATGTTCAAGCACAAGGGCGTCCGCATGAGTACCACCGAGATCGAGGCCGCCGCCACGGACATCCCCGGCGTCCGCGCCGCCGCCGTCCTGCCGCCCGCCCCCGGCCGGGACCTCGCGGTCTTCGCCGAGGGCGACATCGACCCGCACGTCCTGCTCAGGGAGCTGTCCCTGCGGCTGGAGCCCGCCAAGGTGCCCGGCGTCGGTCGCGTCGTCGACGAACTGCCGCTGACCCCGCACGGCAAGCACGACCGCAAGCGGCTCGTCCACATCCTGGAGAACCCGGAAGGAACGTCCACGCCGTGACCGGCCCCACCGAACTCGCCCGGCGCTTCGGCACCCCCGCCTACGTCTACGACCTGGACCGGGTCGCGGCGGCACGCGACGACCTGTTCGCCGCGCTGCCCGACGAGGTCGACGTGTTCTACGCGGCCAAGGCCAACCCGCACCCGGAGATCCTGCGCGAGCTGCGTACCGGCGCCGCCCACCGGACCGACGGCCTTCGTGACCCCCGGGACACCCACGGGACCGACGGCTCCCACAACACCCGCGACACTCGGGACACCCACAACACACGCGCCTGCCGCGCGGAGATCAGCTCCGTCGGCGAACTCGACGCCGTGCTGCGGGCCGGGTACGACGGCAACGAGGTGCTGTACACCGGTCCGGGCAAGACCACCGGGGAACTGGCCGAGGCGATGACCCGGGGCGTGCGGATGTTCTCCGTCGAATCCCTCGGCGATCTGCGGCGTGTCGGCGGGACGGCCGTACGGCTCGGCGTCACCGCCGACTGCCTGATCCGGGTCAACAACGCGACCGGGGCGGCGGCCACCAGCATCCGCATGACCGGTGTGCCCTCGCAGTTCGGCTTCGACAGCGAGACCCTGCCCGGGCTCGCCGCCGAACTGCGAGAGGTGCCCGGCACCACCCTGGCCGGACTCCACTTCTTCCCGCTCAGCAACGCCAAGGACGAGGCGAGCCTCGTCGCCGAGTTCCGGCACACCATCGCCACCGCCGCCGCGCTCCGGGACGCCCTCGGCGTGCCGTTCCGCTTCGTCGACATCGGCGGCGGCTTCGCCGCCCCGTACGCGGTCCAGGGACATCGCCCCGCCTACGGCGGACTGCGCGACGCCCTGACCGCCTCGCTCGACGAGCACTTCCCCGGCTGGCGCGACGGCGCCCCGCGCATCGCCTGCGAGTCGGGCCGCTACCTGGTCGCCGACAGCGGCACCCTGCTCACCACTGTCGTCAACGTCAAGGACAGCCGGGGCACCCGCTACGCCGTCCTCGACGCCGGCATCAACACCTTCGGCGGGATGTCCGGCCTCGGCCGCATCCTGCCGGTCTCCGTCGAACCGCACGAGTCCGTCGGCACCGACGGCACCCCGGCCCACCTCGCCGGACCGCTGTGCACCCCCGGCGATCTGCTCGGCCGGGCCGTCCCGCTGCCCGACCCGGCCCCCGGGGACCTGCTGACCGTCCCCAACGCCGGTTCCTACGGACCCACCGCCAGCCTGCTGATGTTCCTCGGCAGGCCCGCGCCCGCCGAGATCGTCGTCCGTGGCGACGATCTCGTCTCCGTCTCCCGTATCCAGCACATCCGAACCTATGAACACGGACAGGCCCTGTGATGAGTGACGTCCCCACCCCCGCCCCCGGCGACCGGCCCGTGCTCGTGGCCGGCGGCAGCTCCGACTCGCACACCTGGAACCTGGTCTACCTCCAGCTCCTGATCGAGGAGCACGGCCACCGTGTGGTCAATCTCGGCCCCTGCGTGCCCGAGGACCTGCTGATCCGCGAGGCCGTGGCCCACGACCCCGCCCTCGTCGTGATCAGCAGCGTCAACGGGCACGGCTACCACGACGGCATGCGCACCGTCACCCGGCTGCGCGAGCACCCCGCGCTCGCCGCCGTACCCGTCGTCATCGGCGGCAAGCTCGGCATCGCCGGACCCTGCGGCGAGGCGGAGACGGCCGCGCTGCGCGCCGTCGGCTGCGACGCGGTCTTCGACGACAGCGCCGAGGGCGTCACCGTCTTCCGGGGAATGCTCGACGCGCTGCCCCAGCGAGTCCTGGTGTGACCGCTGCCCCCGCGGGCCCCGATGCGTCCGGCGCCGGGTTCGGCGCGTTCGTGCGCCGGGCCCACGACGCCGGACGGCTGGTGGTACAGCCCCGGATGGGCATGAGCGACCCGGACCGGATGCGGTCCGGGCTGCTCGCCACCCGGGACGCCGCCGCGACGACCGTCGGCACGCTCACCCTGGACAGCTACACCCGGGTCGGCGACCTGGAGTCGGCGCAGCTCGCCGTCCTCGAAGGGGCCGACCTCAACGGCTATCCCCTGGCCAGCCACGAGACCACCACCACCCGCCGGGTCCTCGACGGGATCCACGGCCCCGCCTTCCCGGTGCAGGTACGGCACGGCTCGGCGGCACCCCAGCACATCTTCCGGGCACTGATGGCCGTGGGACTCGACGCGTCGGAGGGCGGGCCGGTCTCCTACTGCCTGCCGTACGGCAGGGTCCCGTTGCGCGAGTCCGTCGCCCACTGGTCCGAGTCCTGCGAACTGCTCGCCACCCTGCGCCAGGCGAGCGGCGCGGAACCGCATCTGGAGACCTTCGGCGGCTGCATGCTGGGCCAGCTCTGCCCGTCCGGGCTGCTCGTGGCGATCAGCGTGCTGGAGGCGCTGTTCTTCCGTCGACACGGAATCCGGAGCATTTCCGTGAGCTACGCCCAGCAGACGCATCCGCGTCAGGACGCCGAGGCGGTGGCCGCGTTGCGCAGCCTGTGCGCGCGGTTCCTCCCGGACACCGAATGGCACGTCGTCGTCTACGCCTACATGGGACTGTTCCCCGAGACCGGGCACGGGGCCCGCCGACTGCTCGCCGAAGCCGCCGCACTGGCCGTCGCGAGCGGCTCGGAACGCCTCATCGTGAAGACCGTCGCGGAATCCCGGCGCATCCCGACGGTGGCGGAGAACGTCGCCGCCCTGGAACACGCGGCCGACGCCGCCGCGCGCACCGCCCGAGCCCCGCTGGACGGCACCGCGACGGAGACGTACGCCGAGGCGTACGCGCTGGTCGACGCGGTGCTCAACCTGGACGACGACCCCGGCGCCGCACTGCTGAAGGCGTTCGCCGAAGGCCGGCTGGACGTTCCCTACTGCCTGCACCCGGACAACGCCGGACGCAGCAGGAGCTACATCGCGGCGGACGGCCGGCTGCGCTGGGCGGATGTCGGGAGGATGCCGCTGACCGGTGTCGCCGACGTGCGTCCGGCGCATGCCGTCACCGCCGCGGAACTCCTCGATTCCCTGTCCTACGTGAGGCGTTCATTCGACCTTCAAGTCCCCTTGAAAGCAGACGAGTCGAACGACCCAGCCCTTAGGGGTGCTTAAGGGTACGGCCCCTTCGGGGGCGTCATTACGGTGAGGAAAAAGGCGGAGAACGGTGACGACGGTGACGTCCGGAAGTGGAGACGCGTGGATGAACGGGCCCGGTTCCGAATCAGCCCTGGCACGACTGCTCGCCACGTCCGTACCGTCGCGCCACCGCACCCTGGTCACGGAGCTGGTACGCACCGCCGTGGCGGAGGCGATCCAGGCGGCCCGGCCGGGCACCCCGCACCCCCTGGACGCGTCCGTCCCGCTGGCGGAACAGGGGCTCGACTCGCTCGCGGCGATCGACCTGCACCGGCGGCTGACCGAACGGACCGGCCTCGACCTGCCGGTCGGCCTCGCCTATGACTGTCCCACCCTGCCCGACCTGGCCGACCGGCTGCTCGCCGGTGCCCGGGGCATGGGTGCCCAGGGCCTCGCGGACGGCCTTCCGGACGGCTGGTCGGAGGCACCGGGCGGTGCCGGTCCCGCCGACGAACCCGTGGCCGTCGTCGGTATCGGCTGCCGGTTCCCCGGCGGCATCGACACCCCGGCCGGACTGTGGCGGCTGCTGAGCGAGGGCGGCGAGGTCCTGTCCGGCTTCCCGCACGACCGGGGCTGGGACCTGGAACGCCTCTTCCACGACGACCCCGAGGTGCCCGGCAGCTCCTACGCCCGCGCCGGCGGATTCCTCGACACGGCCACCGACTTCGACGCCGATTTCTTCGGCATCAGCCCGCGCGAGGCCCTCGCCATGGACCCGCAGCAGCGCCTGGTCCTGGAGACGTCCTGGCGCGCCCTGGAGGACGCGGGCATCGACCCCGCCGCGCTGCGCCGCACCCCGGCCGGCATGTTCTTCGGCGCCGAGGTCCAGGAGTACGGGCCGCGCCTGCACGACGCCCCGGACGGCCTCGACGCCCATCTGCTGGCCGGCAACGCCTCCAGCGTCATCTCCGGCCGGGTCGCCTACGTGCTGGGCACCGAGGGACCGGCGGTCACCGTCGACACCGCGTGCTCCGCTTCCCTGGTCGCCGTCCACCTGGCCTGCCGCTCGCTGCGGCAGGGCGAATCCTCGCTGGCGCTCGCCGGGGGCGTGGCCGTGATGGGCGGCCCCGGCGTCTTCACCGCGTTCAGCAGACAGCGCGGCCTGTCCGCGGACGGCCGCTGCAAGGCGTTCGCCGCCGCCGCGGACGGCACCGGTTTCGGCGAGGGCGTCGGTGTCCTCGTCCTGGAACGGCTCTCCGACGCCCGCCGCAACGGACACCACGTCCTCGCCGTCGTCCGGGCCTCCGCCGTCAACCAGGACGGCGCGTCCAACGGCCTCACCGCCCCCAACGGCCTCTCCCAGCAACGGCTGATCCGCCGGGCACTGGCCGAGGCGGGGCTCACCGCCGCCGACATCGACCTGGTCGAGGCGCACGGTACGGGCACCCGGCTCGGGGACCCCATCGAGGCGACCGCGCTGCTCGCCACCTACGGGCAGGGCCGCCCGGCCGGGGCGCCCCTGCTGCTCGGCTCGGTCAAGTCCAACCTGGGCCACACCCAGGCCGCCGCCGGCGTGGCCGGAATGATCAAGGCCATCCTCGCCATGCGGCACGGCCAGGTGCCCGCGACCCTGCACGTCGACGCCCCCAGCCCGCACATCGACTGGTCCTCCGGCGACGTGGAACTCGTCACCGAGGCGCGGACCTGGCCGGACACCGGCCACCCGCGCCGGGCCGGGGTCTCCTCCTTCGGCGTCAGCGGAACCAACGCGCACGTCATCCTGGAGCAGGCCGAGCCCGAGGACTGTTCCGAGGGGGCGGTACCCCCGCCCCGGCCCCCGGCCGTTCCCGTTCCGCTGCCCTTCCCGCTGTCCGCGCGCGGTACGGCCGCCCTGCGCGCCCGCGCCGCCGATCTGCTGCCGCTCGTCGACAGCGCGGAACCCGCCGACCTCGCGCGCGCCCTCGCCACCACCCGCGCCGCCCTGCCCGACCGGGCCGTCCTCGTCGCCGCCGACCGCGCCGAACTGCGCGAGGCGCTCACCGGCCTCGCCTCCGGCACCGTCCCGCCCGCCGGACGGGCACCCGGCGAGCTCGGCCTCCTGTTCACCGGACAGGGCAGCCAGCGCCCCGGCATGGGCCGCGAACTCGCCGCCGTTTACCCCGAGTTCGCCGACGCCCTCGACGACGTCTGCGCCCACTTCGACCTCCAGCTCCCGCACCCCCTGAAGGACGTGCTGTTCGCCGGTCCGGGCACACCCGAGGCGGAGCTCCTGCACCGCACCGAGTACGCGCAACCGGCCCTTTTCGCCGTCGAAGTCGCCCTGTACCGGCTGCTGGAGAGCTGGGGGCTGCGCCCGGACCACCTCGCCGGGCACTCCGTCGGCGAGATCGCCGCAGCCCACGCGGCCGGGGTCCTCACCCTTCAGGACGCCACCATCCTGGTCGCCGCGCGGGGCCGTCTCATGCAGGCACTGCCCGAGGGCGGCGCCATGGTCGCCGTACGCGCCGCCGAGGACGAGGTCGCGCCGCTCCTCACCCCGCGCACCGGCATCGCCGCCGTGAACGGGCCCGCATCCGTCGTCGTCTCCGGCGACGCGGACGACGTGGAGCGCATCGCGGGCGAACTCGCCGCGCGCGGGCACGACACCAAGCGCCTGCGCGTCGGCCGCGCCTTCCACTCGCCGCTGATGGAACCGATGCTGGACGAGTTCCGCCGGGTCGTACGGGTGCTGGACTACGCCGAACCCACCGTGCCGGTGGTGTCCACCGTGACCGGCGGCCCCGTCGGCGGCGAACTGCGCGACCCGGAGTACTGGGTGGAGCACGTCCGGGCCCGGGTCCGTTTCCACGACGCCGTGCGGTGGCTCGCCGAGGCCGGGGTACGGACGTTCCTGGAGGTCGGGCCGGACGCGGTGCTGTCAGCGATGGGCCCGGACTGCCTCGACGCGAACGACGCGCCGGGCACCGTCTTCCTCCCGGTGCTGCGGCGCGAGCGGCCCGAGGCGCGCGAGGCCGTCTCCGCGCTCGCCGCCGCGCACGCCCGGGGTGTCCCCGTCGACTGGGCGCGGCACTTCGCGGGGGAGCCCGCCCACCGCGTCGAACTGCCCGGCTACCCCTTCCAGCGGCGCCGTTTCTGGCTGGAGCCGGGCGCTCCCGTGGACGCGGCCGGACTCGGCCAGGTCGCCGCCGGGCACCCGCTGCTGGCGGCGGCGGTGGCGGTCGGGGCGGAGGGCGTCGTGCTGACCGGGCGGCTCTCCTCCCGTACCCGTCCCTGGCTCGCGGACCACGTCATCGCCGGGCGCGTGCTGATGCCCGGCACCGCCTTCGTCGAACTCGCCCTGCGGGCCGGCGACCATGCCGGCGCCACCGTCCTGGAGGAACTCACCCTCGGCGCACCGCTGGTCCTGGCCCCGGACGAGGACGTCGCCGTCCAGGTGGCCGTCGGCGAACCCGACGACACCGGGCGGCGTACCGTCACCGTCCACTCGCGCGCCGCCGACGGCGCCCCCTGGACCCGGCACGCGGCGGGCACGCTCACCGACACCGCCGTACCGGGTGCCGCCGCGTCGCACGGCGGCCGAGCGGACGGCGGCGGATCGGACAGCGGCGCGTCGGAGGAATGGCCGCCGTCCGGGGCCGAAGCCCTCGACGTCACCGGGGCCTACGCCGACCTGGCCGAGCAGGGTTACGCCTACGGACCCGCGTTCCAGGCCCTGCGCGCCGCCTGGCGGCACGGCGAGCACGTCTACGCCGAGGTCGCCCTGTCCGGGGACGCCGCCGCCGACGCCACGCACTTCGGGATCCACCCCGCGCTGCTGGACGCCGCGCTGCACGCCGCCGATCTCGGCACCCCGCCGCGCGACGGGCTGCTGCTGCCGTTCGCCTGGACCGGCGTCCGCCTGCACGCCACCGGCGCCACCGCGCTGCGGGTACGGATCACCCGCACCGGCGACGACACCCTCGCCCTGCGCCTCGCCGACGCCACCGGCGCTCCGGTGGCCGACATCGATGGCATGACCTCCCTGCCCGTACCGGACGACGACGTCCTCCACGCCGTGCGGTGGACCCCGTACCCCCGGCCGACGACCGCCGCTCCCCTGCGCATCGCCGTTCTCGGCGCCGCCCCGGCCGCGAACGACGTGCCGCGCGACGGCGAGGGCCGCGGCACGGCCGATGCCCCGGGCGCGGACGGCGCACCGCGCGAGGACGCCGTCGCGGACACCCTCGCCCGAGCCCTGGACGCGCTGCTCGACGGCCCCGCACTGGACGCCGTGGTGCACCGCCCGGCCGGTCCGCCGGAGGCCGACGCCGACGACGCGCGCGCCCACGTCCTGCGGGCGCTGCGCCTGCTGCGCGTCTGGCAGTCCGACGAACGGCTGGCCGGCACCCGCCTCGTGGTCGTCACCCCGCCCGACAGCCCCGCGCACGCCGGGGTGCGCGGACTGGTCCGATCCGCCCAGGCGGAGAACCCCGGCCGCTACGTCCTCGTCGAGCACGACTCCCTGCCCTCCGAGCCCGAACTCCGCCGGGTGCTCGCCACCGGCGAACCCGAACTCTCCCTCGCCGACGGGCGGTTCGCCGTGTCCCGGCTGGCCGCCGAACCGGCCGCCCGGCCCCGGCACGACGCCGACTGGGGGACGGTCCTCATCACCGGTGGCACCGGCGGACTCGGCGCCCTGCTCGCACGCCACCTGGTGCGTGCCCACGGCGTGCGCCGACTGGTGCTCGTCGGCCGTCGCGGCCACGCGTCCGGCCTGCGCGCCGAACTGGCCGCGCTCGGTGCCGAGACGACGGTCGCCGCCTGCGACGTCGGCGACCGGGAGGCACTGCGCGTCCTGCTGGACCGCCACCCCGTCGACTCCGTGATCCACGCCGCGGGCACCGTGCGCGACGGCATCGTGGAGAGCCTCACCGACGCCATGGTCGACGAGGTCTTCCACGCCAAGGCGGCGGGCGCCTGGCACCTGCACGAACTCACTCTCGGCCGGGAACTCTCCCACTTCGTGCTGTTCTCCTCGCTCGCCGCCGTCCTCGACGGGCCGGGCCAGGGCAACTACGCGGCCGCCAACGCCTATGTGGACGCGCTCGCCGCCCATCGCGCGGCCCGCGGGCTGCCGGCCACGGCCCTCGCCTGGGGCCTGTGGGACACCGGCACCGGTATGGGCGCCGCCCTGGACACCGCCGCCCTGGAACGCGTGGCCGCCACCGGTGTACCGGGACTGTCCGCCGAGGAATCGCTGCGCCTCTTCGACGCGGCCGTACGCTCCGACCGGCCCCACCTCGTCCCCGTACGGATCGACGCCCCCGTCGTGCGCCGCCGCCCCGACGGCGTACCGCCGCTGCTCAGTGCCCTCGTCCGGCCCGTCACCCGCCGGGCCGCCGCCTCCGAGCCCCACCGGGAGAAGGAAGGACTGGAGGCACTGCCCGCCGCCGAGCGCGAACGCGCCCTGCTGAACCTGGTACGCACCGAGGTCGCGGCGGTGCTGCGGTACGACGCCCCCTCCGCCATCGACCCCGGACGGGCCTTCACCGAACTCGGCTTCGACTCGCTGGCCGCCGTCGAACTGCGCAACCGGCTCAACACCGTGACCGGGCTGCGCCTGCCCGCCACCCTCGTCTTCGACCACCCCACCTCGCGCGCTCTCGCCGATCACATGCACGACACCCTCTTCGGTGCTGCCGAGCGGTCGTCGGCGGAGCCCGCGCCCACCGCCACCGGGCGGCGCCCCGCCGACGGCGACGACCCGATCGTCATCGTCGGCATGAGCTGCCGGTACCCGGGCGGAGTGCGCTCCCCGGAGGACCTGTGGCGGCTCGTCGCCGACGGCGTCGACACGGTCGGTCCCTTCCCGGCCGACCGCGGCTGGGAAACCGAGGCGCTGTACGACCCCGAGCCCGGCACCCCCGGCCGCACCTACACCCGGGAAGGCGCCTTCCTTTACGACGCGGCCGACTTCGACGCCGATTTCTTCGGCATCAGCCCGCGCGAGGCGGTCGCCATGGACCCGCAGCAGCGGCTGCTGCTGGAGGTGTCCTGGGAGGCGCTGGAGCGTTCCGCCATCGATCCGGCGGCGCTGCGCGGCTCGCGCACAGGTGTGTTCGCGGGCGTCATGTACCACGACTACGGCAGCTGGCTGACCGAGGTGCCGGACGACCTCGCCGCCTACCTCGGCAACGGCAGCCTGGGCAGCGTCGTCTCCGGCCGGGTCGCGTACGCCCTGGGGCTGGAGGGCCCGGCCGTCACCGTCGACACCGCCTGCTCCTCCTCGCTGGTCACCCTGCACCTGGCCGCGCAGGCGCTCCGGCAGGGCGAGTGCGACCTGGCGCTGGTCGGCGGTGTCACCGTCATGTCCACCCCGGACACCTTCGTCGACTTCTCCCGGCAACGCGGTCTGGCCGCCGACGGCCGCTGCAAGTCGTTTGCCGCGGCGGCCGACGGCACCGGCTGGGGCGAGGGCGTCGGCATGCTCGTCGTCGAACGGCTCTCCGACGCCCGCCGCAACGGCCACCGGGTCCTGGCCGCGGTCCGCGGTTCCGCCGTCAACTCCGACGGCGCGTCCAACGGGCTGACCGCCCCCAACGGCCCCTCCCAGCAGCGCGTCATCCGTGCCGCGCTCGCGGCCGCCCGTCTCGCCCCGGCCGATGTCGACGCGGTCGAGGCGCACGGCACCGGCACCACCCTCGGCGACCCGATCGAGGCACAGGCGCTGCTGGCCACGTACGGCCAGGACCGGCCGGGCGCCGAACCCCTCTGGCTCGGCTCCGTCAAGTCGAACATGGGCCACACCCAGGCCGCCGCCGGGGTCGCCGGAATCATCAAGATGGTCATGGCGATGCGGCACGGCACCCTGCCCCGCACCCTGCACGTCGACACGCCCTCCCCCCAGGTCGACTGGGCGGCGGGCGCGGTACGCCTGCTCACGGAGGAGCGGCCCTGGCCGGGGGCGGCGGACCGTCCGCGCCGGGCGGGGGTGTCCTCGTTCGGGATCAGCGGCACCAACGCCCATGTCATTCTTGAGGAGTTCGAGGAGTTCGAGGAGTTCGAGGGGGAGCCGGCCGGGACGGGGCCGCGGACCGCCGGTCCGGACGCCGACGGGCACGACGGTGCGGGAGCGCACCCACTCGCCACGCCGCCCGTACTCGCCCTTCCGGTCTCCGCCCGCTCGCCCGAGGCCCTGCGCGGCCAGGCGGCCCGCCTGCGGGAACTGAACGGCACCGCAGCCGCCGAACTCGGCCTCGCCCTCACCACCACCCGCACCACCCACCCGTACCGCGCCGTCGTCCTCGCCACCGACGAACGGCGGGTCGACGAGGGCCTGGACGCCCTCGCCCACGGGCACGAGGCACCCGGCCTGCTCGTCAGCGGTTCCGTCACCGACGGCACCCTGGCCTGTCTGTTCTCCGGGCAGGGCGCCCAGCGGCCCGGCATGGGCCGGGACTGGTACGGCACCTTCCCGGTCTACGCCGAGCACTTCGACCGCACGGCCGAACTCTTCGCCGAGCACCTGGAACGGCCGCTCGCCGAAGTGGTCCTCGGCGACCACCCCGAGGTACTGGAACGGACCGCCTACACCCAGGCCGCCCTCTTCACCACCCAGGTCGCCCTCTATCGGCTGCTGGAGTCCTTCGGGCTGCGGCCCGACTGGCTGGCCGGCCACTCCGTCGGCGAGTTCGCCGCCGCGCACGTCGCCGGTGTGTGGTCGCTCCGGGACGCCGTCACCGCCGTCGCGGCGCGCGGCAGGCTCATGCAGGCGCTGCCGGAGGGCGGTGCGATGACCGCCGTCCAGGCCGCCGAGGAGGAGGTGCGGCCGCTGCTGGACGAACGGTGCGACCTCGCCGCGGTCAACGGCCCGCGCGCCGTGGTCGTCTCCGGGGACGAGGACGCCGTCGCCGCCGTCGCCGCGCACTTCGCCACCACCCGGCGACTGCGCGTCTCGCACGCCTTCCACTCGCCGCGCATGGAACCCGTGCTGGACGAGTTCCGCCGGATCATGGCCGCCCTGCCGGCCGGGGAACCGGCCCTGCCGATCGTCTCCACCCTCACCGGCGCCCGGGCCACCGCCGCCGAACTCGGCTCCGCCGACTACTGGGTACGGCACGTACGGGAGACCGTCCGCTTCGCCGACGCCGTGGGGACGCTGGCCGCGCAGGGCGCCGACACCTTCCTCGAACTCGGCGCCGCCCCTGTTCTGACGGCCCTCGGCCCGGACTGCCTCCCGGACGCGGATGCCGAGGAGGCCGCGTTCGTCCCCACCGCCCGCAAGGACACCGCCGAGGTGCCCGGTCTGCTGGCCGCCCTGGCCGCCGTGCACACCCGCGGTTCGGATGTCGACTGGTCGGTCCTCTACGACGGCCTTCCCGGGCACCGCGACGAACCCGGGCGTCACGTCGAAGCGGGGCGTCGCGACGAACCCGGGCGTTGTGTCGAGCTGCCCACCTACGCCTTCCAGCACCGCCGTTACTGGCTGCCCACGTCCACCGCCACCGCCAAGGGCGACGCCGCCGGTCACGGTCTCGCGGCCGTCGACCACCCCTTCGTCAGCGCCCGCCTCGACCTGCCGGGCGACGGCGGAACCCTGCTCACCGGCCGGATCTCCACCGCCACCCACCCGGCGCTCGCCCAGCACGCCGTGCTCGGCTCGGTGCTGGTGCCCGGCGCCGCCCTCGTCGATCTCGCCCTGTACGCGGGTGGGTTGACGGGACGCCCGGTGCTGGAGGAACTCACCCTCCAGGCCCCGCTGGCCCTGCCCGGGAACGGTGCCGTACGGATCCAGGTCGCGCTCCGGCCCGACGGCGGTGTGGAGATCCACTCCCGGCCCGCCGACGCGCCCGAGGACGAGAGCTGGACCCGGCACGCCACCGGCACCCTCACCGCCACCGGCCCCGCCTCCGAACCTCCCGCGTCCTCCGTCCCGTCCGCCGCCTGGCCGCCGCCGGGTGCCGTGCCGCTCGACACCGACGGCCTCTACGAGCGGCTGCGCGGCGAGGGCTACGACTACGGCCCCGTCTTCCAGGGTGTACGGGCCGCCTGGCGGCACGGCGACACGGTCCTCGCCGAACTCGAACTGCCCGCCGACACCCGGCAGGACGCCGCCCGGCACGCCCTGCACCCCGCGCTGCTGGACTCCGCCCTGCACACCACCGCCCTCGCCGACGCGGATGCCCGCGACGCGGTACCGGACGGCACGATCGCCCTGCCGTTCGCCTGGACCGGCGTCACCGTGCACGGACGGCCGTCGTCCCGTACCGCCCCGTCCCGCACGGCCGGCCCCTCCCGCACAGCCGCCCGGGTCCGCGTCACCCGGGGCGAGCAGGGCATCCGGCTCGATCTGACGGACACCGAGGGCAGGCCGCTGGCCACCGTCGCGTCCTACGTCACCCGCCCCGTCACCGCCGACCGGCTCACCGGGCGGCAGCGTTCCCTGTACGTCGTCGAGGACGCACCGCTCCCCGGGTCCGCCGGCCGCCCCGAGCGCCGCACCTGGGCCGTGCTGGGCCCGGACGACCTCGGACTCGGCGCCCCGCACCACCCCGAACCGGCCGCGATCGACGGCCCGACACCCGATGTCGTCGTCCTTCCGGTGCACATCTCGGACATCGCCGACGGGGACGCCGACGGCGTACGGGTGCCCGGGGCCGTGCGTACCGCGCTGAACACGACGCTCTCGACCCTCCGGGCCTGGCTGGACGACGAACGCCGGGCCGGTTCCACGCTGCTGGTGCTCACCGAGGGGAGCCTCGCCGACGCCGCCGTGCACGGACTGGTGCGGGCCGCGCAGGCCGAACACCCGGGCCGGATCGTCCTCGTCGGCCGGACCGGGCCCGGCAGCCCCGTCCCGGACCGCGCGGCGCTGGCCGCCGTCCTCGACTCCGGTGAACCGGAGGTGCGGTGGCGGGACGGCCGCGCCCACGTCCCTCGCCTGGTGCGCGCCGGGGAACCGGACGCGCCGCGCACCGGGCGCCCCTGGGGCACCGTCCTGATCACCGGCGGCACCGGCGGACTCGGCGCCCTGGTGGCCCGGCACCTGGTGACCCGGCACGGCGTCACCCGCCTGGTCCTGGCGGGCCGTCGCGGACCCGCCGCCCCGGGCGCCGACGAACTGCGCGCGGATCTGGCCGACCTGGGCGCCCACGCCGATGTCGTCGCCTGCGACGTCGCCGACCGTACGGCGCTCGCCGCGCTGCTGGCCGCCCACCCCGTCGACAGCGTCGTGCACACCGCGGGCGTCCTGGACGACGGACTGGTCACCTCGCTCGGCCCCGAACGCCTGGACACGGTCCTGCGCCCCAAGGCGGACGCCGCCTGGCACCTGCACGAGCTGACCCTCGACCGGCCGCTGTCCCACTTCGTGCTGTTCTCCTCCGCAGCGGGCACCATCGACGCATCGGGCCAGGGCAACTACGCCGCCGCCAACGTCTTCCTCGACGCCCTGGCAGCCCACCGCGCCGCACGGGGCCTGCCGGCGCTCTCCCTCGCCTGGGGCCTGTGGGCCGGCGGCGGCATGGGAGCCGGCCTCGACGAGAGCGGCGCCCGGCGTATCGAACGGTCCGGCATCGGCGCCCTCGACCCGGACGAGGGTCTCGAACTCTTCGACGCCGCCGTGGCGTCCGGCCGCCCCGCCCTCGTGCCGGTCCGGCTGGACACCGCCGTGCTGCGCCGCCGGGGCGACGACGTACCCCCGGTGCTGCGCACCGTGGCCGGTGTCACCGCCTCCGCCGCACGGGACGAACGGGCCCGCGGCCTCGGCGAGCGCCTGGCCGCCCTGCCCGCCGCCGACCACGAGCACACCGTGCTTCAGGCCGTCCGTACCGAGGTCGCCGCCGTCCTCGGCCACGACGGACCCGCCGCGGTCGGGCCTCGGCGCGCCTTCACCGAGCTGGGATTCGACTCGCTCGCCGCGGTCGAACTGCGCAACCGGCTCAACGCGATCAGCGGACTGCGCCTGCCGTCGACGCTCGTCTTCGACTACGCCACTCCCGTGGCGCTGGCGGGCCATCTGCTCGAACGGCTCGCCCCGGACGACGGCACCGGCACCGGTCCGGCACCCGCCGACCCGAGGGGCGACGACGAGGTGCGGGCCCTCATCGGCCGCATCCCGATCGCGCGTATCCGCGACGCCGGACTGCTCGACGGACTGCTGAGACTGTCCGAACCGGCCCCGCCCGTAGGGCCCGCCGCCGACCGGGTCATGGACATCAGGTCCATGGGCGTGGCCGATCTGGTGCGCGCCGCGCTGAACCGCACCAGCCCCGAGTGAGACCGCTCCGGTGCCGGACCGCGCGGACCACGCGCCGCGTCCGGTACCGGCCGTACATCCGGCCCGTACGACCGCCCCCGTACGGCCGGAGCACCTCAGCCGTACCTCCGCAGCACCTCCAGCGCGTCACCGCACATCCGCACCGCACATCCGCACCGCACATCCGCACCGCGTCACCCGCACCGCGTCACCAGCGCCGCCGAGTCAGCTAGGGAGCGACACCGACCGTGGACACATCCGTCGAGCAGATCGTCGAGGCGCTGCGCGAGGCCATGCTCGAGAACGAGCGGCTGCGCCGAGAGAACGACCGGATCGCCGAAGCGGCGCACGAGCCCGTGGCCGTCGTCGCCATGAGCTGCCGCTACCCCGGCGGCGTCGGCACGCCCGAACAGCTGTGGCAGCTGGTCGATGCCGGAGTGGACGCCGTGGGCGACTTCCCGGACGACCGGGACTGGGACGTCGACGCCATCTACGATCCCGACCCCGACGCCCCCGGCAGGACCCATGTGCGCGAGGGCGGATTTCTCCACGACGCGCCGCGGTTCGACCCGGGCTTCTTCGGTATCAGCCCGCGCGAGGCCCTCGCCATGGACCCGCAGCAGCGGCTGCTGCTGGAGACCGCCTGGGAGGCGTTCGAACGCGGCGGCATCGACCCGCACGCCCTGCGCGGCAGCCGCACCGGCATCTACGCCGGGGTGATGTACCACGACTACGGCAGCTGGCTCACCGACGTACCGGAGGGCGTCGAGGGCTACCTCGGAAACGGCAACCTCGGCAGCGTCGCCTCCGGCCGCGTCTCCTACACGCTCGGCCTGGAGGGCCCCGCCGTCACCGTCGACACCGCCTGCTCCTCCTCGCTGGTCGCCCTCCACCTGGCCGTGCAGGCCCTGCGCACCGGCGAGTGCGCCCTCGCCCTGGCCGGGGGCGTGACCGTGATGTCCACCCCGGACACCTTCATCGACTTCTCCCGCCAGCGCGGGCTCGCCCTGGACGGCCGCTGCAAGTCCTTCGCCGAGGGCGCCGACGGCACCGGCTGGGGCGAGGGCGCCGGCATGCTCCTGCTGGAACGGCTCTCCGACGCCCGCCGCAACGGCCACCGCGTCCTCGCCGTCGTCCGCGGCACCGCCGTCAACCAGGACGGTGCCTCGAACGGGCTGACCGCGCCCAACGGCCCCTCCCAGCAACGTGTCATCCGCGCCGCGCTCGCCGACGCCCGCCTGGAACCCCGCCAGGTGCACGCCGTGGAGGCGCACGGCACTGGCACCCCGCTCGGCGACCCCATCGAGGCGCAGGCGCTGCTCGCCACGTACGGGCAGGACCGGTCGGCCGGCGAACCGCTGTGGCTGGGCTCGGTCAAGTCCAACATCGGGCACACCCAGGCCGCCGCCGGGGTCGCGGGCGTCATCAAGATGGTGATGGCCATGCGCCACGGCAGACTGCCGAGGACGCTGCACGCCGAACACCCCACCACCCGGGTCGACTGGGAGTCCGGCGCCGTCGAACTGCTCGGCGAGGCCCGCGACTGGCCGGACACGGGGGAGCCCCGCCGCGCCGCCGTGTCCTCCTTCGGCATCTCCGGCACCAACGCCCATGTCGTCGTCGAGGCGGTCCCCGACCCCGAGCCCCGCACCGAGGAACCGGTCCGGGACCGGCCGCTGCCGCTGGTGCTCTCCGCCCGGGACGAACCGGCCCTGGCCGCCCAGGCGCGCCGCCTCCTCGACCACCTGGAGACCGGCGCCGACCTCGTCCCCGACATCGCCTACGCCCTGGCCACCACCCGCGCCGCCCTGGACCGGCGGGCCGTCGTCGTCGGCGCCGACCCGGCCGCGATCACCGCGCGGCTCGCCTCCCTGGCCGAGGACGATCCGGCGTCCGACGTGGTGCGCGGCGCACCGGCGGGGGAGTCCCGCATCGCGTTCGTCTTCCCCGGGCAGGGCTCCCAGTGGACCGGCATGGCCGCCGAACTGCTCGACGGTTCACCGGTGTTCGCGGCGGCCATGGCCGACTGCGCCGAGGCGCTCGCCCCCTTCACCGACTGGGACCTCGTCGAGACCGTGCGGGAACGCCGCCCCATGGAGCGGGTGGACGTGGTCCAGCCCGCGCTGTGGGCGATCATGGTGTCGCTGGCCGAGGTGTGGCGTGCGCACGGGGTGCGGCCCGCCGCCGTCATCGGCCACTCCCAAGGCGAGATCGCCGCCGCGTGCGTGGCAGGCGCGCTGAGCCTGTCCGACGGGGCCCGCGTGGTGGCCCTGCGCAGCCGGGCCATCGCGGAAGTGCTCTCCGGACCCTCCGATTCCGGGGCCGTTCCCGGGAGCGGTGCCTCCGGGCCCACCGCCTCCGGGCCCACCGCCTCCGGGCCCACAGGTTCGGGTCGTGGCGCCTTCGGCCGCGGCGGCATGATGTCGGTGGCGCTGCCCGAGTCCCGGGCGCGCGAACTCGTCGCCGCCCACGACGGGCGGGTCGCCGTGGCGGCGGTCAACGGCGCCTCGTCGGTGGTGCTCTCCGGGGACGCCGACGTACTCGACGCGCTGCGCGAGACGATCGTCGCGGACGGCGGCCGGGCCAAGCGGCTGCCGGTGGACTACGCCTCGCACTGCGCCCACGTCGAGTCGGTCCGCGAACGGCTGCTCGCCGACCTCGCCGGCGTACGGGCGCGGGCGGCCGACGTACCGTTCTACTCCACCGTCACCGGCGCCGTGCTGGACACCACCGCGCTGACCGCCGACTACTGGTACACGAACCTGCGCCGGAGCGTGCTGTTCGAGCCGACCACCCGGGCGCTGCTCGATTCCGGATACGGGATCTTCGTCGAGTGCAGCCCGCACCCGGTGCTGCTGAACAGCATCGAGGAGACCGCCGACGCCGTGGGCGCGACCGTCACCGGGCTGGGCTCGCTGCGCCGCGACGACGGCGGGGCCGAGCGCCTGCTCACCTCGCTCGGCGAGGCGTTCGTGGCGGGTGTCCCGGTCGACTGGTCGGCGGTGTTCACGGGCATGCCGGTGCGCGCCGCCGATCTGCCCACGTATCCCTTCCAGCGCGAGCGCTACTGGCTGGGCCGGTCCGCGGTCTCCGGCGACGTCACCGCCGCCGGGCTGCGGGCCACCACCCATCCGCTGCTGGGCGCGGCGGTCCAGGTCGCCGGGGGCGGCACCCTGTTCACCGGCCGGCTCTCCGTGTCCACCACGCCCTGGCTGGCCGACCACGCGGTCTCGGGCACCCCCCTGCTGCCCGGCACCGCGCTGGTGGAGCTGGCGCTGAGCGCGGGCCACGAGCTCGGGTACGGGCACGTCGCCGAACTCACCCTCCAGGCACCACTGATGCTGCCCGGCCGGGCGGCGGTCCAGTTCCAGGTGCACGTGGCCGCCGCCGACGAGGACGGCCACCGCGCGCTGACCGTCCACTCCCGCCCTGAGGGCGCCGACGACATCGAGTGGACCGCACACGCCACCGGGCTGCTCGCCCCGCGGACCGCCCCGCCCGGCTTCGACCTCGCGCAGTGGCCGCCCCGGGGCGCGGAACCGGTGCCGGTGGACGACGCCTACGACACGCTGGCCGCGCTCGGCTACGACTACGGGCCCGCCTTCCAGGGCCTGCGCGCGGTCTGGCGGCGTGGCGACGAGACCTTCGCCGAGGTCGAACTCCCCGGTGAGGCAGGTGCGTTCGGCCTTCATCCGGCCCTGTTCGACGCGGCCCTGCACGCCGACGGCCTGCGCACGGCCCCGCCGGACACCGACGGCCCCGGCGCGCGGGCAACGGCCCGGCTGCCCTTCGTCTGGACCGGCGTGTCGTTGTACGCGTCCGGGGCCGCCGCCCTGCGGGTCCGCATCCGGGGCGGCGACACGCTCTCCCTGGACCTGGCCGACCCGACCGGCGCGCCGGTCGCCGCAGTGGAGGCCCTGGTCTCCAGGCCGGTCGACCCGGCGGCGCTGACCTCCCCGGTCCGGGACGACGACCTGTACCGGCTGGGCTGGCAGGCGCTGCCCGTACCGGTGGTGGACGCGCCCGCGTACGCCGTTTTGGACGAGCGGGGCACGGCCGCGGCGGACGCCGTGCCGGACTGGGTGGTCCTGCCGGTGAGCGGTGACGGCGGCGACCCGGTGGGCGGGGTGCGCGCGGTGACCGGGCGGGTCCTCGCCGCCGTGCGCGACTGGCTGGCGGACGAGCGTACGGCCGGGGCCCGGCTGGTGGTCCTGACCGGCGGCGCGGTCGCCACCGGCGCGGAGGACGTCACCGACCTGGCGGGCGCCGCCGTATGGGGCCTGGTCCGGGCGGCCCAGGGCGAACACCCCGACCGCTTCGTCCTGGTGGACGCCGTCGCCCACGACGGCGGCGGCGAAAGTGCCTCCGGCCCGGGCGTCTTCGCCACCGACCGGGTCACCGAGGCCGTGCGCGCCGCCGCGGCGAGCGGCGAACCGCAACTGGCCCTGCGCGGGGGCACCGTACGGGTACCCCGGCTGGCCCGTGCCGCCGTACCGGGAACGGCCGCCGTACCCGCTTTTGACGGCCCCGCGCCGGATCCTCACGGCACCGTGCTCGATCCTCATGGCACCGTGCTCATCACCGGCGGCACGGGAGTGCTCGGTGCCGTGGTCGCCCGGCACCTGGCCACCGAGCACGGCGTGCGCCGTCTCGTCCTGGCCGGCCGCAGCGGCACCGCCTCCGACGACTTCGGCGATCTCGCCGAACGCGGCACCGAGGTCGTCGTCGCCCGCTGCGACGCCGCCGAACGCGACCAACTGGCCGCGCTGCTGGCCGACATGCCCGCGGAGCGCCCGCTGACCGCGGTGATCCACCTCGCCGGAGTCCTGGACGACGGACTGGTGACCGATCAGACCCCCGAGCGACTGGACGCCGTCCTGCGGCCCAAGGCGGACGCCGCCTGGAACCTGCACGAGCTGACCCGTGACCTGGACCTGTCGGCGTTCGTCCTCTTCTCCTCGGCCGCGGGCACGATCGACGGCGCGGGCCAGTCCGGGTACGCCGCCGCCAACGCCTTCCTCGACGGCCTGGCCGCCCACCGCGCCGCCCAGGGCCTGCCCGCGCTCTCCCTCGCCTGGGGCTTCTGGGAGCAGCGCACCGGGATGACCGCCCACCTCACCGACGCCGACGTGGAGCGCATGGCACGTGCCGGGGTCCGGCCCCTGCCCACCGAGGAGGGGCTGAGGCTGCTGGACGCCGCGCTCGCCGCCGACGTACCGCTGCTGCTGCCCGTCGGCCTGGACCCGCGCGCCCTGCGCGGTGCCGACGACGTCCCGGCCGTGCTGCGTGCTCTGGTGCCCGCGCCCGTCCGTCGTACCGCGGCCTCCCGCGCCACCGCCGTCTCCGCCGCCGATCGGCTGGCAGCCCTCGGCGCCGCCGAACGCGACGCGGCGCTCACGGAGCTGGTCCGCACCCATGTCGCGGCCGTCCTCGGGCACGGCGCGGACATGGTGCTCGACCCGCGCCGCTCCTTCCGCGAGGCCGGTTTCGACTCGCTGACCGCAGTCGAGCTGCGCAACCGCCTCGGCAACGCCGTCGGCCTCCGGCTGCCCGCCACCCTCGTCTTCGACCACCCCGACGCCGAGGCCCTGGTCAGGTACCTGAAGACGGAACTCTTCGGCGCGGACCCCGAGGACGCCGAGGTCTCCACCGGGATCGGTGCCGTCGTCCCCGGGGCGGCTTACGAACCGGACGAGCCGGTGGCGATCGTCGGCATGGCCTGCCGCTACCCCGGCGGCGTCACCACGCCCGAGGAACTGTGGCGGCTCGTCGCGGACGGCGTGGACGGCATCGGCGCGTTCCCCGACGACCGGGGCTGGAACCTCGACACCCTGTACGACCCGGAGCCCGGCAAGCCCGGCCACTGCTCCACCCGCGCGGGCGGATTCCTCTACGACGCCGCCGACTTCGACCACGACTTCTTCGGCATCGGCCCCCGCGAGGCCCTCGCCATGGACCCGCAGCAGCGGCTGCTGCTGGAGGCCTCCTGGGAGGCGCTGGAACGGGCCGGCATCGACCCGCACTCCGTGCGCGGCAGCCGCACCGGCGTCTTCGCCGGGGTGATGTACCACGACTACGGCAGCAGGCTGCGCGACGTCCCCGAGGCCGTACGCGACTACCTCGGCAACGGAAGCCTCGGGAGCATCGCCTCCGGCCGCATCGCCTACACCCTGGGTCTGGAGGGTCCGGCGCTCACCGTGGACACGGCCTGTTCCTCGTCGCTGGTGGCGCTGCACCTGGCGGCGCAGGCACTGCGGCGGGGGGAGTGCGGCCTGGCCCTGGCCGGTGGCGTGTCCGTGATGTCGACCGTCGACACGTTCGTGGACTTCAGCAGGCAGCGCAACCTCGCCACCGACGGCCGCGCCAAGTCCTTCGCCGAGGCGGCGGACGGCACGGCGCTGTCCGAGGGCGTCGGTGTGCTGGTGTTGGAGCGGTTGTCGGATGCGCGGCGGTTGGGTCATCGGGTGTGGGCGGTGGTGCGGGGTTCGGCGGTGAATCAGGATGGT
>NZ_JBIARH010000061.1:0-28090 GCF_042889785.1 Streptomyces sp. NPDC002476 | reverse complement strand
GCAGGGGGGACCCTGTGGGAGAGTAGGTCGCCGCCGAACAGTTTTTGTGGGGAAGCCCCGCACCCTTGTGGTGCGGGGCTTTCTCGCGTTCAAAACCTTTTCCCTCCAGCACCTCGTTGCCGAGAATACCCCTCGGTATCCGAAGGGTATTTTCTGAAAGCGTCGGGGAGCGGCGGCAGGGTTCAGAGGCGGCCCGCTGCCTTGAGGGCCAGATAGGCGTCGGCGAGGGCCGGAGCGAGACACTCCGGGGTGGCATCGACGACCAAGACGCCGTGACGTCGGAGTTCTTCCGCGGTCCGAAGCCGTCTTGTCCGGGCCTGAGCGCCGGCTGCGGCTTCGTAGACCGCGTCCACTGTGCCCCTGGAGCGCACCATCTTTTTGATGTGCGGGTCGGCCACGGAGGCCAGCAGCACAGTGTGGCGTGGGGTCAGTCGGCGCAGGACCGGCAGCAACCCTTCTTCCACGGGAGCAGCGTCCAGGCCGGTGAGGAGCACGATCAGACTTCCACGAGGAGCGCTGGCGAGGGCGGCGGCTCCGAGCCCTTGGGCATCCGTTTCCACGAGCGCCGGTTCGATCGGAGCCAGGGCGTTGACCATGGCCGAGAGAACCTCTCCCGCGGACTTCCTCTGTATGTGGGCCCGGATACGCCAGTCGTACGCCAGCAGATCCACGCGGTCGCCCGCGCGAGTGGCGAGCGCGGTGAGGAGCAGGGCCGAGTCCAGAGAGGCGTCCAGACGCGGCACGTCCCCGACGCGTCCGGCCGAGGTCCGGCCCGTGTCCAGAACCAGGAGGATGTGACGGTCGCGCTCGGGGCGCCAAGTGCGCACCGCGACGGCGGACTGCCGTGCCGTGGCCCGCCAGTCGATGGAGCGCGTGTCGTCGCCGGGAACGTAGTCACGCAAGCTGTCGAACTCCGTGCCCTCTCCACGAGTGAGAACGCTGGTGCGGCCGTCGAGCTCGCGCAGTCTGGCCAGGCGCGACGGAAGGTGCTTGCGGCTGGTGAAAGGAGGCAGGACGCGAACCGCCCATGGGACGTGATGGTTTCCCTGCCGAGCGGCGAGTCCCAACGGCCCGAACGAACGGACCGTGACCCGTTCAGCTCGGCGGTCACCGCGCCGGGTCGGCCGCAGAAAGGTGGTCAGCCGACGACGCTCCCCGGCCGGAACCGTCAACGTATGGCGAGAGGCTGTCCGGTCCTCGACGGTGGGCCAGCTGCTCGGCGGCCAGGCGTCACGAACGTGTGCGCGCAGCCGCCGACGGGAAGGATTGGTCACGGTGAGTTGCACCTCGGCCGTTTCACCAAGTCGAACGCTTGTATCGCCGGATCGGGTGAACTGAAGCGTTCGTACTGGCGCGGCCAGGGCGTAGTCGCACAGAATTGCCAAGGAAAGCGGTGCGTTGACCGCGAGCAGGCCCGTCCAGCTGGGGGCCAGGATGCCTACGGGGAGTGCCCCCAGGGCGGCCAGCAGGGCGGTACGTCCGGTAAGGGCCACGGTCAGCGCCTCATCGGGGTACGGGGACGTGGGCGAGGACCGAGGCGATGACGGAGTCGGGGGTGACTCCCTCCATCTCCGCCTCGGGCTGCAGGTGGATGCGATGACGAAGAGTGGGGAGCGCGAGGGCCTTCACGTCATCCGGAATGACGTAGTCGCGGCCAGTGAGCCAGGCCCAGGCCCGGGCGGTCGACAGCAGGGCCGTGGCACCTCGAGGGGATACGCCGAGGGAGAGCGAGGGGGATTCACGCGTGGCACGACAGATATCGACGACATAGCCGGCGATCTCGGGTGAGACCTTGGTTCGGGCAACTGCGGCACGAGCTGCTTCCAGGTCGGCGGGCCCGGCGACGGGGCGTATGCCTGCTGATGCAAGATCGCGCGGGTTGAAGCCTTCTGAATGACGGGTGAGGACGTTGATCTCCTCGTCCCGGGATGGCAGGGGGACCGTCAGCTTCAGGAGGAACCGGTCCAGCTGGGCCTCGGGGAGCGGGTAGGTGCCCTCGTATTCGACGGGATTCTGCGTGGCCGCCACGAGAAAGGGGTCGGGCAGGGGCCTGGGGACGCCGTCGACGGTGACCTGGCGCTCCTCCATCGCTTCCAGGAGGGAGGACTGTGTCTTGGGAGGCGTGCGGTTGATTTCGTCGGCCAGGAGCAGATTGGTGAAGACCGGGCCGGGCTGGAAGGAGAACTCCGCTGTACGGGCGTCGTAGACCAGCGAGCCGGTGACATCGCTCGGCATCAGATCCGGAGTGAACTGGACGCGCTTGGTATCGAGTTCGAGCGAGGCGGCGAGAGCCCGGACCAAGAGGGTTTTGGCCACACCGGGAACGCCTTCGAGGAGGACGTGCCCTCGGCACAGCAGAGCGACGACGAGTCCGGTCACTGCCGGGTCCTGACCGACCACGGCTTTGGCGATCTCGGAGCGCAACGCTTCCAGGGACGCACGGGCAGTGTCGCCGTTCGCGAGGGGCTCGGTGGTCCCGGCGGGCACTGGGGGCGGGGCGCTCATGAGGTGCGTACCTCTCTTTCGAGGGTGTCGAGTTGGTCTGCCAGTTGCACAAGAGCCGCATCGTGGGACGGAGCGGGTCCGAAGAGCAGGTACCGGAGGCGGCTCTCGTCGCCGTCGAGGCGAGTGGAGACAGCGGGCACGAGTGTGGTGGGGGAATGGGCATCCCGGGGAGCGACGCCGAGGAGGGCGGCGATACGCCCTCGTGCGGCGGCACGCAACGAGTCGGCGGCGCGGCCGCGGGCGTTCGTCCTGCGGTAGAGGCGGGCCCGGCCCTCGGCGGACTCGGACGCGCGGATGGCGACGGGCAGCCGTTCCGTCACCAGGGGCCCCAGTCGGCGGGCCCGCCAGATGGCGGCCAGTACGGCGGCGAAGGCGAGTTGCAGGGTGCCCCACAGCCAGCCACGAGGGATCAGGTCGGTGAACCCGCGGTCGGCGTGTCCGCCATCGTGCTCGGTGATCGCGCCGGTGTCGGTGAGCGAGGGGAGGTACCAGATCAGATGGGGACGGGAGCCGAGAAGCTGCAGGGCCAGGGACGCGTTGCCCTGGTCGTCGAGGCGGTGGTTGTGGAGGAGATCGGAGGATCCGAGGAGAACGGTCTCTCCAGTGCCTTGCTCGAACAGGAGCAGGGTGGGAAGGCCGTTGCTCGGGAAGCACGCGGTGGTGGCGAGGTCGCCCGCGGCATAGCGGAAACCTCCCGTTTCGATGGCGCCCGCCCTGCGAGCAGCAGGCAGGGAGCACTCGGGGGCGCGGGGGGTCGTGGGCCCGGCGGACTTCGCGCGGACTCCGGGGACCAGGGTGCCGACCGACGGAGGGCCCGCCGCGAGAAGGACGGTGCGACCACCCGAGTGCGCGGTCCTGGCCCGCAGCTCCTCCTGCTGGTGAGGTGCCAGAAGATCAGGGGAGGTCACGAGCAGCGTGGTGTCGGGTCCGAGTCCGGTCGTGGCCTCGGCCAGGGTGGTGGCGACTTGGACGGAGACGCCGCGGTCCTTCAGGAGTTCGGCGACGGCGCGGCTGCCGTAGCGGTCGGCGGAGCGCGGGTCGAGGCGGCCCAGCTGATCGCCGGAGCGCACGGATGCCAGAGTGATTCCTGCCGCGAGGAGCACGAGGAGGGCGAGCAGCAGGCCGCGGACACGGGACCAGGCCTGGTGCGGGGTGAGGGAGGTGGAGGTGGTGGTGCCGGTCATTCGGCCGCTCCCTGGGCGGCCGTCGTCAGGAGAGGCTTCGCGGCTTCGAGATCGATGTCCAGTTCTCGCACGGACGAGTACACCTGCTGGTCCGCGGTGCGGCCGCCGTATGTGACGTCGTCGAAATCGCCGGCGGCGGCGCGAAGGCGCGTGGCGTGCGAGGGCAGCAGGCGTGCGGCTTCGGCGGCGGCCTCGTCGGCGGTGCGTCCGGGGCGCGGGTCGATCAGGGCCCGTTCCTCCAGAGAGCGCACGATGGCGCGCGTGCGTTCCTGGATCGCCTCGTTCCAGCGCTGCGCGGCCGCGTGGGTCTCGGCGGCCGCCCGGTGCTCGGCCGCCGTCCGCGGGGCGTCGTCGAAGAGGGTGTCGGTGGTGCGCACGATGCGGCGCGGGGTGCCCAGCCGCCACCAGAGCGCGACCACCGGACCGATGACCGCCAGCGCGAGCACGGCCAGGCCGAGCGGGCCGCTCGGTGCCACGCCGGAGGCCATGTTCAGGAGATCGCCGAGCCAGTCCCAAAGCTGGTCGAGGCCGCGTCGGAGAAGACCGGGATCGTTCTCGTGGTACATCGGTTCGGACAGCTCGCGCTCCGCGGCCTCACGGGCGGGGACACGCGGAGTGTCCACGGGTATGTCGCCGCTCGCCCGGACCAGTAGCCGTGTCGCCCCCGAACCCCCCACCCCCGACACGACATCAGCTCCTGGTGTCGTATCCGGGCAGACCCGCTGCCCGGGCGAGTTCGAGGTCCAGCGCCTCGCGGCGGATGCGCTGGTCGATGTAGAGCAGCGCCATCACTCCGGCGGAGAGTGGGTAGGTGATCGTCGCGGTGATCACCTGGCCGATGCCCGAGATGATCAGGTACGGCCAGGTGGAGAACATGGAGCCGTCGAAGAGAAGGGGTTCGGTCCCGCTGCTGTCCACGACCATCGCGATGATGGTGAACGGGATGGCGATGATCACGGCGACGATGGCGGTCAGCAGCCAGGTCAGAGCCAGCACGCCGAAGGTCCGCCACCACGCGTTCCTGACCAGCTTCGCGGAGCGGCGCATGGAGGTCGTGATCGATTGGCGTTCCAGCATCAGAGCCGGGGAGGCGAGCGCGAAGCGGACCATCAGCCAGAGGACGACGGCGAGCGCCGCGGGGAGGCCGATGACGACGAGGCCGGCACCAGCCGTCGAGCCGACCAGCAGACCGGGCAGAAGGCCGAGGGTCATGAGTGCGGCGCTCATCAGCGTCAGCAACATGGTCAGGCCCAGCAACTGCGGAAGCCTGGGCCGGGCCTCGGCCCAGGCGTCGGCGAGCGACACCGGGCGGCCCAGCACCGAGCGACTGATCACCACGGTCAGCACGGATGTGGTGAACAGTGTGGCGGCCAACGTGATGACCATGGACGGCACGTTGGTGATCAGCGTGGACTGAACGGATTCGGTGGCCTGCCGGAGTACCTCGGGGCCGGTGGCGTTCGGGTCCACCACGGTGGGCTCGGGCAGCAGGTAGCGCTGCATGAGAATCGTTGCGATCTGGGCGATCACGGACACGGCCAGCGTGAAGCCGAGCACGGTGCGCCAGTGGGTGCGCATCGTGGAGACCGCGCCGTCGAGGATCTCGCCGACGCCGAGCGGACGCAGCGGGATCACTCCGGGCCTGGCCGCAGCAGGCGGCTGCCCCCAGCCGGGACCCTGGGGGCCGGCACCCCAGCCGTAGCCGGGAGGAGGCACGCCCGGGCCGGTGCCGGAGGCACTCGGTGGGGACCACTGCGCTGCCGGTGGCTGGGTCGGGGACCAGTTGCCTGCCGGGCCGCTGCCGTCGACGGGCTCGGAGGGGTGGGGGACATCCGCCCCCTGGCCCTCGGAGGGGGCAGATCCGGGCGAGGCCCAGCCCGGAGTGTCGTTCATTCTCGCTCCTTAACGGTCCTGTCCGCTCATCGGCACGGCAGGTCGGCAGCCCATCGTGCCACGCGCGGCTTCATTAAGGACCGGGCGCGGTATCTCCTGCGCGCCTTCATCCGGGCCGGCTCACCGGGCAGACTGGGCGGATGGCTGATCACGACGAGCAACCGCCGGTGGGCGCCGAGCCTCCCGTCCTTTCCGTACTCCGCTGGGACGAGCTGCCGGAAGGGCCCGTGCTGGTGCTTCTCGACCAGACGCGGCTGCCCGCGGAGGAGGCCGCGCTGGTGTGCCCCGACGTGCCCACGCTGGTGCGGGCGATCCGGACACTGGCGGTGCGCGGCGCGCCGTTGCTGGGCATTGCCGGGGCCTACGGGGTGGCACTCGCCGCAGTACGGGGGGACGACATCGAAGAGGCTGCGGGGTTGCTGGCGGGTGCGCGGCCCACCGCGGTGAACCTCGAATACGGGGTACGGCGGGCCCTGTCCGCGTACCGGTCGGCAGCGCAGAAGGGGGCGGACCTGCGGAATGCCGCGCAGGCGGCGCTGACCGAGGCGAGGGCGTTGCACCGGGAAGACGCCGAGGCCAGTGCGCGCATGGCGCGGTACGGGCTCTCCCTCCTGGACGAGCTTCTGCCGGTCGGTGGGCACCGGCTGCTGACGCACTGCAATACCGGTGCGCTGGTGTCGGGTGGCAAGGGAACCGCGTTCGCGGTGGCGCTCGCGGCACACCGGGAAGGGCGGCTGAGCCGGCTGTGGGTCGACGAGACCCGTCCGCTCTTGCAGGGGGCCCGGCTGACGGCGTACGAGGCGGCGCGCAACGGCATGCCGTACAACTTGCTCACGGACAACGCGGCGGGGTCCTTGTTCGCCGCGGGGAAGGTGGACGCGGTGCTCATCGGGGCCGACCGCATCGCGGCGGACGGCTCGGTGGCGAACAAGGTGGGGAGCTATCCGCTGGCCGTGCTGGCGAAGTACCACCACGTACCGTTCATCGTGGTGGCACCCACCACGACTGTGGATCTGGACACCGCGGACGGAGAGGCGATCACTGTGGAACAGCGACGGGGGAGCGAAGTGACCGAGTTCATATTTCTGCAGGGCGGGGCGGCGGAGGAGGAAGTCGGCGGGCGGCTCGTCGCGCCTGCCGGAACCGTCGCGTACAACCCGGCATTCGACGTCACACCGCCGGAGCTGGTCACGGCGATCGTCACGGAGGAGGGCGTGGTTTCCCCGGTCACCGGGGACGGACTCGCGGAGCTGTGTGCCAGGTCATCGCAGGTAACGATTAGCTAATGGGATGATGTCGATTATGAAGGGACGCGTCCTTGTCGTCGACGACGACACCGCACTGGCCGAGATGCTCGGGATTGTGCTGCGTGGTGAGGGGTTCGAGCCGTCGTTCGTAGCGGACGGCGACAAGGCACTCGCCGCGTTTCGTGAGGCCAAGCCGGACCTGGTCCTGCTGGATCTGATGCTGCCCGGCAGGGACGGCATCGAGGTCTGCAGGCTGATCAGGGCCGAGTCGGGTGTGCCGATCGTCATGCTCACGGCCAAGAGCGACACGGTCGACGTGGTGGTGGGTCTGGAGTCCGGGGCCGACGACTACATCGTGAAGCCGTTCAAGCCCAAGGAGTTGGTGGCCCGGATCAGGGCACGCCTGCGGAGGTCCGAGGAACCGGCGCCGGAGCAGCTCACCATCGGGGACCTGGTCATCGATGTGGCCGGGCACTCGGTGAAGCGGGAGGGGCAGTCGATCGCGCTCACTCCGCTGGAGTTCGACCTGCTGGTCGCGCTTGCGCGCAAGCCGTGGCAGGTGTTCACCCGTGAGGTGCTGCTGGAGCAGGTGTGGGGGTACCGCCACGCGGCCGATACCCGGCTCGTGAACGTCCATGTCCAGCGGCTGCGTTCCAAGGTGGAGAAGGACCCGGAACGGCCCGAGATCGTGGTGACCGTCCGAGGGGTCGGTTACAAGGCCGGACCGAGCTGACATGCCTCTGGGCGGTACTGCTCCGCGGTCCGGGGAGTCGGGAGCCCATGCGGAGCGGGCTGCCGCTCCGGTGCACAGGTCGTCCCGGATCGGCCGCCTCCTCAAAGGGGGCCGGCTGTTCCACGCCCATGCGCCCGGCGGCCCGGTGCCGCGACTGCTGATGCGCTGGGTGCGGCGTCCGTTGCTGCCCGTCGTACGGCTGTGGCGGCGCAATCTCCAGTTGCGGGTCGTCGCGGGCACACTGCTCATGTCGCTCGCCGTCGTGCTGCTCCTCGGCATCGTCGTGATCGGGCAGGTCCGCAACGGCCTGCTCGACGCGAAGGGCAAGGCCGCCCAGACCCAGGCCGCCGGCGGCTTCGCCGCGGCCCAGGAGAAGGCGAACGCCCCGCTCGCCCCCGGCGGGCAGGGCAGCGGGGACACCGCGGACGGTACGACCGCCAACAACTCCTGGCGGACCGAGCTGGTCGACCAGCTCGCCAGCGGAGGGAAGAACGCCTTCAACGTGGTGGCGCTCAGCGCGGACGAGGGCACGCGCGCGCCGCGCGGCTCGGGCAGCGTCGAGGCGGCGAGTGTCCCGCAGAACCTGCGGGACACGGTCAACAAGGGCCCGGGCGCCTTCCAGACGTACTCCTTGATCCGGTACGCGAACGGGCAGGACCCGCAGCCCGGACTCGTCGTCGGCAAACGGCTCTACGACATCGACCACAACCCGTACCAGCTCTACTACCTCTTCCCGCTGACGCAGGAGGAGAAGTCGCTGACGCTGATCAAGGGCACGCTGGCGACCGCGGGACTGTTCGTCGTCGTGCTGCTCGGGGCCATCTCGTGGTTCGTGGTGCGCCAGGTCGTCACACCCGTACGGATGGCCGCGGGGGTCGCCGAGCGGCTCTCCGCCGGCAGGCTCCAGGAACGGATGAAGGTCACCGGCGAGGACGACATCGCCCGGCTCGGCGAAGCCTTCAACAAGATGGCGCAGAACCTGCAGCTGAAGATTCAGCAGTTGGAGGAGCTGTCCCGGATGCAGCGGCGTTTCGTCTCCGACGTCTCCCACGAGCTGCGCACGCCGCTGACGACCGTGCGGATGGCCGCCGACGTCATCCACGAGGCGCGCAGCGACTTCGACCCGGTGACGGCACGCTCCGCAGAACTGCTCGGAGACCAGCTCGACCGGTTCGAGTCGCTGCTCTCCGACCTGCTGGAGATCAGCCGTTTCGACGCGGGCGCCGCGGCGCTGGAGGCCGAGCCGATAGATCTGCGGCAGGTCGTACACCGGGTGATCGGCGGGGCCGAACCTCTGGCCGAACGCAAGGGCACCCGGATCAGGGTGGTCGGCGACGGCCAGCCGGTGATCGCGGAGGCCGACGCGCGCCGGGTGGAGCGCGTCCTGCGCAACCTGGTCGTCAACGCGGTCGAGCACGGCGAGGGGCGGGACGTCGTGGTGCGCATGGAGGCGGCCGGAGGCGCGGTCGCCGTGGCCGTCCGCGACTACGGGGTGGGACTCAAGCCCGGCGAGGCGACGCGCGTGTTCAACCGCTTCTGGCGGGCCGACCCGGCCCGTGCGCGGACGACCGGCGGCACCGGTCTCGGGCTGTCCATCGCCGTGGAGGACGCCCGGTTGCACGGCGGCTGGCTGCAGGCGTGGGGCGAGCCCGGCGGCGGTTCGCAGTTCCGGCTGACCCTGCCGCGCACGGCGGACGAACCGCTGCGCGGCTCTCCGATACCCCTGGAACCGGAGGACTCCCGCCGCAACCGGGAGAACCGGGAGCGGGCCCTGCCCGGCTCCGGGGGAGGACACCGGCTGACGGCGGTGCCGGTCCAGCCCGCGGACAGCGGCCGGCCGGCGCTTCCGGTGCCGTCCCGCTCCGCCTCGGTTCCCCCGGCGGTGCCCTCGGTGCATCCGGCGGCCCTGCCCGGCAACGGGGCACGAGTGGTCGCACGCCCCGCCGAGGACCGGGCGGACGGCGAACCCGGGGGCGAGATCGACACCGTGATACGGGAACAGGAGCGGGGGGACGCGAATCGTGGGATCTGACCGTCGCGGGAGCGCCCGTGGGCGCGTGCCGCGGATGTCCGCGCTGCTCGGATGCGTTGTCGTGCTGCTGTCCGCGTGCAGTTCGATGCCCGTCGGCGGGGACGTCAGGCCGGTCGGCGGCGGCTCGCAACCCGGCGACTCCCAGGTGCAGGTGTACGCCGTGGCACCGCGTGACAACGCCACCCCCAACGAGATCGTCGACGGCTTCCTGGAATCCATGACCAGCGACGACTCGAAGTACATGACGACGCGCAAGTACCTGACGCGGAAGGCCGCGAGCACCTGGAAACCGAGCGCGTTCACGACCGTGCTCACCAAGGCGCCCAACCGCAGCGACCGCCCGCTGAACGACAGAGATCCCGGCGTCACCGAACTCGCCTACACCCTGACCGGCGAGAAGGTGGCGACGGTCGACGGCCAGAGCGCGTATCAGCCGCTCGCGCCCACGGAGTACAACGAGACCCTGCACCTGGTGCGGGAGAACGGCCCGGACGGCAAGGAGTGGCGCATCGACGGCGTGCCGGACGGGCTGCTGCTCGGGCAGTCGGACTTCCGACGCCTCTACCGTTCGGTCGACAAGTACTACTTCGCCGCGGGACGGACGGTGGGGCAGTCGACACTGGTCGCCGATCCGGTCTACCTGCGCAGCCGCACGGACCCCGTCACGGGCATGGACACCGTGACGCAGGCGGTCCGCAGTCTTCTGGCGGGGCCGACCGACTGGCTGCGTCCGGTGGTCCGTTCCCGCTTCCCCGCCGGTACGACGCTGAAGAAGGACGTCACCTCACTGGCCCCGGACGACCGCAACGTGCTGAGGATCCCGCTCGACAAGAAGGCGGACGGCGCCGGGCAGAGCTCCTGCCGCATGATGGCCTCGCAGGTCCTGTACACGCTGCGGGATCTGACGTCGGCACGGATCGAGCAGGTCCAGCTGCTGCGTTCGGACGATTCCCAGCTGTGCGTCCTCGAGGCGGACCAGGCGGAGGAGTTCGCGCCCGACGGTTCGTCGAGCGGGCCGGACAGTCAGTACTACATCGACGCCAAGGGCCATGTGGAGCGTATCCCCGGCAGCACCAAGGGCAGTGGTGTGCCGGAGCCGGTGTCCGGGCCGTTCGGCAACGGACTGCGGATGGGCGAGGTCGGTGTGTCCAGGGACGAGCAGTCGGCGGCGGCGGTCTCGCGGGACAGGACCTCCCTCTACGTGTCCTCCATCGTCTCGGACGGCGAGCTCCCCCCGGCCCTGGTGACCAGCAGGGCCAAGAAACAGAACGACCGGCTGTCGGCACCGAGCTGGGACGGCCGGGGCGATCTCTGGGTGGCCGACCGGGACCCGCACAGGTCCCGGCTGCTGCGGATACCGGGAGGCACCGGTGAACCGCAGGAGGTCGCCGTGCCCAGCCTGGCCGGCAACCGGATCGAGGCCCTGCGGCTGTCCACGGACGGTGTGCGCATCGCACTCCTGGTGACCCAGGACGACGGCCGCAGGACCCTGAAGATCGGCCGGATCGAGCGCCACGGCGCGGGGGAGCCGCAGCGGCTCTCGGTGGTGGATCTGCGGCAGGCCGCACCGCAGTTGACGGACGTCACCGCGATGTCGTGGTCGGGCCGCAGCCGCCTCGTGGTGGTCGGCAAGGAGGAGGGCGGCGTCCAGCAGGTGCGTTATGTGCAGGCGGACGGTTCGACGCCCGCCTCGGGTGTCCTGCCGGGGCTGAACGAGGTGTCGTCGATCGCGGCGGCGGACGACGAGCAGCTGCCGCTGATGGCGGCGACACGCAATGACGGGATAGTGAAGCTGTCCCCGGGCGACAACTGGCAGACCGTGGTCAAGGAGGGCACGGCGCTGGTCTATCCGGGCTGAGCACACGTCGCTGGTCCGTCCGGGCTGAGCACATGGCCTGGCACGGCCTGGCCGGGGGAGAGCGGGACGCTGCCCGGGCCGGGAGCGGGGGCATGTCCGGGGCGGGGAGACATGGCTCGCCGGGGCCGCAGCGCGCCGGCCGTCCGGGTTTTCCACAGGGGTGGCCGGGTGCCGCGGGTGAGTGCACAGTGGATTCATGCAGGGATGGTGGCGGGAGATCTCCGGGCTGGTCCTGCCGGTGTCCTGCGGTGGTTGCGGCAGGCCGCGCACGGAGCTGTGCGAGGAGTGCCGGGCGGTGCTGTACGGCGGGGTGCCGCGCCGGGTGAGGCCGGATCCCGAGCCTGCGGGCCTACCGGTGGTGCACGCGGCCGCGCCGTACGAGAACGGCGTGCGCGGGGTGCTCCTGGCGCACAAGGAGCGCGGGGCACTGGGCCTCGCAGGGGCGCTCGGCAGGGCACTTGCCGGGGCTGTACGGGCCGGGGCGGAGCGGACAGGGCCGGCGGGGCCGACGGGGAGCGCGGAACCACTGCTGCTGGTGCCCGTGCCGTCCGCGCGGCGCGCCGTGGCGGCGCGGGGGCATGATCCGACGCGACGGATCGCGCTGGCGGCCGCCGCCGAGCTGAGGCGGGGTGGTGTCCCGGCGCGCGTGGTTTCGGTGCTGCGGCAGCGCCGGGTGGTGGCCGACCAGGCGGGGCTGGGCGCCCGGCAGCGGGAGCGGAATCTCGCGGGGGCGCTGACGGTCGCGGCCGGGGGCGGGCGGCTTCTCGCGACGGGAAGGGTGGTGCTCGTGGACGACCTGATGACGACCGGTGCCTCGCTGGCCGAGGCGGCGCGGGCGATCGGAGCGGAATGCGGATACGGACGGTCCGCACATGGCGGTGAGTGTGCGAGGGCAGCGCACGTAAACGGGCGGGCGGCCGTCGTCGCCGCATCCCCATTGGCCTTCGAAATAAACCGGAACTCTCTCCGAAGCCCCATCGTTGCAGGTAGTGAGTGAGTAAAAAGGCCTGAACGGAGGTACGCGCGAGTAGCGGGTGCCGAGAACCAGCCGGGCAGGCTATGTTCAGTGGTGAGGAATGGTGAATGCCGGACCTCAGTGAATGCACCGCCAGGTTTCGGGCAGGTAACTCACCGACAGTCCGGAAACGGGAATTCGGTGGGGGCGAGTCCCCACCGCTGGGGGAGGAGGTGGACGTCACCCAGTCCGCGGCTCCGGTCATCACCGGGGCCTGGTGCAAAAGGGAGATGCTCCGCCGCTGAGCGGAGCGATCCGGGAACGGAGTTCTGCGTGGACATCGTCGTCAAGGGCCGCAAGACCGAGGTGCCCGAGCGGTTCCGCAAGCACGTGGCCGAGAAGCTGAAGCTGGACAAGATCCAGAAGTTCGACGGCAAGGTGATCAGCCTCGACGTCGAGGTGTCCAAGGAGCCGAATCCCCGTCAGGCCGACCGTTCCGACCGGGTGGAGATCACGCTCCGGTCCCGTGGTCCGGTCATCCGGGCGGAAGCTGCGGCCGGCGACCCGTACGCGGCACTGGACCTGGCCACCGGCAAGCTGGAGGCGCGGCTGCGCAAGCAGCACGACAAGCGCTACAGCCGCCGGGGCAACGGCAGGATTCCCGCCGCCGAGGTGGCAGAGGCCGTGCCGAACGCCGCGTCGTTCAACGGCGAGGGCGAGCTGGTCCCCGGCGAGACGGCTCCGTCCGTACCGACGACCAGATTCGGTTCCCTGGAGGTCCAGGGCGAAGGACCGCTGGTGATGCGCGAGAAGACACACGTCGCCGCACCGATGTCGCTCGACCAGGCGCTCTACGAGATGGAGTTGGTCGGGCACGACTTCTATCTGTTCGTCGACTCCGAGACGAAGGAACCCAGCGTCGTCTACCGACGACACGCCTATGACTACGGTGTCATCCACCTGAGGACCGATCCGCTCGCGGCCGACGGGGCGAGCGGCGCGGGCGGTGCGCTCGGCGGCTGACGTCACCCCTCCACGGTGCCCCTGGAGCGTCTGTACGCCCCCAGGGGCACACGTGTGCGGTCGGCGGGATCACCGCTCGGACGTCCGGGCATGAAATCATGTCGTCCCAAGCCAACGGCTTTTCGGAGAGCCGCTGTTGGCGGACAGTTGTGAACTTCAGGCCATGGCCTTCAGGGGGAGGAACGATGGCGGACGCCTTCGGGCCCGTGCGCGATGCGCATCATGCCGACGACGCCGGTGCGGACGCGACCAGCGGTTCCCGCAAGGAGCCGATCAGGGTCCTCGTCGTGGACGACCACGCGCTCTTCCGCAGAGGTCTGGAGATCGTCCTCGCCCAGGAGGAGGACATCCAGGTCGTGGGCGAGGCGGGTGACGGCGCGGAGGCGGTCGACAAGGCGGCCGACCTGCTGCCCGACATCGTGCTGATGGATGTACGGATGCCCCGGCGTGGCGGCATCGAGGCATGTACGTCGATCAAGGAGGTGGCACCCAGCGCGAAGATCATCATGCTGACGATCAGCGACGAGGAGGCCGACCTCTACGACGCGATCAAGGCGGGCGCCACCGGATACCTCCTCAAGGAGATCTCCACGGACGAGGTGGCCACGGCGATTCGCGCGGTCGCCGACGGCCAGTCCCAGATCAGCCCGTCCATGGCGTCGAAGTTGCTCACCGAGTTCAAGTCGATGATCCAGCGGACCGACGAGCGCAGGCTGGTGCCCGCGCCGCGGCTCACCGACCGGGAACTCGAAGTGCTGAAGCTCGTCGCCACCGGCATGAACAATCGCGATATCGCGAAGGAACTGTTCATTTCCGAGAACACCGTGAAGAACCATGTCCGCAACATCCTGGAGAAGCTGCAGCTGCACTCCAGGATGGAGGCCGTGGTCTATGCCATGCGGGAGAAGATCCTGGAGATCAGGTGACCGGTCCGGCGACGCGACGGGCGGGGTGACGGCAGCGGATCCGCCGGTGCCCCGGCCTGGCGGCGCCGAACCCTCGGCGGCGGGGCGGCGCGCTCACGCCAGGGCGCGGGCGACCTCCTGGGCGAGCGGTCCGCGCAGTTCCGGGGCATCGACCCGCTCCAGCCGGACGTCCGAGCAGCCGACCCAGGACGCGGCCTCCGCCAGCGCCTCGGCCATCGGCATCACCGCCTTGCGGCCCTCCAGGGACACCTGACGCGCGACCAGCGTGCTGCCTTCACGTGCCGGGTCCACGCGGCCCAGCAGCCTTCCGCCCGCCAGCAGCGGCATCGCGAAATAGCCGTGTATCCGCTTGGCCTTGGGGACGTACGCCTCCAGGCGGTGCGTGAAGCCGAAGAGGCGCTCGGTGCGCGCCCGCTCCCAGATCAACGAGTCGAACGGCGACAGCAAGGTCGTCCGGTGCCGTCCGCGTGGCTCCGAGGCCAGTGCCGCGGGATCGGCCCAGGCGGGCTTCGCCCAGCCTCGTACCGTCACCGGCACCAGGCCGGAGTCCGCCACGACCGCGTCGAACTGCTCACCCTTGAGCCGGTGGTAGTCCGCGATGTCGGCGCGGGTGCCGACTCCCAGGGACTGCCCCGCGAGCGCCACCAGTCGGCGCAGGCACTCCGCGTCGTCCAGATCGTCGTGCAGCACGGCATCGGGCAGGGCCCGCTCGGCGAGGTCGTACACCCGCTTCCAGCCGCGGCGTTCGGTGCACACCACCTCGCCGTACATCAGAGCGCGCTCGACGGCGACCTTCGACTCCGACCAGTCCCACCACTCGCCGCCGTTCTTCGCGCCGCCCAGCTCCGTGGCCGTCAGCGGGCCCTCGGTGCGCAGCTGCTTGATCACCGTCTCGTACGCGCCGTCGGGCAGATCGTGGTGCCAGTGGGAACGGGAGCGGTAGGCGCGGCGGCGGAACGCGAAGTGCGGCCACTCCTCGACCGGGAGGATGCAGGCCGCGTGCGACCAGTACTCGAAGGTGCGGCCGCCCGACCAGTACGCCTGCTCGATCGCGGGCCGGCCGACCGCGCCGAGGCGCGCGCAAGGAATCAGCTCGTGCGAACGCGCGAGCACCGAGATCGTGTCGAGCTGCACGGCGCCGAGGTGCCGCAGCACTCCCGGGACCCCGGCCCTGCGGTCCGGGGCACCCAGGAAGCCCTGGGCGCGCAGGGCTATCCTGCGCGCCTGGTCGGCGGAGAGTTCGACGGCGGGAGGCGGCACGAGCGTCATGTCCGGCACCTTAGGGACAGGCACTGACAACGGGCCGTCGAGCCGGTGGACCGGGAGCGGATCCTCCGGTTCCACGGTGGGTGGGTGCGGAACGACGGGCGGGTGCGGAACGAACGAAGAGGCGGAGGCGGATCGGTGTGCCGGACGCCTCAGGCGGTCGCGGTCGTGGGCAGATAGGTCCGGTTGCCCGGCAGGCCCAGATCGGACGGGAGCAGCGCGCCGACCCAGGCGTCGCGCCGTACCCCTTTGTTGAGCAGTCCGGACCGCTGCTCGCCCTCCAGCCGGAAGCCGGTCCGCAGCGCCACGGCGCGCGAGGCGACGTTGCCGACCTCGGCCCGCCACTCCAGCCGGTCACCGCCGAGCGAGGCGAAGGTCCAGCGGGCGGCGGACAGCACCGCCTCCGTCGTGTAACCGCGGCCCCGGTGTTCCTTCGCGGTCCAGAACCCCACCTCGTACGTGTCCGGCAGGTTGCGGCGCGTGATGCCGAGCGCGCCGGTCAGGGCCCCGCCCTCGCGCAGCACCACCGCGAAGTTGTACATGGAGTCGTCGCGCCAGCCGCCCGGGCACAGCTCCCGCACGAAGAACTCCGCGTCGCCGCGGCCGTAGGGGGAGGGCACGACCGTCCAGCGCTGGATGTCCGGGTCCTGACAAGCAGCGTGGATCCCGTCCGCGTCGCCGCCGGTGAAGGGGCGCAGCAGCAGACGTGTGGTGGTGAGGGTGATCGGCTCCATGCACGCATTGTGGTGAGGCGGCTGCCCGGATGCGAACACTTTTCGGACTTCCCGGCACCTTCGGACCCTCCCGTCCGTTGACAGACGGGAGGACGGCGCAGGCGACGCGGCGGCAGCCCTCCCGGCGTGACGGGGTCCTCGCTTACGATGGCCGTTGCGGTGGGGCCCGCCTGCCGTGCCCGCGCCAGCGTCCACACCCGACCCAGTGCCAGGCCCGACCGGCAAGGAGACCAGCCTCAGTGTCCGTCTTCAACAAGCTCATGCGTGCAGGCGAAGGCAAGATCCTGCGCAAACTGCACCGCATCGCGGACCAGGTCAGCTCCATCGAAGAGGACTTCATCAACCTCTCCGACGCCGAGCTGCGGGCGCTCACCGACGAGTACAAGGAACGGTACGCGGACGGCGAGAGCCTGGACGATCTGCTTCCCGAAGCGTTCGCGACCGTCCGTGAGGCCGCCAAGCGAGTCCTCGGACAGCGCCACTACGACGTCCAGATCATGGGCGGCGCGGCCCTGCACCTCGGCTATGTGGCCGAGATGAAGACCGGCGAGGGCAAGACCCTGGTCGGCACTCTGCCCACGTACCTCAACGCGCTGTCCGGCAAGGGCGTGCACCTGATCACGGTCAACGACTACCTGGCCGAGCGCGACTCCGAGCTGATGGGGCGGGTCCACAAGTTCCTCGGCCTGACCGTCGGCTGCATCATCGCCAACATGACGCCGGCCCAGCGCCGTGAGCAGTACGCCTGCGACATCACCTACGGCACGAACAACGAGTTCGGCTTCGACTACCTCCGCGACAACATGGCCTGGTCCGCCGACGAACTCGTACAGCGCGGCCACAACTTCGCCGTGGTCGACGAGGTCGACTCGATCCTCGTCGACGAGGCCCGTACGCCGCTGATCATCTCCGGCCCGGCCGACCAGGCCACCAAGTGGTACGGGGACTTCGCCAAGCTGGTCACGCGCCTGACCAAGGGCGAGGCGGGCAACCCGCTCAAGGGCATCGAGGAGACCGGCGACTACGAGGTCGACGAGAAGAAGCGGACCGTCGCCATCCATGAGTCCGGCGTCTCGAAGGTCGAGGACTGGCTCGGCATCGAGAACCTCTACGAGTCGGTGAACACCCCCCTCGTCGGGTACCTCAACAACGCCATCAAGGCCAAGGAACTCTTCAAGAAGGACAAGGACTACGTCGTCATCGACGGCGAGGTCATGATCGTCGACGAGCACACCGGCCGTATCCTCGCCGGCCGCCGCTACAACGAGGGCATGCACCAGGCGATCGAGGCGAAGGAAGGGGTGGACATCAAGGACGAGAACCAGACCCTCGCCACGATCACCCTGCAGAACTTCTTCCGCCTCTACAGCAAGCTCTCCGGCATGACCGGTACGGCGATGACCGAGGCCGCCGAGTTCCACCAGATCTACAAGCTGGGCGTCGTCCCGATCCCGACGAACCGGCCGATGCAGCGTGTCGACCAGTCGGACCTCATCTACCGGACCGAGGTCGCGAAGTTCGCGGCAGTCGTCGACGACATCGTCGACAAGCACGAGAAGGGCCAGCCGATCCTCGTCGGCACGACATCGGTCGAGAAGTCCGAGTACCTCTCGCAGCAGCTGTCCAAGCGGGGCGTCCAGCACGAGGTCCTCAACGCCAAGCAGCACGACCGCGAGGCGCTGATCGTCGCCCAGGCCGGCCGCAAGGGCGCCGTCACGGTCGCCACGAACATGGCCGGACGAGGCACCGACATCAAGCTCGGCGGCAACCCCGACGACCTCGCCGAGGCCGAGCTGCGCCAGCGCGGTCTCGACCCCGTCGAGCACGTCGAGGAGTGGGCGGCGGCGCTGCCCGGCGCGCTGGAGCGGGCCGAGCAGGCCGTCAAGGCGGAGTTCGAAGAGGTCAAGTCGCTCGGCGGGCTCTATGTCCTGGGCACCGAGCGGCACGAGTCGCGGCGTATCGACAACCAGCTGCGCGGTCGTTCCGGCCGTCAGGGCGACCCGGGCGAGTCCCGCTTCTACCTGTCGCTCGGCGACGACCTGATGCGGCTGTTCAAGGCGCAGATGGTCGAGCGCGTCATGTCGATGGCCAACGTGCCGGACAACGTGCCGATCGAGAACAAGATGGTGACGCGGGCGATCGCGTCGGCCCAGTCGCAGGTCGAGCAGCAGAACTTCGAGACGCGCAAGAACGTCCTGAAGTACGACGAGGTGCTCAACCGACAGCGCGAGGTCATCTACGGCGAGCGCCGCCGGGTCCTGGAGGGCGAGGATCTGCAGGACCAGATCCGTCACTTCATGGACGACACGATCGACGACTACATCCGCCAGGAGACCGCCGAGGGCTTCGCCGAGGAATGGGACCTGGACCGGCTGTGGGGCGCGTTCAAGCAGCTCTACCCGGTGAAGGTCACCGTCGAGGACCTGGAGGACGCGGCCGGTGACCGGGCCGGGATCACCGCCGAGTTCATCGGCGAGTCCATCAAGGACGACATCCACGAGCAGTACGACGCGCGTGAGAAGCAGCTGGGCTCGGACATCATGCGTGAGCTGGAGCGGCGTGTGGTGCTGTCCGTCCTGGACCGCAAGTGGCGTGAGCACCTCTACGAGATGGACTACCTCCAGGAGGGCATCGGCCTGCGCGCCATGGCGCAGAAGGACCCGCTGGTCGAGTACCAGCGCGAGGGCTTCGACATGTTCAACGCCATGATGGAGGGCATCAAGGAGGAGTCCGTCGGCTACCTGTTCAACCTGGAGGTCCAGGTCGAGCAGCACGTCGAGGAGGTGCCGGTGCAGGACGAGGCCGAGCGCACCTCGCTCGCCAAGGAGGACCTCGTGCCCGCGGCGCGTCCGGAGATCCGGGCCAAGGGGCTCGACGCCCCGCAGCGCCCGGACCGGCTCCACTTCTCCGCCCCCACGGTGGACGGCGAGGGCGGGGTCGTCGAGGGCGACTTCTCCAACGGCGGCGGCGCCGCCGCGCCCGCCCCGGACGGGATGACCCGTGCGGAGCGGCGCAAGGCGCAGAAGAGCGGTGGAGGCGGGCGCCGCCGGAAGAAGTGACGCCGGGCCCGTCGGCGTACGGGCGATGGCGGCCGCATTTCGGTGCGGCCGGGGCCGGGCACTCCTCGCGGGTGCCCGGCCCCGCCGCGTTCCCGGCCGGTCGCGCGGGGCCCGGGGGACGTCCCGGAGCCGCTCCGGCGGTGCCACCGGGGCGTGACGTCCGGGCGTGCCCCCGACGGACCGGAGCGTGTGTCCCCCGGCCCCGGGCGTGGCTTCCGGGTGTTCCCGGAGAGTGAGTCCCGCAGTCCTGGACGCGGCTTCCGGGGCACGGGGAAGCATCGGCGCGGTCTTCATCGGGGCGTGGCCGCGGGCCGGCATTCGTCGCCCATCTCCACCGCCGCGCAGCGCCAGCGGAGGTCCTTGCCCTGCTCCAGACGGAAGGCGATGGCTCGTACCCGCTCGCCCGCCGCGATGCTCGCGCACGCCTCCACCACACCCGGAACGGGCTGGGCGCCGTGGCACATACGGATCACGGGGCGGGCGCCACGGGCCCTGAGCGGGCTGCGCGGGGCCAGTTCGGCCAGTTGGTCGTACGCCTCGCCGATGGTGTGCCCGAGCATCCAGTGCACCGGGCGCTGGCCGCTGAGAACGGCGAGGAGGCGCTCGGCGAACCAGTGATGGGGGCGGACACGCCGCGGAGCCCTCGTGCGCTGCGGAGGGACGGTTTCGGGCCTGCACCGGTCGTGGCGTCCGGCAGGCCGGGTCCTGTTCGTGCTCAACGCGCTTTGCCCCCGTGCTTCAAGGCCCGGGCTAATACCGGGCGGTAACTTCCGATGGGGACCTTCTACGGTGACGGCGAGGCGCCCGCAAGCACCGGTGTGGCGTTGGACACGGTCGGGGTGAATCACCTATCCGGGTGATGAGGGCGGTGGCGTGCGGGGTGTGCGGCGGGCCGGGGGAGGGTGAGGGGCGGTTGCCGGGTGGACGGGGGCGGGCCCGGTGTGCGTAGCCCCAAAGGGGGACGTCGCACGTATCCTGAGGGCGATTCCGACTACGAAAGCGGCCAGCCATGCGCGTGTATGTCCCCCTGACCCTTTCCGGTCTCGCAGCGGCGCACCGGGCGGGGGAGATCGGCCCCGGCCCGCTGACCGCCTACGCCGTGACTCCCGGACTGCGCGAGTGGTACGTGTCCGACGACATCGAGGAACTGGAGTACGCGGCGCTCAACCGGGCTGCCGCCGCCTCGCTGCGGTTGATCGCCGGGGACCCCGACGCCGTACGCCGGAGGGTCGTCGTCGCCGTCGACGTGCCGGATGGTGCGGCCGTGGCCGACCCGGACCGCAGCCTCGACGCCTCGTCGCTCGGAGAGGTGCGCATCGCGTCTCCCGTGTCCCTGACCGTGGCGGCGGCGGTGCACGTCGACGCGGACGACGCAGAGAAGGACGTCAGCGCCGCCGCGGCCGCGCTGGGCGCGGCGGACCTCGGTGACGACGACGCGCAGTTCGTCGTGGACGGTGCCGAGGACCACGAGCTGCTGTGGTTCGGCGTCCAGGAGATCCCGAACCTGATCGGCTGAGAACGCGGGCCCGGAGCGGTGTCCGGGAACGGCGGAGGCCGGGAAACCGGGGCCGGGCGCGGCGCGGGACGCCTCATGCGTCCCGTCCGCCCCGGTCACGGCCGCCCCCGCACGGACTGTCGGACCCGCGCGGTACTTTCTACGGCATGGGGACGCATGGGAAGCACCGCACGCATCTGGTCTGGGACTGGAACGGCACTCTGCTCGACGACAACGCGGCGGTCGTCGGGGCGACGAACGCCGCCTTCGGCGAGGTCGGGCTGGCGCCGATCACGCTGGAGCAGTACCGCGAGATGTACTGCGTCCCGATCCCCCGCTTCTACGAGCGGCTGATGGGGCGGCTCCCCACGGACGCCGAGTGGGAGCGGATGGATGTGATCTTCCACGAGTACTACGCCGAACGGCGCGCCGCCTGCGGGCTCACCGAGGGCGCCGCGGACCTGCTCTCGCAGTGGCAGCTGACCGGCGGGAGCCAGTCGCTGCTGAGCATGTACGGCCATGAGCACCTGGTCCCGGTGGTGCGGGGGTACGGCATCGAGCGGCACTTCCTGCGGGTCGACGGGCGCACTGGCCCGTCCGGCGGCAGCAAGGCGCGGCACATGGAACGGCACGTCGCCGCGTTGGACGGCATATCCCCGGAGTACACGGTGGTCATCGGCGATGCCGTGGACGATGCCGTGGCCGCGGCCCACGTAGGCGCGAAGGCCGTGCTCTACACCGGGGGGTCGCACAGCAGGGCCAGCCTGGAGGCGGCGGGGGTGCCGGTGGTGGACAGTCTGGCCGAGGCCGCCGACCTGGCCACGAGAGTCACCGGGTGAGACCACCGGGGTGACGTGAAGGGCCTGGGGGCGACCGGGTGAACCGGGTGAGATGACGGGCTGGGCGGACGCGGGCGTCCCGGGTCTCGCGTGTGCCCCGAGCCTCCTGTGCGTTCCGTACGTGCCGCGCGTCCTGTGCGTCCCGTGCCGTGCGTTCCGCCGTCCTGTTGCCGGGAGCGTCGTCCCCGGCCGGTCGCCGGGGCCCTGGGCTCAGGCCGTCACCGGCGCCTTCGTGCGGAGCACCTTCAGGAATTCGCGCATCCACGCGGAATGGTCCGGCCAGGCACGGGACGAGACCAGGGTGCCGTCGACCACGGCCTCGTGGTCCTCGAAGGTGGCGCCCGCCGCCTGCATGTCCAGCTCCAGCGCGGGGTAGGCGGTGACGCGCCGTCCGGCCAGCGCGCCGACCGCCGCCGTCATCAGCGGGCCGTGGCAGATCTGGGCCACGGGCCGGTCCGAGTCGAAGAACGCCTTGAGGATCTTGCGCAGCTCCGGGTCGTTGCGAAGATACTCGGGAGCCCGGCCGCCCGGCACGACCAGCGCCACGTAGTCCGCCGGGGCGACCTCGGAGAAGGCCAGGTCGGCGGGCCAGGTGTAACCGGGCTTCTCCGTGTACGTGTCGAAGCCGGGCTCGAAGTCGTGGACCACGAAGCGGAGCGTCTTGCGGGCGGGGGCGGCGATGTGGACGTCGTAGCCCTCCTCGCGCAGCCGCTGGTACGGATAGAGGACCTCCAGCGACTCGGCGGCGTCGCCGGTGACGATCAGGATCTTCGGTGCCATGGCGGGGCTCCCACGGGTCGTCGGCCTGTTCCGTTTAACCAGAGTGCGGCAACACGGGGCGACGCGCTGTCCAGAGTGTCAAACTTCCCGACCATCTTTTGTACACATGCGGCTCGTGACGGTTATGGGGGCGGGCGAGATAGCCTGGACCCCGTGATCAGCGCGATATGCCTCGGGGGCAGCGGAGCCCCCGATCTGCGCCCGGAGTGCCTCAGCACCCGGGCCATGCCTGATCCTCTCCACCCGGGCCGACGGTCAAGAATTACCGATACCGCCCCGGACACCCCTCATGGCGGCATACCGTCGACTCAGACCGGAAAACCCGTGTCGTGGCGGTACGTCGCTGTTTACACCTACGTCACGCAACGGCGCGCGACAGGAGCCAGAGGACATGCAGACCAAGCTGGACGAAGCCAAGGCCGAGCTGCTCGCACGGGCCGCCAGGGTAGCTGAGCACAGCCCGGGCGGTGGTGTCGGTGGCCCGGATGGTGCCCCGCAGGCGGGCGCCGGGGCCGACGGCAACGGGACGGGACAGGAGCGTCCCGGACAGGACACGATCCTCGCGTACCTCCAGCGTTACTACCTGCACACCGCTCCGGAGGACATCAGCGGCCGCGACCCCGTCGACGTGTTCGGCGCCGCCGCCTCCCACTACCGGCTCGCGGAGGTCCGCCCGCAGGGCACGGCGAACGTCCGGGTGCACACCCCGACCGTCGAGGAGAACGGCTGGACGTCCAGCCACTCCGTCGTCGAGGTCGTCACCGACGACATGCCGTTCCTGGTCGACTCCGTCACCAACGAACTGTCCCGCCAGGGCCGTGGCATCCACGTCGTGATCCACCCGCAGGTCGTCGTGCGCCGTGACGTCGCCGGCAAGCTCATCGAGGTCCTCGCCGAGGGCAACGGCCTCCAGGCGACCCCGCAGGGCCGGAGGGACGCCGAGCCGGCCAAGGGCGCCAAGGCGACGAAGGGCACCGGCGCCAAGACGACGAAGGGCACCGGCGCCAAGGGAGCCAAGGGCACCGAGCTGCCGCACGACGCGCTCGTCGAGTCCTGGATCCACGTCGAGATCGACCGCGAGACCGACCGCTGCGACCTCCAGCAGATCGCCGCCGACCTGGTGCGGGTGCTGTCCGACGTACGGGAGGCCGTCGAGGACTGGGAGAAGATGCGCGACGCCGCGCTCCGCATCGCCGACGACCTGCCCGCCGAGCCGCTGGACGACCTCGCCGACGAGGAGGTCAACGAGGCCAGGGAACTGCTGCGCTGGCTCGCCGCCGACCACTTCACCTTCCTCGGCTACCGCGAGTACGAGCTCAAGGACACCGACGCGCTGGCCGCCGTGCCCGGTACCGGCCTCGGCATCCTGCGCTCCGACCCGCACCACAGCGTCGACGAGGCCCACCCCGTCAGCCCGTCCTTCGACCGGCTGCCCGCCGATGTCAGGGCCAAGGCCCGCGAGCGCAAGCTCCTCGTCCTCACCAAGGCCAACAGCCGGGCGACCGTGCATCGCCCCAGCTACCTCGACTACGTCGGCGTGAAGAAGTTCGACGCCGACGGCAACGTCATCGGGGAGCGCCGCTTCCTCGGCCTGTTCTCGTCCGCCGCCTACACCGAGTCCGTGCGCCGGGTGCCCGTCATCCGCCGCAAGGTCGCCGAGGTGCTGGACGGCGCGGGCTTCTCGCCCAACAGCCACGACGGCCGCGACCTGCTCCAGATCCTGGAGACGTACCCGCGCGACGATCTGTTCCAGACGCCCGTCGACCAGCTGCGTTCCGTCGTCACCTCCGTGCTGTACCTCCAGGAGCGCCGCCGGCTGCGGCTCTACCTGCGCCAGGACGAGTACGGGCGCTACTACTCCGCGATCGTCTACCTGCCGCGCGACCGCTACACCACCGGCGTACGGCTGCGCCTGATCGACATCCTCAAGGAGGAGCTGGGCGGCACCAGCGTCGACTTCACCGCCTGGAACACCGAGTCGATCCTCTCCCGGCTGCACTTCGTGGTCCGGGTCGCGCCCGGCACCGAGCTGCCCGACCTCACGGATGCCGAGGCCGACCGCATCGAGGCCCGGCTCGTCGAGGCTGCCCGCTCCTGGGCCGACGGCTTCCAGGAGGCCCTCACCGCCGAGTGCGGCGAGGAGCGCGCCGCCGAGCTGCTGCGCCAGTACGGCCGCGCCTTCACCGAGGGCTACAAGGCCGACCACTCGCCGCGCGCCGCGGTGGCCGACCTCGTCCACCTCGAAGCGCTCAAGAAGGACGAGAAGGACTTCGCCCTCAGCCTGTACGAGCCGGTCGGCGCCGCCCCGGGCGAGCGCCGGTTCAAGATCTACCGGACCGGTGAGCAGGTCTCCCTGTCCGCCGTCCTCCCCGCCCTGCAACGGCTCGGCGTCGAGGTCGTCGACGAGCGCCCGTACGAGCTGCGCTGCGCGGACCGTACCCACGCGTGGATCTACGACTTCGGTCTGCGGATGCCGCAGACCAACGGCACCGGCGCCTACCTCGCCGACGACGCCCGCGACCGGTTCCAGGACGCCTTCGCCGCCGTGTGGACCGGCGCGGCCGAGAACGACGGCTTCAACGCGCTGGTGCTGGGCGCCGGGCTGACCTGGCGCCAGGCGATGGTGCTGCGCGCCTACGCGAAGTACCTGCGGCAGGCCGGTTCGACCTTCAGCCAGGACTACATGGAGAGCACTCTCCGCAACAACGTCCACACCACCCGGCTGCTGGTCTCCCTCTTCGAGGCCCGGATGTCCCCGGAGCGGCAGAGCGCCGGCACCGAGCTGACCGACGGACTCCTGGAGGAGCTGGACGGGGCCCTGGACCAGGTCGCCTCGCTCGACGAGGACCGGATCCTGCGGTCCTTCCTCACCGTCATCAAGGCCACCCTGCGCACCAGCTTCTTCCAGACGGGGACCGACGGCGAGCCGCACGGTTACGTCTCGATGAAGTTCGACCCGCAGTCCATCCCGGACCTGCCCGCACCCCGTCCGGCGTTCGAGATCTGGGTCTACTCGCCGCGCGTCGAGGGTGTGCACCTGCGCTTCGGCAAGGTCGCCCGAGGCGGTCTGCGCTGGTCGGACCGGCGGGAGGACTTCCGCACGGAGATCCTCGGCCTGGTCAAGGCGCAGATGGTGAAGAACACCGTCATCGTGCCGGTCGGCGCCAAGGGCGGCTTCGTCGCCAAGCGGCTCCCGGACCCGGCCGTCGACCGTGACGCCTGGATGGCGGAGGGCATCGCCTCGTACCGCACGTTCATCTCGGCGCTGCTCGACATCACCGACAACATGGTGGCCGGCGAGGTCGTACCGCCCGAGGGCGTCGTCCGGCACGACGAGGACGACACCTACCTGGTCGTCGCCGCCGACAAGGGCACCGCGAAGTTCTCCGACATCGCCAACGAGGTAGCCGTCGGATACGGCTTCTGGCTCGGCGACGCGTTCGCCTCCGGGGGCTCCGCCGGTTACGACCACAAGGGCATGGGCATCACCGCCCGGGGCGCCTGGGAGTCCGTCAAGCGGCACTTCCGCGAGCTCGGCCACGACACCCAGACCCAGGACTTCACGGTCGTCGGCGTCGGTGACATGTCGGGTGACGTCTTCGGCAACGGCATGCTGCTCTCCGAGCACATCCGCCTCGTCGCCGCCTTCGACCACCGGCACATCTTCATCGACCCGAGGCCGGACGCCGCCGCCTCGTACGCCGAGCGGCGCCGCCTCTTCGACCTGCCGCGCAGCTCCTGGGCCGACTACGACAAGAACCTGCTCTCCGCGGGCGGCGGCGTGCATCCGCGCACCGCCAAGTCCATCCCGGTCAACGCGCACATGCGCGAGGTGCTGGGCATCGAGCCGGGCATCACCAAGATGACGCCCGCCGATCTGATGCAGACCATCCTCAAGGCCCCCGTGGACCTGGTGTGGAACGGCGGCATCGGCACGTACATCAAGTCCTCCGCCGAGTCGAACGCCGATGTCGGCGACAAGGGCAACGACGCGATCCGGGTCGACGGCCGGGACCTGCGGGCCAAGGTCGTCGGCGAGGGCGGCAACCTCGGCGCCACCCAGCTCGGCCGGATCGAGTTCGCCCGCGGCGGCGGCAGGATCAACACCGACGCGATCGACAACAGCGCCGGTGTGGACACCTCCGACCACGAGGTGAACATCAAGATCCTGCTCAACGGCCTCGTCCGCGACGGCGACATGACCGTCAAGCAGCGCAACAAGCTGCTCGCGGAGATGACCGACGAGATCGGCCGCCTGGTGCTGCGCAACAACTACGCGCAGAACGTGGCGCTCGCCAACGCCACCGCCCAGTCGGCGTCCCTGCTCCACGCCCACCAGCGCTTCATGCGCCGACTGGGCCGCGACGGGGACCTGGACCGCGGGCTGGAGTTCCTGCCCACCGACCGGCAGATCCGCGAGCTGCTGAACGGCGGCAAGGGACTGACCCAGCCGGAGCTGGCCGTGCTGCTCGCCTACACCAAGATCACGGCGGCCCGGGACCTCATCCGGACCAGCCTGCCGGACGACCCGCACCTCCAGAAGCTGCTGCACGCCTACTTCCCGCATCAGCTGCGCGCGCAGTTCCCCGAGGCGGTCGACGGGCACGCGCTGCGCCGCGAGATCATCACCACGGTCCTGGTCAACGACACCGTCAACTCCGGCGGTTCGAGTTTCCTGCACCGGTTCCGGGAAGAGACCGGCGCGTCCATCGAGGAGATCGTGCGGGCGCAGTTCGCGGCCCGTGAGATCTTCGGGCTCGGCCAGGTGTGGGACGCCGTCGAGGCGCTCGACAACGAGGTCGCCGCCGACGTCCAGACCCGGATCCGGCTGCACTCGCGACGGCTCGTCGAGCGCGGTACGCGCTGGCTGCTCGGCAACCGGCCGCAGCCGCTGGCGATCGCCGAGACGATCGACTTCTTCAAGGCGGGCGTCGAGCAGGTCTGGGCCGAGCTGCCGAAGGTGCTCCAGGGCGCCGACCTGGACTGGTACCAGTCGATCCTGGACGAGCTGACCGAGGCGGGCGTCCCGGGCGAGCTGGCCCAGCGGGTCGCCGGATTCTCCTCCGCCTTCCCGGCGCTGGACGTCGTGGCGATCGCGGAGCGCACCGGCAAGGAGCCGCTCGCCGTCGCCGAGGTGTACTACGACCTCGCGCACCGGCTCGGCATCACCCAGCTGATGGACCGGATCATCGAGCTGCCGCGGGCCGACCGCTGGCAGTCCATGGCCCGTGCCTCCATCCGCGAGGACCTGTACGCGGCGCATGCCGCGCTCACCGCGGACGTGCTGTCCGTGGGCAACGGGAGCTCGACGCCCCAGGAGCGGTTCGAGGCGTGGGAGGAGAAGAACGCGGCGATCCTCACCCGGTCGCGTGCCACCCTGGAGGAGATCCGGGGCTCGGACGCGTTCGACCTGGCGAACCTTTCGGTGGCCATGCGGACCATGCGGACGCTGCTGCGCACGCACGGCTAAGGGCTGTCCCGTAATCCCCGGCGGGCGCGCGACGACAGCTGCGGCACCTCGCCGCGTTGTCGGAACGTCCGCATACGTCCAGTATGCGGAC
>NZ_JBIARH010000060.1:0-28580 GCF_042889785.1 Streptomyces sp. NPDC002476 | reverse complement strand
GCGGCGACGGCCTGGCGGCGTATCAGGACCGCCTCGGCGTCGGCGTCGGCGATCGGGGCGACGGCCTCGAAGTTGAAACGGCGCCTCAGCGCGGCGGGGTGCGGCAGCGGGTTCTGGTGGTGTCCGGGGGCAGGAAGAAGCTCTCTTTGTGCACAGGTTTGCGGGCGGGCGTTGGTGTGGGCCATGCCGTCAACTCCATCCAGTTGATGGCCACGTCCCGGGCCGCAACGGCGGCCGCGGGGTCTTTCACTTCAGTTAACGCCCCCGGTGCCGCGCCGACTTGCACAGAGTTTGCACAACACGTGTGCGGGCACTTGGTCTGCCTGTGAGCATGGCATCAAGGGGCCGCGCCGACCAGAGAGACTGACCACCATGGGCACCATCATCGATCCGGCGCCGGGCGAGCACGTGGCGATGCTGCGCAAGGCCCGCGGCTGGACCCAGACTCAGCTCTCGGACCGCGCGAGCGTGTCCACCTCGCTGCTCAGCAAGATCGAGGTCGGAGACCGGGCCCTGACACCCGAAGTGGCCGCGGCCCTGGGCCGCGCGTTCGGGACGAGCATGGCCGACGTACTCGGCCGCGCCTCGGTCACGGCCGACGACGAACAGCTGCTCGCAAAGCTCCGGTCCGCGATGCGCGACTACGACATGCCCGACCCCCAGGCCGTGCCCGAGAACCGCGTCACGGCCGGCCTTCAGACAGCGGACCGGTTCCGCGACGCCGTGGACGTCGCCGCACTGATCATCCTGCTCCCCGGGCTGCTGCGCAGCGCCACGACCTACGCGCACACAGCCAACACACCACAGGCGTGGTCCGGGCTCGCGGACGTGTACAGCACGGTCTACTGGCTCGCCGCGCGGCACCGCTGGATGGACATGGCGGAGCTCGCGGTCACGCGGCAGCGGTGGGCCGTCGAGCAGCAGCCCAACCCCGTCGCCGAGGCGTTCAGTTCCCGCGACCGCGCGGGCACCTACCTCAACTTCGGAGACGTCGAACGCGGCCTGGTCGTCATCGACCGGGCCATCGCAGCCGTGCAGTCCGCCCCGCTCAGCACAGCCGACCGCGACCTCGCGGTCGGCATCCTGAACCTGCGCGGGATGACACTCGCCGGACGCCTCCAGGACAAGACCGAAGGCAAACGCGAGGCGCAGCGGCACATCGAGTCCGCATGGCGCGCCGCCCGTTCGTTCCCGCGTGACATTGACGCTCACGGTCTCACGTTCGGGCCGCAGAACACGTTCACGCACGTGCTGGCGACCCAGGTCGATCTCGGCCGGCCGCACGACGCGCTCGCCCTCACCGACGACCTGGGCCAAGCACTCGAAGGACTGCCGCCGACCCGGGTCGCACCGACCCGGATCAACGCCGCGCGCGCCCAGCTCGACCTCGGCGACCGCGACGGCGCACTCGAGAACCTGTCCCACGCCTTCAACTCCGCGCCCCAGATGGCCCGCATCCACCCCATGGGCCGCGAAGTACTACGCGTCCTCGCCTCCCTCCACCGCCGCGCCAACCCCGAACTGAAACGGCTCTCCCGGCTCTCCGGCATCCGCCTCTGAACCTGCGGCAGGCCCGCCGCCTCACGAAGGGGGAGGGTGGGAAGCCGGGCCGTTGTTCTCCGTGCCGGGGCCCGGTCCTCGGTCTCAGAACGGCGGCACCCCCGTGCTCGGGGGCGCCGCCGGGTTCAGCTGTCGTCCTGGGTCAGTCGTCTCCCTCGCAGTCGTGGCCGGAGTCGACTATGCCGCCGTCCTCGAACCGGCCGTCACCGACCCATCCGCAGTCATCGCACTCCGCTTCCGCCGTCCAGTACACGTCAGCCATTGCCCGGCTCCTCTCGTATCAGGTGCCGCTCATGCTGTCGGTGGTTCCGGACACCCGGCATTTCGTGGTCGGACGGCCAAGCCGGTGTTCCGCGCACGGGTGCGGTCCGGGGACGGGAGCGGGTCCGTGAGCGGGAAGAGGGGGCACCGGAGGGGAGATGGCGGCCCCGGCCGTACTGCGTCCCGCTGATGCGGGGACCGGGGCCTTGCCCGCGCACCCATGCCGGCGCGAGCCGGGAGCAGCCTATGCCCCGGTGCGGGATTCGGCGCGGGTCCGTCGTGTCATCTACGGAAGCGGGAGAACCAGGTTCCGCCGGCCTTCTGCTCGGGCACAGCCCGGTCCTCCTCCTGGTGCTGGTGCGCGCCCGGCCAGGCTTGCTGTATGTCGGTGACGGCCTGCCGGTCGCAGTCCTCGCACAGCGACGGTCGGGGCTCTTGGGAAGCGCCCCAGCCAACGCGCTCGACCGCCCTCCACCGTTCGTCGGTGAACCCGGCACCGCATTCGGTGCAGACAGGGCGGCGGGCATATCGCCGGAAATCCTGCTCCGGTGCCCCGTCACGTACCGGTTCCGGGTGCTCCTGCTTGCCAACTGCCGGAACCTTGGCGGTGTCGGCCCTCTGCTTGCAGTCGTCGCACAGGTGCGGGTGGGTGTCCTTCGGCCTCCCCCAGTCCGTCGCCTGTGCCGCCTCCCAGCGCTCGTCGGTGAACCTCGCCCCGCAGCCGGCGCACACCGGACGGCGGGCCTCACGCTCGGCTGCCTTCTTCGCCGCCTGCTCCTGGACAGCCCGCCGCACCCGTGCCTGGTACTCCTCCTGACGGGCCCTGGCCTCTTCCCGGGCACGGGCATCGGCCGCCTCGAGACGGGGGTTGCCGATCGCTTCCAGAAGGGGCTGCGGCCGGTCGCGGCCGAAGCGGGCGAACACGGCTCCGGCCGAACCCTGTTCGCGGAGGTTGCGCAGCCCGACCGCGACGATCGGGACCTTCCCGTCGTAGTAATGGTGGCCCCCTTGCTGCCGCTCTCCCTGCCACAGGTGGCGGGTGAGCTCCTGCAGACGCGGAATGGTGTGGTTGGGGTTGCGTTCGCCGATGCGGTTGAACACCAGGAGCACGGGCGGGTGCGGCAAATCACTGGCCCGGCCCGCGGGGGCGTTCCAGCGGGTGCGCCACATCGGGCGCTCCTGGCCGTCGGTGTCCTTCACCTTCCGCCGGAAGAAACGGGCGTACTTCTCCAGCTTGGCGGCGAGCTCCTCCGGCGTCTCGTGGCAGTTGTCGACCTCGATGAACAGCAGCGGAACCCCGTCCTGCGGAGCGGTGAGAACCAAGTCGGCCTGCGCGCCGCCCTTGCCGGGCGCGTTCCACGTGCCGGTGGCAGGCAGCGGGACCTCGGTCCAGTACGAAGCGATCGTGCCGATCCCGTCCGGTCCGTCGACGGCGGCCTGGGCGGCGGCCTGGACGTGCGGCAGGTCGTCGGCAAGCCTGGCCATGTTCGGCTTCGGGCGCAGCATCGCGATCACGGTCTCGTTGACGGCCATCGGGTGGGAGGCACCGCTGGAGCCCGCGCCGCGAGCAGTGGAACCCATCTCCGTCACCGGGCGTTGCAGCTCGTAGGAGGCGGCCTCCAGTCCCTTGGGGGTCAGGTTCCGCAGCCTGTCCCCCGTCTCGGTGGAGCCGCCGTTCTCGGACAGGCCGTGCTTGCGCATGTCGGAGAGCGCGCCGGTATGCGAGGCGGTGCGGGCCTGCTTCTGCTTCGACGGAGTCTCCTTGTCGGCGTGCCGGAAGGTCAGGTGAGGGGCGCCGATCCGCTGGATCTGATCAGCCGTGGCCACCTTCAGCGCTCCGAGCACGCGCAGCACGTCGCCGCGGTAGCTGTTCGTCGACCCCGCCGGGTTGTTCTTCCGCTTCCCCGCCATCAGCTCTGCTCCCTCGTGGCTCGTGTCCGGCCGCCGGCCGACCGGCGCTGCTGGCCGCGCCCGGCCTGGGAGGGCGTCCGGGCCCCCCGGGACCCGATGATCTCCTCCACTACGGACATATAGAGGAGAGAAGAGGGTTGTGACGGCGCAGTTTTCGCGCTGATTACGGCCCTGACTAGGGGTTTTCCTCCGGACCGGGGTGCCGGGCTCCAAAGGGGGTTCCCGAGGGGCCTTTGAAGTGGGCACCCAGGGAGCCCCCTTGGGCTTGCCCGCCACGGGCCGGCCTTCCGATGTGATCGGCCCGAGCGGTGCCGCTGCCCGGCCCTCGGGTGAGTGCTCGTCATCCTTCTCGTCTCCTTCGCTGCCCCGGCCGGGGCGGTCGTCGCGAAGGAGCAGCGTGCAGCCGACCCCCTTGACCGCGGTCTGACCGCGGCCGGTAGCGGACGTGGTCAAGGAGTTATGCGGCGGTCGTCGGGGCGGTAGCAGACCTGGGCAAGGGGTCATGGTCGCGTTCGTGGTAGGGCCGACCAAGGTGGTCAAGGGGGGCCTGGCGCGCACCCGGTGCACCTGACCGCTGTGTAGTGCGCGCCACCGATGACGACGGCGCGCCCGCGCTGCACGCACCAGGTGCGGTGACGGCATGGGTGGTGCGCCCATCCGGTGCGGTGGGAGTGGGCCCGGGTGGGAGCGGTGGAGGCGGCGTGTTTCTCCTTGACCTGAGCTGTTGTCAAGGAGAAACGCGCCGGATGGGGGCGCTACCCCACCCCCGTCGATGTCGCCCACTCCCCCACGGTGTCGGCCGCTCCACCGAGTGGGCTCCACTGAGCCTCCGCCAACTTGAAGACGCAGGTCAAAGGGCTGGTGTGACCGGTTCTCAGGTTGCTCACGCTGGTCGCGGGCGGCAGTCTGAGCAGTAGATCGTCCGTCAGGCTGTGTTGTATTGCTGATGCCAACGGCCCGGAGTGGCAATCTTCGTGCTTACTGCGGCAGGTTGGCCTCGTCCGCCTTGCGGAAGATGTCTCCGCACGTGGGGGAGGGCACCGACTCGCGGGCTGTAAGGACGGTCAGCGTATGGCGCACTTCCGTGCTCAGCCGAAGGAGCTGGAGACTGGTCTGACCGCTCTTATAGGCGTGCAGGCGGAAGATTCTGACCGCGATTTCGTCGCGGTCGTCGGCGAAGGTGTCTGGGAGCCCGGCGAGTAGTTCGAAGTCTTGCTTGCCGGTTGCTGCGTCAGTCACGGCGCTGAGGGGCAGGGTCTCGAACTCTGATGCGGACAAGGAAGTGTCCACCGCGACAGCGTGGGCGGCTAAGGCCGCGAAGACCTCAATGAGGCGTTCCCCCACCGTCACGTCAATGCCCCAGGAGTGCAGCCGCTCCCGGCGGCGAGCCTGGCGCCATGGCTCCTGGTCCAGCAGTGGCAGCAGGACACGACCCAGGTACGCGCAGCGACGCCACAGCGTGTCGTGGTCCGAGGTCATGATCGATCCTCTCTGCAGTTGGAGGGCCTGCCTTCCGGGCGGCGCAGGCCCTCCAACTTCCCACTACACGCAGGCCAGGTACAGGACGGGGCGCTGGACGTTGTCTCAGCGGCTGACTTCGAGATTTGTCAGGACGAGCAGGGCACGCACGAGGCGTGTGGCGCGAGCGGGATCGGTACGGAGCTTGGTGAGGATCCGCCAGTTCTTGAGGTGGGCGAAGCCGTGTTCGACCGGTGCGCGTCCGACGGCGAGGACGCGGTTGGCTTCCTTCTGGCCCGGGGTGAGCTTGTGGGTGCGGCTGGCGGAGTAGCCAGTGACGATCACCGGGTCGAGTACGTCGTTGTCCAGGCCGCGGAAGCCGAGGTCGGCCAATGCCCCGAGGCCGGCGGCGCGCAGGTGGACCGCGATGTGGTCGTGGCGGGCTGCGGTGTTGTCATGGGTACGGCCGGGGCGGGCGGCGGATATCCAGATCAGGCGGCCTCTCTCGTCGGTCAGGGCGAGGAAGTGCAGGCCATGGTGCTTGCCGGAATAGTTCCGCCGGTCGGCCTTCCCTGTGCGGCGTCGGGTGCGGATGAGGGTGCCATCGATCAGGACTACCTTCCCGCCCTGCTTGGCGACCTTCTTCAGGGCGCGGTCCAGGCGCGGCGCCTGGGCGGCGAGCAGTCCGATCAGCTCGTCGCGCCAGCGGCGGACGGTGGACTCGGACACGCCGTTGCCGCCGGCCATGTCAGCCAGGCGCTGGTCGTGGCGCAGTACGGCCAGGACGATCACCGCGATCTTCCCCGGCGGCAGAATCCGCCACCGGGACCGAATCACCTTCAGATGGCGTCTGAGCAGATCGGCGAGGTGGTTGACGGTGCGCGTGGACAGCGGCAGACGGCACTGGTAGACAAGCGGGCAGGTGTCCTCGGCGCGCTCTTTGGTATTCGTCACACAATCCCAACGGCCGCCGGGGGTACCCCGGTTACGCCCGTACCGAGCCACTCCGAATGACGGTGCTCCTGGTCACAGACGGGTGGTGAACCGGCCGTCGGGCAGTTTGCGCAGCCAGCCGCGATCGGCGAGTCTGACCAGCTTGCTACGTAGCGGTTCCAGTTTGGACCGCACGCTGACATCCACCCCCACCACCTCGCCGACCTCGCGGGCCATGACCGGTCCGGCGGCCTGGCGCACGGCGGCGATGATGCGCTGGTAGTCCCACGGGAGCGAGTCCTCCTCCACGCCTGGTTCACGGTGCGGAATCAGCATCACCGCTCGTCCGCCCACCTGCCCGGGCACCGGCCCAATGGAGGTTCGTTCCTCGGCGATCTGCCCAGTCATCCGTTCAAGGACGCGTTCGGCGACGGCGAGTTCGTCCCGCTCGGCCCGCACTTCGGTCAGCTGTTTAGCCAGCTGTGCTTCGAGTTCGTCCAGTTCCGTACGACGCGCGGTGATCCGTTCCAGCAGCTCGGGATCCATGCACCGAATCGTAGAAGGCCGCCCGGCCCCAGCGAGCAGGAACCGGCAAACCCGGCTCCGTCAAACGATCTACTCCTCAGACAGCCGCCTACGACCAGCGTGAGCACCCCCGAGAACCGCTCATACCAGCCCTGTGACCTGCGACTTCAAGTTGGCGGAGGCTCACTCCCCCACCGGGTGGAGCGCACCGAGTGGACCGGCCGATCCGCACCACCGTGGACTCCACTCCCCTCCGTGCACGATGCACGGTGGAGTCCATCGCGCCTACTCAGCCCCGGCGCCGGCCCCGCGCGGTGCGCCACAGGTTCGGCCGGCCACCGGGGTACTGCCGGGAGCGGGAGCGGCCACGGACGGGCGGCGACGTCGGCAACGGGTACAGCGCCATGCGCAGCCGGGCGGCGTCGGCGAGCTGCTCCAGGCGCTCACGCTGCTCCGGCGAGAGGGACAACCGGACCGGTTCAACCATGCGGGCCTCCGTAGTCGGGTGTGGTTTTGCACCCTCGCCCCTGACCGTCACCTCCAGGACGTGCGCGTCGATCGCGTCCCGGCAGGTGCGCCGACGACTTCGCCCCGTGTCCCGCGAGGCGGAGCGCGGCCGGTCCGGCGTACGCGCGGGCGCCCCACGGACGGCTGGTCCGTGGGGCGCCCGGATGCGGCGGCGGTCAGCTCTGCATCATGGCCTCGATGTCGCTGAGCGACAGCTCGTTCGTGCCACGGTCCGCCGCCTTGCTCTGCGTCCAGGCAACGATCGCCGGGTGCGCATCCTCGTACTGGGCGCCGGCAGTCGTGTGCTGCCCGTCGGTCGTGGCGACCTGGGTGAGGTAGGCGGCCAGGGCGTGCGGGCCGCCGCCGTTGTACCCGATCTCGTAGCCCAGGCCGTTCCTCTGCGGAAGGAACGACAGGACGCCCTTGTCCGTCCGGGCCCAGAACAGACCGCGGCCGGTGTGGAAGCGGCTGAAGACGTCGTCCGGGCGTAGTTCGAGCGGAGCGTACGTCGTGTAGCTCCACTGGTCCGTGCCGCCCTCGCCGCGGTGCTTGAAGTGCTTGCTGACGACGGGCAGCCCGTACTCGGGGTCGTAGAAGGTCCGGCGGCACATGCAGCCTGAGCCGCTGATCGCCGACGGGCTGCTGGGGTCCTCCGTGACGCACGGGTGGAACAGGGTCGGGATGTCCGTGGACTGCACGAGGGTGCAGTGCATCGCGTTCGGTTCGCAGCGCACCAGCCTGCCCAGCCACTCCTGGAAGTGAGGGGTCACGGTCTGCTGGGCCTCGATGTCCAGTACGGCGTTCAGCGACGATGTGGCGGCGCCGCGCTGGGGCTCGGTGTAGAGGACGAAGTTCAGGTAGCCCTTCGTCGGGTCGGTCAGGTTCAGATCGCGGGCCTCGTAGGGCAACGGGCGCTCCAATGCGGGTGTCTGGCGGCCGGGGCGCGGCCGCGGGGAACGGTGAGGTCAGCCGACGCGGTGTTCCGGGCGCAGGGTGAGGCCGCGATCGAAGAACTGCGCGGTGTCGTCCGGTCCGAGTCCGAGGGCGCGGGCGACGGCGGTGCCTTCGTCGTCGCGGACGAAGGCGAGGAGGATCTTGCGGGTGGCGGGGTCGGACATGGTCCGGCGGGCGGCTTCGACGGCGGGGCGACGCAGCCGGTGGTGCCGTCTTCGACGATGTCCCGGCGCGTTTTGTCGTCCCAGATGTTGAGCTGGAGGTTGGCGCCCTTGGTGGAGCAGTCCTCCTTGGAGTCCGCACCGAGGACGCGCCGCCCGAGCATCGCAGCGTGGGCGTGGCGCTGGAGGTAGACGGCTGTGCCCAGGAGCCGGTCGACTTCCTTCTCCGTGTTCTCGCGGGCCTTCTCGGGGCTGACGAGCGAGGTCTTCGGGTCGTGAGGCTGAACCCGGATCTTCAGCGCCGCCAGGCTGCGGGCGAGGTCGTCGGCGACGCTGAGCAGGCCCACCAGGTTCACGTCGCCGCGCTGGCGGGGCGGGGGCAGTTCGTCGGGGTAGCTCTCCAGCGGTTCCAGCGGTTCGTGCAGGTCGGTCAAGGTTCCTCCCGTGCCGGGTGCCAACGTCCCCGATTCTCAGTCCGGCCCGCCGGAGCTCGCGGGTGAAGTCGCAGATCGGCCACCCGCTGGCCGGTTGCCGTCCCTCACTGGTTGCGGCCTGCTCCCCTGCCCTGGTCGGGCCGGTTCACATGGTGCTGCTGCTGGTCGGCGGGCTTGACCGCGTCAGCCGGCTGCTCGGGCTTCGGCCGGTCCTCCATGGCGCGGCGGCGGGTGTCGGCGGCGCGGGTGAAGGCGGCGAGCCGGTCCAGGTTCTTCGGTGTGCGCAGCCACGTCGCCGGGTCGGTTGTGCGGCCCTCCAGGTACTCCTCGGGCATCGCGGCCTGCTGATGGAGCTGGACTGCGGCGGCTCGCTGCGCCGGGGTCAGGGCGGTGTCCCGGCCCGGGTGGTCGACGGCGTGGGGAGCGGACGCCGTCTCGCCCTCGAGGTCGCGGTGATCGGCGGGTGCGGAGACGGCCGAGGTTGTCGCCTCGGTGGCGGTGGCAGTGTCGGCTCGGATGCGGGCGTCGCGGATCGCGTTCTGCACGGCAAGGCTGGCGACCCGGGCCCGCTCGTAGCGGCTGGACTCCCGTGGCGGTGTGCCTTGGGCGGGGGCGATCCACCACCGGTGCGGCACCGGGAAGTCGGCGGTGTAGGTCATCCGGTCCGCCGCCGGCGCTTCCCGGCCGGGCTTGGTGACCGTGTGGCGGCGGGAGTACCGGAGCAGGGCCCGGTGGGCGATGTAGTCGTCCAGGCCGCGGGTGAACTCGCGGCCGCGCAGCGTCTCCAGCAGGTGCCGACGCGCTTCGGCCAGGATATGGCGCCGGGAGAACTTCTCTCGCACGGTGAAGACGACCGCGGCGACGTCGACGGCGGCGAGCGCCACGTCCACGGTGGGATCCACCCGCGCCCGGATCGCCGCCCCCACGGCCCGGCACCTGTCCAGAAGGCCGTCGATGAGCTGCTGGCCGAAGCGGAGGATCGCGGAGGCGCGCCACCGCGCGAGCAGCTGCGCGAGCGGCTTCGGCTTCTTCTTCGCGGGCCGGGTCTCCTGCGCCGCCCACCAGCCCAGTCCGTGACGGCCCCGCTCTGAGGGCAGGTGGCCGTGGTCCTTCACGTACTGGTCGGTGAGTACCTCCAGGGCGTCCTCGATGCGCTGGCGGCGGGACGCCGACCAGTTGATGAGGTCCTCGGGCACTCCGGCGATCTCCATGACCGGACGCAGGCCCGGCGTGACCTCGCGCGGCACGGTCGCCAGCCCCAGGGTCTCGCACACCTCGGTCGTCATCGCCAGGGTGTAGAGCGTCCCGGCGGCCACCACGTTCTGGTAGAGACGGTAGGTGTCCAGAGCGCCCCAGACCGGATCACCGTCGGCGCCCAGGCGCTGGACGCGGTTGAGGATCAGGCAGTGCTCGTGCAGGAGCGGCAGTCCGTCGCGGTTGTCGATGTGCCGGAAGGCGGCGACCACGAGCGCGGGCGTCTTCGCGCGGCCGCGGCCTGACGCCCACCGGGTCTCGGCAACCTCATCCTCCAGCCAGCGCAGCGCCGTGGCGACGGCCCGCTCGTGGGCCCGCTCGATGACCCGGCGCACGGTGGCGTCGCCCAGCGCCCACAGCACGACCAGCGACGCCTGCGGCCGGAAGGTGAAGTCCATGCCGAGCAGCGGAGTCTGCTTGCGAGCCTCGATCTCCTCGATCGGCTGCCCCAGCACCGTCAGCCAGCGGGCCGTCACCGGGTCGACGCCGTCGTCCAGCAGGCCGCGCTCGATGCGGTCGGCGTCCGGGTGCCGGCCCTCGCCGAACAGCAGCTCCAGCTGACGCTCGGACACCTCCGCGCCCTCGGTGAGCCCCAGCGCACGCAGACCACGCCCCAGCCACCGTCCCGGTGGGAGCCCGGCCAGCTCCTGGGCGTCCTTCAACGACTGTCCGACCGGGCGGCGGCCGTCCCCGAACGCAACTCCGCGTATGTAGTACCGCCACGCGTTACGCCTCTGGATCTTCGCGACACTCAGCATCGCCCCAGCACACACCGGCTCTGACCTGCGAAAAAGCACGATCCCGTGAGGCGGGAGAGTTCACTGAAACTTCACGGCCGATCCCGCCCAGCGGGCATCCGTGGCGATGCCGTGCCCGCCCGGCGGACACCACCAGGGCCATGTAAATGCTGCGCGACCACCCAGTCACACCCGCCTCAGGCGCTCCGAAATCCGCCAGTAAGCGACTCCGCCGTCAACGAGCGCACATCTGCGTACCCCCCACCAACGGCCATAGATGCCAGCCCCGCACCACGTCACCGACTCCCTTCAACCCAAGAGAGACACCCACTGCCCCCGGCAGCGCCGGGGGCTTCGTGCTTCCTGGAGGACCGACGTGCCGACGTACGAGACCACGTCCCGCTTCACCGCCGACCACCGCCGCCTCACACTCAACCAGCGCGCGCACGAACGCGGGGGGCACGTGCCCCCCGCGGCCCGTCGGCGCAACAACCGGGATCTGGCCCCGGCTGTTCGGGCGTCAGTCCATGGGCAGCTGATTGGCCCAAGCCGCGAACCCGGCCCGGGTCCCCGCCCCTGCGATGCCGTCGACTGCGCCGGAGTAGTACCCCGCACTTCTCAGGAACCGTTGGAGGGCCTTGATCGTCTCGGTCCCGAGGAGACCGTCGATCGCTCCGCTGTAGACCCCGGCGTAGTAGCGGAGATAGGACTGGACTCTCTTCGCCTGCGAAGTATTCAGCCCCAGGTTCTCGACCTCGGTGACCGCGGCCGGCCCGGAGACCACACTCTGGTGCCTCTCCGGCGTCGCCGCGACGGCGGTCCCGGAGGCCGACAGGGTCCCGGCGGTGATCCCGAGCAGCGCCGCAATGCTCGCGAGCGCCTTCACCGTGTTCGATCGCATGTGGTGCCCTTCTGTGACGACCCGCCAAGCGGGTGACTCACCTCTCTCCGCCAGCCTTGAGGCTGGGCGGCGGGCCGGGTCCCGACTGCTGGAGCGACAACTTCGTCCTCCATCCCGCCGGACGGGTCCGCAGCCGTCACGGCCGAAGGCCCTGGCCGGGGCCGGGCTGCTGGTGCTGCTGCTCATGCTCCTGGCGGCGCCGGTCGACCGGCCCCGGCCGGGTCGGCGGCCGGGGCCGGGTCGGCGGCCGGGGCCGGGATCTCTCCCTTCTCGATGGCGCGGCCGCGGGCGTTGGCCGCGCGGGTGAAAGCGGCGAGCCGTTCCAGGTTCTCCGGTGTGCGCAGCCACGTCGCCGGGTCGGTCGTGCGGCCCTCCAGGTACTCCTCGGGCATCGCGGCCTGTTGGTGGGTGTAAATGGCGACGGCCCGCTGCGCCGGAGTGAGGCGGCGCCCCGGTCCGGGTGGTCGACGGCGTGCGGCGCGTCTGACGGCTGGTCGCGGCGGTGGTCGTCGGCGTGCGTGGCGGCTGACGCAGTCGCGGCCGGGGTGCGGGCGGCGCGGATCGCGTTCCGTACGGCGAGGCTGGCGACCCGGGCCCGCTCGTACCGGCTCGACTCGCGGGGAGGCTTGCCGTCGGTGCCGGCGATCCACCATCTGTCGGGCTCGGCGAAATCGGCTTTGTAGAAGAGCTGGTCGGCGGCCGGGCTGGGGAACGGTGGACTGGCGGAAGTAGCGGAGCAGGGCCCGGTGGGCGATGTAGTCGTCCAGGCCGCGGGTGAACTCGCGGCCGCGCAGGGTCTCCAGCAGGTGCCGGCGGGCTTCGGCCAGGACGTGTCGGCGGGCGAACTTGCCGCAGACGGTGGAGACGACCGCGGCGATGTCGACAGCGGCGAGTATGGCATCGACGTGCGGATCCACCCGGGCCCGGATCGCCGCCCCCGCCGCGCGACAGCGCCGAAGGAGCCCGTCGACCATCTGCTTGCCGAACTTCAGCAGCGCGGACGCCCGCCACCATGCGAGCAGCTGTTTCAACGGGCGCGGGGTCTTCTTCTCGGGGCGGGTGTCCTGCGCCGCCTGCCACCCGAGGCCGTGGCGGGCCTGCTCGCCGGGCAGCCTCCCGTGCTTCTGCGCGTACTTGTAGGTGAGGCCTTCCAGGACGTCCTCGATCCGCTGACGGCGAGTGGAGGACCAGTCGATGAGCTCGGAGTCGACACCGGCTATCTCCATCACCGGGCGCAGGCCCGGCGTCACCTCCCGGGGCACCGTCGCCAGTCCCAGCTCCTCACACACCTCGGTCGTCAACGCGAGGGTGTAGAGCGTCCCGGCTGCCACGACGTTCCGGTAGAGGCAGAAGGTGTCCAGGGCACCCCACACCGGCTCGCCGTCGTCGCCCCTGCGCTGCACGCGGTTGAGGACCAGGCAGTGGTCGTGCAGGAGCGGGAAGCCGTCCCGGTTGTCGAAGTGCCGGAACGCCGCTACCACGAGGGCCGGTGTCTTCGCGCGGCCGCGGCCCGATGCCCACCGGGTTCGACCGGCCCCGGCCGGGGTCGGCGGCCGGGGCCGCCAGGAGCGCGAGGCGAGAACGTGCCGGACCGTCTCCTGCCGTGCGTGGCCGTCCGATTCCGCACGGCAAGACGTGTAGGACCCGTGGCAGTGGACCCGCGCTTCGGTCGCTGCATAAGTAGGGCCCAGAGACCGAAGAGAAGCGACGGTCGCTGGCTTGATTCACTGCGAGAAATCGCAGGTCAAAGCTCTTGCGGGGCTGCGGCAGCGACTGAAGCGACTGTCGCCCCACATATCAGCTGTGTAGCTAGCGCGCGTGCGCGTCATATATAGGCGTCTTCAGTCGCTTCAGTCGCTGCTCTAGGTTGAGTGTGCCTTCTGACCTGCGGTTTCTTCCAGTGACTCAAGCCAGCGACCGAAGCGACTCAGTCACTCACCCATACCTTCAGTCGCTAAGCCCCAACCTGTCGCGACTCGCCTGTCGACGAGATGACCTGATCGAACGCGCGTTTTCGCTAGTCTGTCTCCGTTGTTGAGTCGCTTCAGTCGCTATTGGGGGAACGAGATGCCTGCTGACCTGCGGGTTTCCTCCAGCGACTCAGAAGTTACTGGCCCGAACGCACTCACGCTCGCCCACTGGTGCGCAAGCAACGGCTGGCCCGTGCATCCACTCGCCCCAGGCAGGAAGACCCCCGCTGCGAACTGTCCGGCCTGCCGCGAGCCTGGGCATGACCACCATGCCTGTCCCTGCCGGGCCGCAGGACGCTGGTGCCACGGGTTTTACGCCGCGACCCTCGACGGCAACCGCATCCAGCAGTGGTGGGGACCACGCCCGCAGATGGGCGTCGCCGTTGCCTGCGGGCCGGCGAACCTCGTCGTCATCGACATCGACGCCCACCCCGCGCCACCCCCTTCCAGGAATCGGCTTCTGCCCGGCATCGACATCGCTGAGGACATCGACGTCTCCCAGATGACCACCGGTTTCCACACCCTGGCCGTCCTTGCCGCACTCCGTGGGCAGCACAGCCCCGCTGACGACGTCACAACTCTCAGGGTCCGAACACCCTCGGGCGGCCTGCACGTCTGGTACCGCAGCACCGACACCCGTCGCTGGCAGTGCTCCTCCGGCTCCGGCAAGACCCGGGCTCTCGCCTGGCAGGTCGACGTGCGGGCCGACGGCGGATACATCATCGCGCCCGGAACCACCACCGAGGCAGGCCTCTACACGCCGCTCGGCACCGTACGGACCCCTGCCCCACTTCCGGCCTGGCTGGCCCAGGAACTCCAGCGCACGCACCATCTCCCCGCCGCGCACGTACCGGCCCCGCGCCCCGTGCCCGGCCGTGCCCGCCAGGCCGTCGCGGCCGCACGCCACGGCGGCAACCCCGTTGTTGCCGCTGTTACCAAGGTCCTTGCCGAAGTCGCCGACTGCGCTGGCACCCCCGAAGGAGCAGGGTTCTCCGAGAAGCTCAACCGGGCGGCCTTCACGCTTGGCGGACTGGTCGCCAGCGGACAACTCACCGAGCACGACGCCCGAGACGCCCTCATGGAAACGGCCCGCCACGCCCGCCCCGGGCAGGACCGCCGCGCCGAGGCAATCATCCGCGGCGGTATGACCGCAGGCGCCCGACGCCCCCTTCACCCCGGGAGCCACCCGTGACCAGCTCCTCCGGCCACGAGCCGAATATGCTCTTCGACTTCGACCCCCATGACCTAGCCGCCCAGATCATCGCGAAGTCCACTCCGGTCCTGCCGCCCCAGCAGACCACCGACAACCCGACACCCACGGCCATGGGAGCGACCGCACACGGCCTGATCCCCGGCTCTCTCACCGACCGAGGCAACGCCAAACTCTTCGTGAAGCTCTACCAGACCGACTTCCGGTACGTCCCGGGCCTGGGCTGGTACCGCTGGGACACCACCCGCTGGCAGGTAGACGAAGACGACGCCGTGATCTGGGCGGCAGGCGAAATCGGCGAGCACCTCGCGACCACCGACCCGACAGGCGAGCACCTTGTCGAAGCCCTCCGCAAGCACCGCCGACGCGCACTTAGCACCTCAGGCATCAACGCGATGCTCGCCCAGGCCAAGTCTGCCCCAGGCATGGTTCTCAAGGCCGAGCACCTCGACGCCGACCCGTACGCCCTGTGTACCCCCGCCGGCATCGTTGATCTGCATACCGGGCTCCTGCGTAAACCCGACCCGAACAAGGACTTCCACTCCCGCTCGACCACCGTGGGACCGGCCACCATGCCGATCCCGAGGTTCCAGCGGTTCCTGACAGACACCTTCGGCGACGACGCCGAAGGCGCCGAGATGATCGCCTTCCTGCAGCTGCTCCTCGGCTACTCCATCACCGGCGACGTCGGCGGACAGGTCATGCCGTTCCTCTTCGGTGCCGGCAAGAACGGCAAATCCGTCCTTCTCGACGTCTCGATGAAACTTCTCGGCGACTACGCCGACGCCGCCCCACCCGGATTCCTCATGGCCCGCCTCTACGAAAGCCACCCCACCGACCTCGCAGAACTCCACGGGCGACGCGTCGTCGTCTGCTCCGAGGTCAAGCCCGGTGACAAGTTCGACGAAGCCCGCGTCAAGCACCTCACCGGCGGCGACCGCATCAAGGCCCGCCGCATGCGACAGGACTTCTTCTCCTTCAACCCCACCCACAAGCTCTGGCTGCTGGGCAACCACCGCCCCGAAGTCGGCACCGGCGGCTTCGCCTTCTGGCGGCGCATGAGGCTGATCCCCTTCGAGCGCACCGTCTCCGACGACCGGCGCATCGATAACCTCGCTGACATCCTCGTCGCCGAAGAAGGCCCTGGCATCCTCAACTGGCTCATCGACGGCACCCGCCGCTACCTCGAAGGCGAGAGAGACCTCACCGGCCCGGACAAGGTCCGCATCGCCACCACCGCCTACGCCGAAACCGAGGACCACACCGGCCGTTTCTTCGACGAAGCCTGTGTCCAAGGCCCCGACTACCGCACTGAACAGAAAACCCTCTACGACGCCTACCGTGCCTGGTGCAGCAGCGAAGGCTGCCTCGCGATGAGCAACCGCACCTTCGCCGCCCGGGCCCGCGAACTTCTCGGGCTGTCCTCCCCGAAACAGATGATCTTGTCCAACTCGAGAAAGTACTACCCTGGCATCGGACTGCTCGCCCAGGAGGAGACGGCATGAGTTCCCTGATCAGCGAGAACGATCTCAAACACGAGGCCGAACTCGTCTGGCTCGAGGACATCTCCCGCCTCGACTATGTCCGGCAGAGCCTCGACCGCCTACCCACCCGCGTCGGCAAACCCCCCTACCACCGCGACGGCCGCATGGTCGGATACGCCACCCTCACCAGCGATGCCAAGGCCTCCCGCGCCTCCGGTACCTTCCGCCGCCGCGTCTTTTGGCTGCTCCCCCACGATCGCGACAGCCAACCCGAAGGCCTCTACGCCAGCTCCGCACCAGCCGAAGCCATCGATCCCCAGACACTCACACCCCGGGCCAAGGGCAGGAAGACCGAGCGCTCCGAAGGCAGCCCTCCGTCCAGCGCCATGCGAGATCTCGGCATAACGCTCCCGCTCTGACGTCCCGCACAGCGACCAAAGCGACTCAAGCGACCGAACCCTGGACATAGAACAAACTACGGACGAGGCCCGAGGCCCCCTGCTGGTGTTCGGAACGGGCAAAGGATCCGGCTCCGGGAGCTCAGCAGCCCAGGAAGGCTTGGGGTGAGCGCGGATGCCTGTACGTCATATCGGGCGCGGCGTTGATGGCACCACATGCCCAGCAGTTCCATTCACCAGGCAACTCGTAATGCCTTGCCGACGGTTCGCGCAGCACCTGCGCCGAGCACAGCGCAGAACTGCCGAGCACCCGGGCCGCGTGCCGCCGGGTCGAAAGCCGACGGCAACACCGCCTTCACCCACCTGCGCGGGCAGGACGCGGTCAATCAGGCCCCGGTCGACGCCGGGCCCGTGCCTGGCCCGCGCAGGGACCGACCAGTCGGTTCACCTACTGCGGGGGGCGTTTCCCAGTGAGTTCCCGCCATCGATCGCGCTGGACTTCCAGCGCGGCGAGGGCCTCCTTGCGGCGGGGATCGTGCGAAGTCGCTCAGCTGTTCCTCAGTGAAGAACGGTGTCTCCTCGTTGTCCGGTGGTCGGCGCAGCGGGTACTTCGCCCGGTGAATCCGGCGGCTGGGCTCTACCAGGTCGATCACGTGGTTCGGGCCAGATCTGAACTGGACCTGTAGCCCAGCAAGCGGGATCGGCTTTGTCCTGCCAGCCACTTTCGCCCCGTGCTCATACAAGGTGATTTTGCCGATCGGACCTTTCAGATGCCTACCGAGGCCAGGGTGGAGCAGCCCCTCGATTTCGTGTTCCAGTGCCTGGATATCCTGCTGGTACTTAGTTTCTTCCGCGTTGGCCCTGTCGCGGGCGGACTTCTCCGTCCGGGCGGCTGTCTTGTTTACCTCGCGCAGGTTCCGTCGGCAGTCCGCGAGCTGCGCCCGCTCATCTGCGTACTTCGCACTGAAGGTGAAGATCCACCTGCCGGGGAACCGGCTCCAGTACCAGGCTGTCCAGGCCGTGGCTGCCAGCAGAACGAGCAGCAGCGTGCGCATGCCTTCACTCTCCCTCTCAGCTATCGCGTGGCGCTCATGTCATACCGTGCCGGGCCCGGATGATGAGGGCGATCCGGCCACAGGATGGCGGCCCGACGGGGGCCTTGAGGTGCGAGACACCCTCGGCTGGCACCCGAGGCGGTACTGGACGAGGGCGGCCCGCGCGGACAGCCGTGTTCTTCAGTACGAGCTGGTCTCCCCCGCCTTCCAGACAATTGACACGCCGATCGCACCAAAGACCAGGCAGATGGCGATGGCGACCGACACGTGCACCGACAACGGGAAGTCCAGGTCACGCGGGTGGGGCAGCCCGGCATTGGCCGCGAACGAGGCAATGAGTAGATAGCCCTCGCCTGCGGCAGTTCTGCGAGTGGCGACCAGGGGGAAGCAAGCGGACCTGGTCTCGTCGCCCCCTCCGCTGCGGCGATACGGAGGGGGCCTCCGAAACTTCGTCAGGAACGATCCTAAGCGCGCACCGCCGAAGCTCCCACTGACGCTCAATGCGCCTGGTAGGTCGCTTCGGCACGGTGGCCGAGAGCGCGGTGATCGCCGTGTGCGCTCTCGCCGACGCCGCCGGGCCGGAGCGACGGAGCAGCGGCACCGTCGAGGACGCGGCCACGGCACCGGAGGTACTCGCCGAGGCACTGTCCGAGCTCAGTCCGGAGGCTGCCGAGCTCCTGGAGGTCATCCCGGCTGCCGTCGCCGTGCTGCGTGAACGCGCCGAGCACACCCCGGCCGCGCGGAGGACCCGGCGGTGCTGAGCATGGGCCTGCGGCGGGCTCTCGCCACCCACGGCCTCGCCGGGCACCGGGTTCACCAGCTCGGCCCCGCCCTGCTGACTGTCACTCTGGACGCAGCCCAGGCCCAGGCTCTCGCCGTGCTCCTCGCCGCCCGCCGTGCACTCCCCCGCCAGGACTCCGCTGCCGAGGACGAAGGCCGGTGGGGCGCGGGGCCTGCCGAGACGGCTGCGGCCTCGCTCGCGGTGGCCTTGGCCGCTACGGGCCGGGGACGTACGCCCGGGTCCTCGCCTCTGGGCACGTATCCGCTGGGCTCACCCGACCACTGCCCGGCAGGTGATCGACGCGCTGAACACCCGCCCGGATCGGAACTGCCCCGCGACGCAGGCCCGGCGCCGCGGGCTTGGGCACGGCTGGAAAGGCATTGACGCCGGGCGTTGAAGTCGGCGGACAGAGGGAGAGCCGGTCACCCGAGGAGGGTGGCCGGGCCTGTGCGCCGTTTCCCATGCGTGTACGTCGGCGCGCGGCGTCCGGCGGCGTGACACGTCCCTCGGCTTGAGTTGGTCGGCCCATTGGCGGGGTGGGGTGTGGTTACGGTGCTGGCTCGTCCGCTGGATCGGCACCAGGAATGTCGGCATGACTCGGGCGGGGGAGCGACACGGGCCGAGAAGTCACCTGTAACCCATTGGGCGGTACTAAGGTAGCGCCATGACTGTTCCATATAGCCCTGAAGATCGTGAAAAGGTAGTTGCCAAGCTGCCGTCACCTCTTCGTCGCGAACTCAAGGTACGAGCAGCCGAGTTGGATGTTGACATCCAAGACGCGGTGACCGGGGGTGTCACCGCCTGGATGGGCCTGAAGGACCATCCGGTCGTCGACACCAGTGGCGGCGCCTCGTTCTCGACGTACCTGCCGACCGGGCTGTACGAGAAGCTGAAGAGCGCCTGCAAGTCCCGCAAGATTTCCTACAACCAGGGGATGGCTCAGTCGATCCGATGCTGGCTCGACGCCCATCCCTCCCCTCGCCCGGCTCCCCCGCGGACGACCGGTGCACGGCGCCTGGTGTTTGGTAACCAGAAAGGCGGCGTGGGCAAGACCTCAGTATCGGCCGGCGTCGCTCAGGCACTGGCGGAGACCGGCAAGCGCACCCTGCTCATCGACTTCGACCCGCAGGGACACCTCACCCGGCAGCTCGGATACGAGATGCTCGACATCGGCGCGGCCAGCCTGGCCAAGCACATGCTGGCCGACGCTGAGGGTGATCTCCAGGCGCTGCTCGTCGCGATAAAGGGTGGCGACTTCGAAGACCGGCTGTGGCTGCTCCCCGCGTGCAAGGACGCGTTCCTGCTGGACGCGAAGCTCGCCACCACCCGCGCTGTCCGGATCAAGGAGACCGCGCTTGAGCGCGTACTGGCCGACTTGGAACAGGACTTCGACTTCATCGTCGTCGACTGTCCTCCGAGCCTGGGCTACACGATGGACACCGCCCTGTACTACGGGCGCACTCGCGAGGGCGAGGAGTCCGGACAGTCCGGCATCGTGATCCCGGTCCAGGCCGAGGACACCTCCGGCGACGCGTACGACATGCTCGCCGACCAGATGGACGATCTGTGCGAGGACCTGAAGGTGGAGATCGCCACTTTGGGCTTCGTCGTGAACCTCTACGACGCGCGCAATGGCTTCATCGCTACCTCGTCACTCCAGTCCTGGCAGAGCATGGAAGAGCCGGTCCTCGGCATCGTCCCAGAGCTCAAGGAGCAACGGGAGGCGGTTCGTCGCAAGGAGCCGTTGCTGGCTTATGAGCCGGACTGTGAGCAGGCAAACGTCCTGCGATCGATCGCCAGGAGGATTCAGGGATGAGCATCGCGGACAAGGTTGGCGAGAGTTCCTCGTTCGGACGTACCCGCAGCCGCAGTGCGCGGGGGAGGGCGAAGGCACTGACCGAGGGGGCGATTCCGGCGTACGAGCTGGTGCGGCTCTCCCTCGATCAGGTAGCGCCCACACCGCTCAACCCGCGTCGTAACTTCGGTTCTGACGAGGAGAAGGCGCGCTTCGGCGAGGAGTTGCGCGAGGCACAGCTTGCCGCGTGCGTGGCTGTCACCCGCGAGGCCTACCTGAAGTTGTGGCCTGCGCATGAGACCACGATCGGGCCAGACGCGCTCTACGTGCTCGTGAACGGTGAGCGCCGATTCCGTAGCGCCGTCCATGTGGGTCTGGACAGACTCGACTTCGTGGTCCGAGACGATCTGGCCACGACGCGGGAAGACTTCGTCGATCACCTCCTGGCGGAGAACCTCGACCGTGAGGACTTCGACGTCATCGAGCGGGCCCGAGGTGTGGAGCAACTCGTCAGTGTCTGCGCAGAGGACGGCGGCGACCGGGGAGCGCGGAGCCGGGCCGCCAAGCGGCTCAACAAGGACCGGTCCTGGGTCACCAACCAGCTGGCCCTGCTGACCTTGCCGTCGGAGATCCAGGCGATGCTCAGCGCTGGCGAGGTTTCAGAGCGAGACGGACGTTCCTTGGCCCGACGCCTCAAAGAGGACCCGGGCCTGGACTCGGCGCAGCTGCTCGCCGGCCTCGCGAACACCAAGGAGGCCGTGGAGCAACAGAAGGCGGAGGAACAGCGCCTTCTGGCTGCTGGTCGCGAAGCATTGGCGAAAGCTGGTTCCTCTGGTTCGTTGTCCGCGGACAACGAACACGCCTCCAGGCCTGAGGCCGCTACGGATGTGGCACCAGAATCCTCCATCGCCGCGAACGGCAACCGCGACTTGTTGTCCGCGGACAACATTCCTTCCACCAGCGAAGGCCGCACTGCGAATGTGACCGCGGACGCACCATCCGCGACGGCAAGCTCTCCCGCGTTGTTGTCCGCGGACAACAACGCGGGACGCTCTGCGGCTGGAGGTGCCAGTGGTAGCGCGCTGCGCAACAACTCGACGGGCATGTCAGCACCCAAGGCCCTGAGGGAGGACGCTTCGGACGGGGTACCCGTTCCTCGTGAGGAGCGACCCGGTTCTGGAGCTCCGCAACCGGTAGTCACAGGCGTCAAATTCCCGTACGACAACGCCATCCAGGCCGCCGAGTTCCTCAACGCCCGGATGGACGATGCACAATTCCTGATCCTCGTGGACACGCTGAACGAGATGGCCCGGCAGCGCCGCGGCTCGGCGCTGCCCGCTGCGGAGTAGTACACAGACCGAATGGCTGTGACTACTTTCCCAGCCACATGCCGTCCACAAGCACACAGACAGCCCGCTCCTTCTGCGCTCGCAGGGGGAGCGGGCTGTCTGTAGTGCGACGTCTGTGCAGGTGGCCCTGGACACGCCTCGGTTGAACGCAACAAGTGCGGGCCCGAAGCTCGGCATCGGAGCACTCACCCAGGTGGCACCGCGGACGACGGGCGACCCACGTATGGGGGAACACACACGGAGCACGCCCATGAGCGCGCCACTGTGAGCTGACCGATCGCAACAATCACGGTCATGGCATCGACAACGGAGACCCTGCTGGCAGCCCTGCGCAGCGCCCTGGCCGACCGGGACACAGTCAGTGTCCGCGGCACACTGATCGGCGTACTCGGACGTGCGCCCTCCAAGACGGAGATTTCTGCGGCCAGCAAGGCGGCTCGCAAGATCGCTGAGGACGGTGACGCCGTCCTCATCTCGCTCCTTCCTGACCAGGCCGGCCCCGACGCCTACGTCGCTGCTGGCCGAGGCGGCAGGAGCCGGGCGTCGAACTACCTGACTGTTGACACGAAGATCGTCAAAGACCTGCCGTGCCGCATCGAACTCGCCGCGGAAAAGTGGGACGCGGTCATCGACGAAGGCATGCGGCTCACCCAACAGAGAATCGAAAGCGACCCGATGCTGTCGGCGTTCCTGCCCGGTTGGAAGGCCGTACCGCGCGCCGAGAAGCGGGCCCGGCTCGCTGAGCAGGCAGCAGCCACCTGACCGTCATTCGCCCCAACAGCGAACTGAGACGCCGTACAGACGCTCGAAACGGAAAAAGCCCCCGCTCCCTGGCACGCGGCCGGGGAGCGGGGCTTCATGGTGAGCAGGTGCCAGGGTGCCCAGGTCGCGGGTGTTCCTGTGTCAGGGTTGGGGATGCCAGCGGCGGTCACCGCGGCGGCCGGGTGCCGCAGGATGGTGACCGGGACGGCGCCGGGATCGGTGCTGGGACTGGTGAAGAGGCGGTGTTCTAACCCTGCACTATTCAGTCGGGCCAGCAGGCGCCGCTCGATGTCGCGCACTTGGACCGGAGGCGCGCGCGTCCTGTCGATACGCACGATGCCTCGGGCTGCATGAGCTTCACGCGCCCACGCGCTCGGCACGTTCCGGGGGGCGAGGGCCGGGCGACGGCGGACTGAGGGCTGCGGCCTGGGGCTCAGGTCGCGGTCGACGAGGTTACGAACCCTCCGTGAACGCGATGGCGTGGTCAACGGCCCACTGGCGAAACGTTCGCGGCGCCGTCCCGAGGATGTCAGCCACCGCAGTGGTGATGTACGCGGGCTGTCCGACCGCCGCACTCCACGCGGCGAGCAGCATGTCGACGGCCGAGCTGGGCACCGTACCCTCCCACAGGCTTCGGAACTCGTCTGGCGTTATCTCCTCGAATGCGATCCGGCGCCCCAGGGCGTCACCGATGGCGTCCACCTGCGCGGCTTGGGTCAGTGATTCGGGGCCGGTAAGGACGTAGTCGCCTCCGACGTATCCGTCCTGATAGAGCGTCCGCGCCGCGACGGCTGCGATGTCGCGGTCGTCGACCGGTGCCGACTCGGCAGCGCTGTAAGGCCACCGGACGACTTCGCCGGCCCGGATCGCGGGCGCCCACCAGGCCAGCGAGTTCGACGCGAACATCCCCGGCCGGACGATCGTCGACTCGAGTCCGCTGGCCGCGATGAGCCGCTCGATGTCGGCGTGCAGCACCGCCATGGGATTGGGCTGCTGGAAGAGGGGGTGCGGCGTCTGATGCGGGGAGGAGAGGAAGACGACCCGCCGCACGTGGGCTGCCAGCCGCTCGACGACTGCCGCGGCGGTCTGAGGTGGGGCGGTCCAGACGAGGAAGACCGCACCGGCGCCACTCAACGCCGGATCGAGCGACTCGGGCACAGTGAGGTCACCGGCGAAGACCTCGACCTTCGCCGGCAGCAACGCCGCCGCCTCAGAGCGACGGGTGAGGGCACGGACCGGCACGCCCGCGTCGAGGAGTTGGTCGATGACGACGCGGCCGACCCGGCCCGTCGCCCCAGTGACGAGCACGGGGGGAATGTCTATCTGATTCATGCCGCCATGAAAACGTTACCTGGTTAAAAAAGCAACTCGGTCATAAATGCTTTACAGTGATCAGATGAGCGAGTTGACGGGACTGCGAGCCCGCAAGAAGGAGCGGACGCGCGACGCCATTGGAGACGCAGCCGTCTCGCTGTTCTTGGAGCGCGGCTTCGACCGCGTCTCGGTCAACGACATCGCCGCAGCAGCCGAGATCTCCAAGCCGACTCTCTTCCGGTACTTCCCCACCAAGGAAGACCTGGTGCTGCACCGGTTTGCGGACCACCAGGGCGAGGCAGCACGCGTCGTACGTGACCGTAAGTCCGGCATCAAGCCGGTGACGGCGCTGCACCGGCACTTCCGGGCCGGCCTCGATCGGCACGACCCCGTCACCGGCCTCAGCAATCACCCCGAGGTGGTGGCGTTCCATCGGCTGGTGTTCACCACACCGAGCCTGGCAGGACGGCTCACGCGGTACCAGCTCGAGGACGAAGAGGCACTGGCAGACGCCCTCGGCGAAGGCATCCAGGCACGCCTGCTAGCCGCCCAGGTACTCGCGGTCCAGCGAGTGCTCGCCCGGACCAACTGGCAGAAGATCGCCGACGGTCGCACCGCCCACGACGTCCACCCCGAAGCCGTAGCCGATACCGACCAGGCATTCAACCAACTGCCGTGACAGGCGACGCCCCCAGTCGAAGAAGCCTCTGCGGCCCGATGCAGGCACGGGGGACTGCGCACGGGATGCGGGGTATAAGCACCGAGGGGTCGTCAGCCGCGTACAGATGCAGGTTCCGCCAGCTTCGGCGGTCTGCCGGGACCAGTTGGTCCCGGCCGCCGGGCGGGGTGGTGGTCAGGGGATGCAGGGCGGGTCCTGGCCCTGCCGGGCAATCTCGTCCAGGTGTGTGTCCAGGCGGGCCAGGTCTGGCTGATCCAGCGCGGCCTGCTTCTGCGCCCATGCGGTGTTGTCGCGCTTGTACTCCCGGATCACCGCCTCGGGGGTGGTGCCGGTCATCCTGGCGACGAGCGCGACCTCGTCGGGGGCGAGGCCACGCCCGCGGGCCGCGATGCCGACCAGCTGGATGTCGGAGGCGAACCGGCCAAGGCGTGCCTCCGTCGGGTTCGCGGCGATCCAGCTCTCGGCGCAGGTCTTGTGTGCGGGTTCTCCGGAGTGGGAGCGCATGGGGTGGTCGTGCCGCACAGCGCGCAGGGGTGGTCCTGCCAGCGGTCGAAGTGCCGGGCGTCGCGCCAGTCCAGCAAGCCGCCGGGGGCCGGGATCTGGCCCGGCTCCCACAGCGGCTCCTTGCGGCGGGTCACGGTCGCAGGTCGGGCAGTTGCTGGAGAACTTGGTCGACGAGGTCCTGCGTCGGCTTCCAGGCGGGGAGCGCGCCCGTGGCGGGTAGGGGCAGCGGCGGTTCGTGGACGTCGGCGAGGACCAGGTGGTGGGCGTCGCGCTGCGCCCAGGGGCTGGTGCAGCGCTCGGGGCCTTGGTCCGGGTGGCAGTCGGTGAGCCGGGCGATTCCGATGACCGCGCCGCGGTGGAGTTCGCGGCCGCGGATCGTGGTGGCGACCAGCGGGTCGCGCAGGGCCGGCCGGTCCAGCTTCAGGCCCGCGTGCAGTAGGAGCCAGCCTCGCCACGGCCAGTTGGCGGGCCTGTTCTCCGGGTTCTTTCCGGCGAGGATGCAGGTGGCCCAGGGCTGGCGGATCGTGATGCCTCGGATCCAGTCGCCGCCGTCGAGTTCGCTCGTGACCTGGAGTCCTTCGACTTCACCGAGCCAGCCGTTGGCGCGGGCCTCGCGGACGCGCTCGCGGAGGTTCTGGATGATCTCGATGAGTCGGGATCGCTGGCGTGGGTCGATCTGGAGGACGGGGCAGCGGATGCAGGCTTAACCGAACTGATCTTGAGCCGGTTCTCTCGGGCATCTGGGCCGCGCATGTTCACTGACGGTGACCATAAAAAATCTTGTATTGACGTGGCGTTCGGCGTGTCGGCTTCGTTCATGTTCAGCAGCACCGTTCGATCACCGGTGGCGGCAGTTGGTGATCGGCAGGCTCGTGGATGTCCACGAGAAAACGACGGCGCTGAGCCCCGGCGGGGTCATATTCCCGTGCGCGATGTCTGGCCAGGTCTCACACTGCGGGCATGGATGAAACCACCGGCCCCGCGGCTGTCACACCTGCAGAGCAGTCGAGTGAGTTACTGGGGTATCCCCCCGACGCCCGGCTGCTGATCGTCAACTGTGATGACTTCGGGATGTATCCAGCGATCAACGCCGCGGTGATCGAGTCGATCGAAGACGGCATCGCCACCTCGTGCAGCCTGATGGTCCCGTGTCCCGCGGCGCCGCAGGCCATGCAACTGCTCAGCCGACGGCCGCAGATCCCGTTCGGAATCCATCTCACCCTGGTGTGCGAGATGCCCGACATCCGATGGGGGCCGATGACCGCCAAGGAGCGAATCCCCTCGCTGCTGGACCCTGCAGGTGAGCTGTTCGCCCCGACGCCCGCCGGACGGGCGACTCTCCTCGGCCAGGCTCGGCTCGATGAGATCGAACTTGAGTTCCGCGCCCAGATCAGTGCCGTCGCCGATGCGGGGCTCACGCCGACCCACCTGGACTTCCATTGCCTGGCCGATGGCGGCCGCGATGACATTCTCGACCTGGCCGTAGTACTGGCAGCCGAGTACGGCCTTGCGGTCCGGGTCTGGCTCGAACCCGGGCGCCAGGTGATGCGGCAACGCGGGCTGCCGGTCACCGACAACGACTTCCTGGACAGCTTTTCCCTCGGGACCGCAGGAAAGGCGGCCCGATACGTTCAGATGCTGCGCGACCTGCCTGCTGGGCTCAATGAGTGGGCTGTGCATCCCGGTCTGGGAAACGAGGAGGCGCAGGTCGTCGACGGTGGCTGGTGCGTGCGCCGGACGGACTACGAGTTCCTGACATCGCCGCAAGCCCGTGAAGTTCTGCAGCAGGAGGACATCACCGTGATCGACTACCGGACGATCCAGCGGGTCTGGTCTCACAACGCCGGCCCTCGTTGACCCGATCCGGCCCGTTGCCTGTGCGGGCAACGGGCCGCTGAGTGCTTCTCCGAAGGTCTGCCAGTCTGTGCTGGCTGCTCGGCCCGTGCGCGGGTGGTTTGGTCTCGTCAAGGTGTGTCAGCTGCCGGATGTGCGTCGGCCGACGGATGGGTGGAAGTCGGGCATGCCGAGGTTGGTGGTGGTGTGCTTGGCGGTCATCTCGCGCATCGCAGCGAGCTTGTCTTCAGCGGCGGCCACGCTTGTCTCGATGGCGGCGACCTCGCCGAGCCATTCCTGGTCCTTTGCTTCTTTCAGGCGGTCGAGGAGGTTGTCGTGGATCTCCTCAAGCCGGGGCATCTGGTCGGGGTCGGGTCGGAGTTGTGGGCATCTGACACATGCTTATCCGAACTGATCTCGAAGCGGATCTCGGGGACATCGATCTCGCGCGTTGACCGTGAGTGACCGTCGCGAATTGTGTGATGTTGCGGCGTTCGGCGTGTCGCGGACGGCCTGTTGTCGGCAGGCTTTGGTCAGCAGACCCAGCCCATCTCACGCCACGCGAACGGGACTTCGCGCGAGCGCACCGCGCCTCCAGTCCATGCGCCGTCGTCGCGGGGAGCTGCGTCGGCCGACCGCCATCCGGCCGTGCTGTCGCGCCTGATCCGCCTCATGGTCCTCAGCGCACCGGGCAGAAGACCGCGTGCAGGGTCGCCTGCGGTCGTCAGCAAAACGTCAGTGAGACGTCAGGAGCGCAGCTCAGGATCGGATTGTTGTCTTTCACGCACTACTCTCAGGAATCCGAATACATGAAGAAGCGCATGGCCGCCGTCGCCACGCTCGCCGCCGCCGCGAGTCTCGCCGTGGTCGTCCCGTCGACTGCTCAGGCCGCGAGCGAGTGCAAGAGCGGTGGACAGGCCTACATCTGCGAGTACGGCGTCACCACCCACACTCTGCCGGACGGGACCAAGCAGGTCTTCGCGGTGGCTCCCGCCCACAACGTGGTGACCCGGTGGGTCGAGTCCGATGGCGACTGGAGCCGCTGGGAGTCGATGGGTGGCTACGGGCTCAGCAAGGTCAGGGCCTTCAATAATTCGAACGGAACTACCCGCATCGTCGTCACTATGGAGGACGACAACTGGGAGCGTAACCGCCAGCTCAGCGGGTACTGGACCCCGTGGAGTCGGGTAAACCCGGGGTAGCCAACCCCTGAATTGCGCGCCCCCGCGAAACGCCGTCATCACGGCTCGCGGGGGCCCGCTGCGTTGATAAGACGTCGTTTCATTTGGTGAGTCGGCGGTAGCCGATGAGGGTTGCCGCTATGCCAACGAACGCGAGGAAGTGCTCGGCTTTGCGTTCGTAGCGGCGGTGCAGGCGGCGGCATCCGGCGAGCCAGGAGACTGTTCTCTCAACGACCCAGCGGTGGCGGCCCAGCCGTGTGGAGGACTCGATGCCTTTGCGGGCGATGCGGTGACGGATGCCGCGTTTGCGGAGCCACCGTCGCAGGTGGTCGTAGTCGTAGCCCTTGTCGGCATGGAGCTTGGCCGGGCGCCGACGGCGCGGGCCGCGCCGGGAGCGGATGGGCGGGATGCCGCGCACGAGCGGCTCAAGACCCAGGCTGTCGTGCATGTTCGCGCCGGAGATACCCAGCGACAGAGGGAGTCCGTTCCGGTCGGTGATCAGGTGAATCTTCGATCCCGGCTTGCCACGATCGGTCGGATTCGGTCCCGTCAAAGGCCCCCTTTTGCAGCCCGGTGAAGTTTCCCCGTGATGTTGGACACGTGTTCGTTATGCCGCGAGGGCGTGTTGGTGCCGCTGCCTGGTCTCGGCTGGGGTCAGGTAGCCGAAGA
>NZ_JBIARH010000059.1:0-29290 GCF_042889785.1 Streptomyces sp. NPDC002476 | reverse complement strand
CCACACCGTCCTCAAAAGCGGCGCAGTGTTCCTCACCTACACGCGCGTCACCAGCTGAGCCCTCCGGGCAGGCGGCGCTGCGCGAGGCCGGGTGCCGGCGCGCTCGTAGGGCCACGTAAGCGCTACCGCAGCCGCAAGCCATGGCCGTGGAAGGCTGCAGTGAATGCGGCGGGGGCGCCCCGAGTCGGCCGCGTGCGGCTCGACGTGCGACTCGAGCGGCCGGTACGCCTGCGCCCGGGAGATATCGAACTCCGCGGCGCAATACGCCGCCCACGACGGGTAACCGAGCGGGGCCCAGACCCGGGCAGCGTGCGCGACCTGGACCCGGGCCGCGAGAACACCCACGGCGCGCCGGACATCCTCCAGCGCCTTCCGCAGCCCAGCCGTCACCGCACGGGCCCGCGCCGCGCTCAGCGGCGGCAGCGTCGGCCCGGCATCGTCCCGGTCGCGCCCACCCGCACCTCCCGTGTGCGCCGCACCAGCGTGGCGGCTATTCCCCGGTGAGGCCCTGACGGGCAGCGTCGATCGCTTCGTCCAAGGCGGCGCGGCCACCGGGGCGAACTCACGGGCCGGAACAGGGACGGAAACGGGGGCAGCAGGGACCGAAACGGGGGCCGGGGCCGGAAAGGTCCAGTCCAGGAGATCGGTCTGGGTACGGGGCTTCCCGGCGGAGACGCGGTAGGGCTGCCTGCGCGATCCGGGTCGCGTCCCTCGTGGGGGCTCGTCAGCGCACCTGGTCCGGCCGCGCCATCAGTACTCCTTCGCCCAGTGCTGGGTCGTCTTCGACGGCTCGCAGGATGCCAGGTACGGCCAGGTGGCGCTCTCGCCAAGACACTGGCTGCTGTACAGGTTCACGAGGGTGCTGTTGGTACCCGTGCGCCAGTTCTGGCCGGTTTTGGAGCCGCAGTCGGCCAGGGACAGCATGTTGGCGTTGACAGTCAGGCACTGGCCGGCGGACTGTAAGGGCTGTCCCGTCATCCGTGGCGGACCAGCTCGCGGCGTCGGATGTGGTGCATCGCAAGGCGGAGGGGCGTCCGCATACTGGATGTATGCGGACGTTCCGACAACGCGGCGAGGTGCCGCAGCTGTCGTCGCGCGCCCGCCAGGGATTACGGGACAGCCCTTAGCCAACGTTTTTGAGCCGGAAGTGGCCGCTGGGTGCGGGGGGGTTCGGCGAGGTCGCGCCGGACGCCACACCGGAACCGCCGGAGCCGCCCGTGTCACCCGACCCGCCCGTGGCATTGCCGCCCGTGGCGTTCCCGCCGTGCGCGGGTCCGCCCCCGGCGGGATGGGCGGAGCATCGTGGTGAGCATGCGGACGGCGGTGTTCTTGCCGGAGCCGTTGGGGCCGAGACACCCGTAGACCTCTGCGGCGTTCACCTCCAGGTTCTGGTGATCCGGGGTCCGGGCTTCGATCTGTGTCGGATCGAAACCTGACAGTCATCCCGTCCGGTCTCTGTGCCCGAAGCGCGCCCATCCTCGACGAGAGCGGGCACGCACGGGTCAAGCCGCAGCTGATGGTACGGCGCTGGCGGTGCGAGTCTTCTGCTCGGTCACGGCCTGGTGTCGGCTCACGCGGTGCACGCCGCACCCGGTGCTCACCGGTGGCCGCACCGCCGTGCGGATGAGTACGCACCCTGTACGGGCGGTGGGAGCCCGACGGCTGGAAACCGGGCACAGTTGCTTCCGTCTCGGCGTCGGCCGGGACTGCCGGGGCCGACCGTGTCCTGCTCAGCCGGGCTGCACGACGGTGGTGATCCTCCCGGTCCCGAGGTCGTAGGTGTAGCCGCCGATCTTGATGTTGCCGATGGCCGACGCGAGCTCGGGTGCCGCGCGCAACTTGGCGATGTCCTTCTGGACCGTCTTGGACGGCTCCAGGACGGCCATCTCCGAGGAGGTCTGTTCGTCCCAGCCACCGCGGGCGGCGTAGCCGACGCGTAGACCGTCGTCGGCGAGAAATCCCGAGCCGCAGTCGGTGTGGTGGATGACGGCGATCTCGAACCAGTCCGCTTCGGGAGTCTTGTTCTCGTGCAGGTGCACGATCCAGGCAAGGTCCTTGATGATCGCCGGCGTCACGCGGCCTCCGACGTTACGTGCGACGATCGCTTCTCCGAGCCGGACGCCCAGCACGGCCGCGGGCTCCACGCGCGGATCGATGCAGGTGATCAGGTACAGCTGCTTGAAGGGGACGAACGGGATCCGGGGGACGTTGGCCTGGGCACCGGAGGCCGCGAAAGCCTGGTTGCGCTCCAGGTACGGGGTGAAGTTCGACATGGCTGATCCCTTCAGGAGGCGGTGGCAGCCTGGGGCTGTGAGACCGGCACCGTATGCGTGCTGTCGATCTGCGCGGGGCGCGAGCCGGCCCGTTCGGCCATGAACCGCACGGCAGCAAGCTGTCCCAGGCGCCACCATCGCCCACGAGGGGATCACGCGCCAGGCCGGCTCGCCCGGCAGAGGAGAGCTGAGCGTCGCCGGCCTAACGACCTGGGGGCAATAGGGATCGGGCTCCCGACGCCCTGCGACTCCGCCTCCCGCGTCGTCGTCGGTCACCGACGCCCCTTCCCCGAGCTCTCAGCTGCTTTCGAGCAGGACAGACCCCATCCACCTCCCTCCTCCGCCCTGGATCCGAAGCCGCACGACGCCGCTCGCCGATCCACTCCCTATCGTTCCCCCAGGTCGTAAGCCTCGATCCACCGATGTGGTTTCGAAGTGGTCTCCGAGGGTTTGCGGGGCGGTTCTGGGCTGTCGGCTGGGGTGTGGGCAGCGGGTGTCCGCTGGATGCTCCTATGGTTGTCAAGCCGCTGGAACGAGGTCAGGGCCATCGCTGTGCCGGCCCGGCGGCAGGCGGCGATGACACCGGCGTTGTAGAACTGCGAGTCCGCGCGCAGGATGCGCAGGCCGGTGCAGCCGGCCTCGACGGCGGTGGCCAGGGCCTCGCTCGCGAGTTTCGGGGCGCCACGGGAGTCGGCCGTTTTGCCGCGGCGCATCCGCACGGTGGCGATCACCGGCCGGGAAGCGGGGGTGCAGATCGTGGCGAGCAGGGGGTGCAGGGTGCGGATGCCCTTGAACCGGCCGTACTCGGCGCCCTGCTTGGTGCGGCCATAGACGCGTTTGTGGGTGGAGTCGACATCGATGGACGCCTTCTGGTCGGAGCCGAGCAGGAGCGGGGTGTGCGCGGCCAGTTCGCTGAGGAACTCCCGGTGCACCGCGTGGAGTTGGAGGGCATGGCCGTGGGTGAAGGAGCGAAGGAAAGTGCCCAGCGTGGACGGGGCACGGATCCCGCTGAACAGGGCCGGCATCGCACCGTGCCGCAGGACGTCCAGGTCGTCGATGCTGTCAGCACCCGCGACCATGCCGGCCACGATGCTGGTGACCTTGGCGTCCGCCGCAGCGCCCGCGCTGTTCTTCGCCCCGCTCAGCTTCACCTTGTCCGCCACCAGACCGGCGAGCCCGCACCGCTCGGCCAGCCGCATCACCGGGGCCAGCCCGGCGTACGCGATCAGATTCGCGTCATCGAACGCGGCGGACACCGCCGAGGCAGCATGCGAGGATTGCACCTCGCGGGTGCTCTCTCATTCTGTGGACCTGGAACCGTAGGAAGTCCCATCGTCCCAGCTCAGAGGGCATCCTGCGACTGAGTGCTTCACTTGGCCAGTGAGCGCGAGAGTTGGCCAGTCGTGGTCCGCGCTCGGCTTCTGTTGGGCATGGGGCCGACTGATTGCCCTCAGTGACTCAAGGGCCAAATTTCGCGCGCTCCGCGAGCGCCCCGCGCCCTACGATCAACGGTACGACTGCTGGAGCGGGGGCGGGAATGCATAAGGACACCAGGGACGGGACAGTGGCCGCGGTGCGGCTCGCGGGAGGTGCACCGCTTCGGGGCACGCTTGATGTCGACGACCCCGGCGACTGGCTCGCGCTGGACGCAGGAGTGCGTCAGGTGGCTTGGTACCGCTCGCAGCTCCGGCCGGAGTGGGAGCACTCCGCCCCGCTGCCCGTCGACCTGACTCAGCTCGGCGAGTCTCGGCTCGCACTTGCCCTCTGCCACCGTGACGGGCGGATCCGTCAGGAGGCTGTGCGTTGGTCGACCCGATACCCCGGTCTACTGCCGCTGATCGTGATCCGCTGCGCCGATTGGGCCGACCCAGTGCGCGAGCGCGCCCGGCAGCTGCTGCGCGAGGTCCTGGATGTAGATACTGCCGTCGGCCTCGCGCCGCTGATTCTGCGCGTCGGCCGCCGCGGCAGAGGTGCCTTCGGCGTCGAGGTGCTCGGGGAGGTCCTACGCCGGGCATCCCACGGGCAGCTCGCAGCTCTCTTCATCGCTCCCGACCGCATCGTGCGGCGGTTCGCATACCGGCTGGCCGTCAATGGCCGGTTGCTCCGCCCCGCCGAGCTGGCCCGCGCGGCCGCCCGGGACGAGGACACCGTGGTCCAGGACCTGTGTGCCGCAGCGGCGCTCACGGCTCTGCGCGACGACGAGGCGTACGAGAATGTACTGCCGCCACTGCTGACCGCGCGCAACCCGCGTGCCCGTTCGGCCGGTGTCACCGCGCTGCGGCGGGCGGGGCGGTCAGAACAGGCGGAGTCGTTCCTCAGCGACCGGTCCGCGCTGGTTCGCGCTTGCGCCCGGTACGTCGTACGACAGCATGGCGGTGATCCGACGGCCTGGTACCGGAAGCGGTGCACGACACCGGACGACCCCGTGTTGCCACCCGGCGCGGTCATCGGGCTGGCCGAGTGCGGGAACCGTGCGGATGCCGGGCTGCTGTGGCCGTTGCTCGCGCACCCGGCGGCCGGGGTGCGGGCGCGGGCGGTGGCAGGGCTGCGCACATTGGACTGCGCGGACACGAAGCAATTGCGGCCACTCCTCGACGACCCTGCCGCCGGTGTCGTGCGCGAGACGGCCCTCGCCCTGCTGCCATCGGCAAAGGAACTGCCTGCCGACTGGCTGCTGGAACGCACCAGCCCCGAGCGGCCGCGACACATCCGGCTCGCCGCATTCCGGCTGCTCGACGCGTGCGACGGAGTCGTGGCGCTGCGGGCGGCGGTCGGACTGTTGGAGGACCCGGATGTGAAGCTGCGCATCTGGGCAGGGCAGTCCGTGCAGCGCTGGCATCCGTCAGCGGACGTGCGGCCCGGCGACGCGGAGGTCGGGGAACTGCTCGACCGGAGCCGACACCTCTTCAGCGACCACGTGCTGCGGCGGCGCAAGTGGGAAGCCGGGGTGGACGACTGAGTTCGCCTGGAGACGCACAGGGGTCAGGAGGTCCCGATAGCTGGCGAAGCCGGATACCGGCAGGGCCACGCTCACTGGCCGGCCGAAGCGCTCAGTCACACATCCGCGTCTCCATGTTCAAGCATTGCTATGGCTACAGACCAGCGGGATGTCAGTCGAGAAAGCGGCTCATGAACAGTGCTGTCTCCCCGTCGGACTCGGTTCCGCTGTAGAGGGAGGTGTCCAGGCCGCAGAAAGTGAACCCCATCCGCTGATAGGCACGGATAGCCGGAGCGTTGATGTTCGTCACTTCCAGCCAGACGTGCCCGGCACCGCATGCCCGGGCCCAGTCGATGGCGTGGCTCATCAGCGTGCGCCCGATTCCCCGGCCCTGGTACGGCCCGGCCACCTCGATATCGGCGATGACCAGCCGACGGTTCCAGGGCTCATACTCCGTGTCGACGTAGCCGCACACATGATCGCCGTCCAGCGCGACGAACCGGCGCTCGCCCGCCGACGCCTCATCGCCCTCAGGCTCGTCGTCGGGGAAGACCTTGTGAACCGGCAGGTCCAGCCGAATGGGCCGAATGGAGAACCCGCCCCCCGAGTCGACCACCTCGAAGAGGGTGTCCGAGCTGAACTCCCCCTTGATGACGGCGGACCTGTCCCTCTCGCCCTCAGCCACGCGATAGGTGATTGCCTCCCCCGCCCCACGGCCGACTGATTTACTGTCAGGTAGCGTCATGTCCTCACCGTACCGGTCCGGTACAGCACGGCGGTCGGGGTCTATCCGCCGGCCGAACCACCGTCGACAGCCCCTCGTCCGCGATCCGATTCGCCCCGCCGAACCGGACAAAGACCACCGAAACGGCATGGGACGCTTTCACCCACGAGATGCCTCGCCGATCGTGCGTGAAGAAGCCTTCGACAAGCCCATCATCACAGGTCGAGGTCGGGCAGGGACCAGCGGGCGGTGTAGAGGCGGTAGGCCAGCATCCGGCCGCGCAGTGTCTTCGGGTCGCTGATGTCCAGGCACTGCGCGGTGATCACGGCGTCCACGACCCGCTCGTCCAGGCCGGGTTCGCGGCGGCGGCCGCGCAGGGTGAGGGCGAGGTGGCGGCGGGCTTCGGCGAGCAGGTGGCGGTGGTGGAAGCAGCCGTGCTTGTGCACCACGAACGCCATCGCGGTGATGTCGATGGCTGCCAGGGCGACATCGACCGTGGCGGCGACGCAGGCCCGGATCGCCCGGGCCGCGGCCCGGGCGCGTTCGAGAAGGCAGCCGATGAGAGGGCCTGGTTCCAGACGCCCTCGCGCTGGTAACGGCGGAACACCCAATACAGACTCGACCACGGCCCATACCGTTCGGGCACGTCCCGCCACGGCACCCCGCCAGGACCCAGTGGCGGATCTCATCGACTTGCCGACGCAGGTTCCGCGCCGAACAACCGCACCCTGCGACCGGCAGCAACGCCTCGACCACCGCCCACGCCTCGTCCGTCAGATCATGCCGTCCAATTGCGTCGCCCACAGGCCCGCAGCATGCCGATCCCGCAGGTCACAAGCCACTTCCGAACCCAGCCCAGCCCGGCGCGTGCGGGCAAGAGCCGGCACGCATCAGTGAGCACCGGAGTGATGCGATACCTGCGGACCTCCCGGTGGCGATGGAACGGCGCCCACCCCCATGCCCGAGGTGGGCGCCTTTGCTGCGCCCTGCCCCGAGTGCCACGCCGAAACCGAAGCCGGACAGTCACGTCCGCGCCCGACCCGCCGCAGGATCGGTACCGTCATCGGTACCCCGGGCCGGCTGGTGCTGCCCAGTCGGCAGCGGATCGGCGTGCTGTGGACCGTTGCCGTCGGCATCGTCGCCGCCTTCATCGGCACCGGGGTCGCGGCGGCACTGGGAGTGTCCGACAAAGGGCATCGACTGGATCGAATGGCTCATCCAGATCGCCCTCGCGGCCGTGGGCGTCGCCGCGCTCGAACGGTTCAAGGCCCGTACCTGACCGGACGGCGGGAAACGGGTTCAGGCTCGCGGACTCGCATCGGCCGTTGCCCGTCTCCGCGGCCGCAGATCCACCGCGGCGAGTACTGTGCGCTCCACGGCGAGCAGCAGAGCGGCTGCGGCGACGGCCACCGCGCCCCATCCCGCGTCGGGCAGCCACAACAGAGCGGATTCGACAGTGCCTCCGAGGGCCGCGGGCAGCACTTGCCACAGGAGGGCCACCAGGGTCAGCGACGCGCCGGTCGACGCCAGTGTGGTCAGTACGATCCGGCGCCGGGAGCGGTCGCGGGCCGCTTTCCGCCGTCCAGGCAGGATCCGCAGGGCGGGGGCTGCCGCGCACAGTGCCAGCGCCCCGGCGAGTGCGAGCACCGCCCACGGCAGGACGTGCGCGAGCGGGCCGACCGATGCGCTGCCCGGTTCCGTTCCGGTCAGGATCCGGGCTGCCCCGAACGCGGCGTGATGAAATTCCTGGGCTCGCAGCAGGTGGAAGGCGTTCTGCAGGACGATCACGGCTCGGTCGCTGTCGGGAAGCATGACGACCATGGCGTCATGACCGGGCAGTGATCCGGACTTCCAGACCATGCGCTCGCCCGTGCCTTCAAGAGTGCCGACCGACCAGCCGATACCGAACTGGTCGATGTCGCTGCCGACATGGCCGCGCTGGGTCTCGGCGATCCCCTTCGCCGAGAGCACCCGGTGGCCGTCCACCCGTCCGCCGCCGAGCTCGGCGAGGACGAAGCGAGTCAAGTCCCTTGCGCTGCCGCCCACATGGGCCGCCGGAACGCCCGAGGTGTCGTACGGCGCGTCGAAGGACGTCGGCTTGCCGAAGACGAACCGGTGACCGGTGACCACCACACGCGGCACCGAGCAGATCTTCTTGAGCAGTGTGCGGAAGAAACGCCGGGCAGCGGCCTTGTCCCGGCGGCCCTGGAGAAGGATGTCGAGCACGTCACCGTCGGCGTCGACGGCCCGCCACAAATACTTCTGCTCACCGTCGATCTTCACGAAGACCTCGTCCAGGTACCACTTGTCACCCGGCCGTGGCCGACGTCGGCACAGCTCATTCGCATAGACCTGGCCGAACTTTGCGCACCACCACCGGATCGTCTCGCACGAGACGATCACGCCGCGCCCGAACATCAGCTCCTCCACCTCACGGAATGACAACGGGAAGCGGAAGTACAGCCACACGCAGCGGGAGATCACCTCGACCGGGTACCGGTGCCCCTTGCACGACGGCGGAGCACTGCCCACGGACACCCCTCCACCACGACCAACCCGAAGATCATCCCACCCTGTCAGCCAACGTGACAGCGCCCTCCCTTGACCTCGCACCGGACTGTCTGCAGCGGGTCCTCCCCCATGTCCAGACCGCCGCCGGGGATCTCCCAGGTGTCAGTGCGGTAGGACGGCTGGACCAGGAGAATGCGGCCGGCTGCGTCGTGGATGGCGGCTCCGGCACCGGCGATGTGCTTGGGCAGGGAGGCGTAGTACTCAGCAGGAGGGAGATGCGCGGTGCTCATGAGGCGGGACGCTAACCGGGCCGCCCACACGGTCCGCGCAGCATCCGCGGTCTGGCACAGAACAGTGACAAACCGGTGTGATTCTCACCCCGGAGGCGGGTTCTGATCCTCGGTCAGTGCATCGCCTTCGTGCCGGTAGACACGCTGGCAGGTGGTGCAGCGCAACGCCGTGTCCAGGGTGCGGCCGCACCGGCATACCCTGCCCACCCGGCGCGCGGGGTTGCCGACGACCAGGCCGTGGGCGGACACGTCGCGCAGCACGACCGCGCCGAGTGCGACCAGGGCGTGGGCTCCGACGGTCGCTCCGGGGGCGATGACGACCCCGGAGCCGATCGTCGCTCCTGTGCTGATGGTGACGGGGCGCCGGGTCCAGTCGTCGGGGCCTTTACGTTTCCCTTCGGGGTGGTGGCCCGCGGGGCCAGGTCCTCCAGGAGGAGAGCGCCGGGGCAGATCACGGTCGGCGCGGTGGGCAACGACAAGTACGGGACGGCCGTGTTCATGAGGGGCGACTCGGGCGGGCCGGCGATCTGGCACGTACCGGGTACCGATTTCCCTTCCCAGGCCAACGGCTTCCAGGCATCGGCCCCTTGGGCTGGCATCGTCAAGGGGATCACCCTCCAACTGCCGCCCTTCCTGTACACCAGCTCGGCGAACATCCTTGCCGACCTGTGTGCCCGTGACGCCGCCTCCCCCGCCGGTGTTTTCGGTGCGGGCTTCGAGGTGACCACCAACCCGTAAGACCGGCCGTGGAAAACGTCCAACGTCATCGGAACCGTCTCTCTCCATACCCTCAAGGAGGAAAAAACCTTGTCCATTGGAATGCTGTGAAGACGCACGAGAACGACCCTGCTCGGCGTACTCGCACTGGTGGCCGCACTCTTCGTCGCGGCGCCTCCGGCACAGGGCGATGGCTCCGCGTTCGAGCTCCTTCCGCCAGTCCCGGCCGATGCGGACCACCGGCAGAGGCTCAGGGCCGAAGTGGAACACTGGACCCTCGCGAAGATGGCCTCCGTCGGCCCGAACCACGAGGACAAGGACGCCACCCCGCCCCGGGAGGCTGGGACAACCTCAGCAAGCCGTGGCCGCAGAAGGCGGGACTGGTCTCGCGCACCGTGGGCAAGTTCTTCATGGAGTACAAGAACCTGGAGAACGGTGCCGTCACGGAATCAGCGTGCTCCGGCAACGTGGTGGCCAGTGCCAATCAGAGCGTCGTGGTGACCGCCGCCCACTGCCTGCGCGTCCACACCCCGGTCGACGTGGGCTTCGGGAGCATCGTGGTCACCAACATGGCCTTCGTGCCGGGATTCAACGGAGCGAATCTGCCCCGCCACACCACCAGCACGGCGCTCCCCGGCAAGGACATCGCCCCGTACGGGGTCTGGAGAGTGACCCGCGAGTGGATCACCACACCTGGAGTCAGAGCGCCGACCGGCTGCTGGGGCACGACATGGCCGCGGTCCTGGTGGCCAGCCCCGATGACCCGCGGCCGATCGGCCAGGTCACCGGCGCTCAGCCAATCGGCTTCAACCAGCCGCAGAACCAGACCAACCACATCTTCGGCTACCCGACCATCACCGAACGCAACTACTACCGCCCCGGCCACGTCTCCCCAGAGCTCCAGCAGACCTTCGACGGCCGCAACCTCATGTTCGCCCAGGGCACCACCCTGGCCGACCCGGTCTACTACAGCGACGTGATGCCCGGGGCCCTGTCGCCCGGATGCAGCGGCGGCGCCGTGCTGCAGAACTTCGACCCCACCACCGGCACGGGCCTCCAGTCCGGAGTCTTCTCCCGCTACGACGACCCCGGCCAGATCATCGGCGTCTTTGGCTGGCAGGAAGGCCCCAACATGAGCTCCACCCACTTCGGTGACGAGGAGCAGGCCGTCTACAACGCCGCCCAGTCGGCGCCCCTGACGTAGCCCGGCCGATACCGTACGCAACCATCGAATGGAGAACACGTGACAAGAAGCTTCGTATCGCCGCGACAGAAATGGTTCTTGGCCATCGCCCTGTCGGTCGCCAGCGTCGCCAGCACCATCATCGGGTCGGCAGGTACGGCCCAGGCCGGTCCCGCACGGCCTGCCCAGCCCTGCGGGCCGGTCATGTTCGTGGTCCCGGGCTGGCAGGACGGCGGGGCCCAGAAACTCCTGGACCCGGCTCTCGCTCCCGAGGGAGCCAAACCAGTGCGCATCCCCTACCCCAACAGTGTCAACGACATCAACCTGTACGCCGATGTCGACGCCGGTGTCGCCAACCTCAGGACGGCGCTCTACAACCTCTACGTCACCAACGGGTGTGACCTCAGCACCAAGGTGTACATCGTCGGATTCAGCCTCGGCGCCCTCGTCGCGGGCACCGTCCTGGAAACCGAACCGCCCGGCCGGAACATCCAGGGAATCCTGTTCGCCGACGGCCGGCGGCAGCCCGGCGAGTCGAACTGGCCGGGCGACCCTGGCGGGCTCGTCGGTCACCTGCCCGTTCCCGGCCCCGGTGGCACCGGCTTCCGCCCGCTCGACGGGTTCCAGTACCCGACGCTGAGCCTCTGCAACGGGCCCAAGTCGGCGGGTGGACCGGATCTCATCTGCTTCGGCGGCACCAACCTGGACAGCTATTTCACCTCACACCCCTACTACAGCTTCGACGTGGCCACGGAACTGAGCATTCACGGCGAAGGCCCCTACCCTCACAACCTGAGGAACCGTGTCATTCCCTAGCCTGCGCGTTTCAGGGGCGGTGTCGTCCGGATCCTGAGCGGAAACGCGAAAGTGCCTTCTGAGCTGGGATGATGAGGCTTGTCTAGGGCTTCTGTCATCACAGCAGGAAGGCACTTTCTGCGTGCACAGTACCGGGTCGCGTCCCAAGCTCGTCGTCTCGGCCGACGGCGAAGGGGTCGTCAGCCATGCCGGATCCCGCCTGCTGGCAGATCTCGCCGATGTCACCGGCCTGACCGGCGCGTTCACTGGCGCGCTGCGTCGACTGCGACCGCGTGGTACCGGGCACGACCCGGGCAGGATCGCGGTCGATCTGGCGGTGATGCTTGCCGACGGCGGCGAGGCCATCTCCGACCTGGCCCTGCTGCGCGACCAGCCGGAGATGTTCGGCCCGGTCGCCTTCACCCCGACTGCCTGGCGCCTGCTGGCCGGCATCGACTCGGCCGCACTTGCTCGCCTGCGCTCGGCCAGGGCCGCCGCCCAGGAGGCCGCATGGCTGCAGGCCGCCGAAACCAGGGCCGGCATACCCGCGGCCCGCGCCGGTGGGCGCGACCTGTCGGGCCTGGTCCTGGACATCGACGCCACACTCGTCACCTGCCACTCCGAGAAGGAGCAGGCGGCAGCCACCTACAAACGCGGCTTCGGCCACCACCCGCTGCTGTGTTTCCTGGACAACACCGGTGAAGCCCTGGCCGGAGGGTGTTGTCACGTTGGTGAGGTGTTGATCGATCGAGGGCGTGTCAGGGCGTGGAGGGGTCAGGGCGCGGGGGCCTGTGTCACGCCGCAGTGGGCAGGACGGTGACGCCGGTGATCTGGTCCCAGATGGCGAAGCGGACGGTCATTTCGGCTCGGTGGTCGGAGGCGGTCATCAGGTGGCGGTGAGGGCGGAAGTGGGGTGAGATGCCGCTGAACGCGGACAGGAATCGCTGGGCCCCGCCGACGCTGCGGAAGTCTTTCATGGCGCGTTCGCGCTGCCGGGTGGGCTGATGACTGTTCTCCGCCCGGTTGTTCAGGCCCTTGTGCGAGCGGTGTTCGACCGAGGGTATGACCTCGCGGTGCGCCGTGCCGTAGGAACGGAGCTTGTCGGTGACGACCACCCTCGGCACCGTACGGGTCTTCTGCATCAGGCGGCGGAAGAAGTGTCCTGCCGCGGCCTTGTCCCGCCGGTTCTGGACGAGGATGTCGAGGACGTTGCCGTCGGCGTCGACGGCCCGCCACAGGTACTTATGCTCGCCGTTGACCTTGATGAAGACCTCGTCCAGGTGCCATTTGTCCCCGGGCCGGGGCCGGCGGCGGTGTAGCCCGTTCGCGTAGGCCTGCCCATACTTGGCGCACCAGCGGGGGACCGTCTCGTAGGAGACGATCACGCCGCGCTGCAGCATCAGCTCCTCCACCTCACGGAACGACAGCGGGAAACGGAAGTACAGCCACACGCAGTCCGCGATGATCTCCACCGGGTACCGGTGCCCCTTGTACGAAGGCGACGCGCACGACACGAGTGAACCCCTCCCGGCACGATCAACCACAAGATCATCCCACCCGGTCAGCCAACGTGACAGTGCCGTCCGTCGTACGTCGATGCCTCTCGCGCCATGCCCCCATCCTGGCAGACCGCCGCGCAGGCCCGCGCAGCCCCGCAGCAAAAGTCCCACGCTGACCAGCACACATCTATCCGTTTGGGGCTCGTGACGTTCGTTAATGGCACCCGGACTACACCGAACTCGGCGCCGTGCTGCACATCTCAGCGAAGCGATCGAGGTGATCCCGCCGTGACCTGCCGGAAGATCATGCTGAGGTCTACCGGCTGTCACCTGAGCCCAGCACAATCAGCTGTATGACGATCACCACGGGCGCCGCGCCGCCGCCCACGCACAACAAGCCCCTCATGCTCGCCCGGGGGTTCCTCACGGGCGGCGTGACGGGGGCGTTCCTGGCGGCCGTGGTCGTCGGTGTCGTCATCGAGAACGTTCCGCTGATCGTCGGGGGCGTGTGCCTGCTCGCGGTCTACGTCCTGATCCGCTACCTCGCCGGTATGCCGAGGCGGGCCCGGGAGGCGGCGATCCCGCCGCACCTGGCCCTCGCGATGATCGAGAGCCTGGAGGCCGTCGAGGGTGAGACGAGCGACGTACCGGTGAAGTTCGACCTCACGGTCGCACCAGACGACGCACCGGCGTACCGCGTCGCGTTCACGCAGGACATCAACCTCGCCGACCTGCCCGACTACCGGCCGCGGCGCATCCTGGTTGTCCAGTACCCGCCGGACCGGCCACTGAAGGTGAGGATCGTCAAACGGCCGACGCCGGAATGGGAGGAGCGGGCGGCCTCCGCCCGCCTCGACTCGGCACCCGGACCGGCCCGGATGAGCGACCCCTTGGAGGGCTGCGGCGCCACCCTGGTCGGGTTCCTCGGCCTGCTGCTCGGCGCGGCCCTGGTCGTCCTGCTGTTCCGCGCGGACCTGTTCCCCCAGAACGACGCCGGCACAGGCACCGGCACCGCGCGCCCGTCGGTCTCCTCCTCCAGCACCACCTCGACCACGGTCGTGTCGTCGGCGACCGGCACGGTGACCCTCGGCTCCGGTCAATCCTTCCTGGACGAAGGCAGGTTGGGCCGTTCCGTCGCCGCGCTCGCCAAGGGCGAGGACAAGCAGCGAGCGCTCACCGTCGTCGTACAGGAACGCCTGCTGACGGTCGTCTTCATCGCCCCCACCGGCACCCAGGCGGCCTCCCGACTCGACCTGGATTCCCTGCCGTACGACCGTGTTCCCGCCCTGGTGAAGGAGGCCACGACCACGCTCGGCGTCGGCTCCCCGCGCACCTGGCAACTCACCGCCAACCGCCTCACCGGCAGGGTGGCCCTCAGGGTCTCCGTGACCGGCTCCGAAGGCACCGCCTATCTGGAGGCGGACGGGCAGGGCAAGGTCGTACGGCGCGCCTCGGCAGGAGGCTGACCCGTGGGCTTGCATGTGTATCTGGCGCTGTGGTGCGGGGGGTTCGGCGCGTGGGCGCTGGTCGGATACGGGAGGTCGCTGGCCGGGATGACCCGGGCGCAGCGGACGGTCCGGGCGACGGGGCGGATCGTGAGGGTGGACGAGCCCCGGCACGGAAGCTCGCCGAGTGACGGGATCGCCGTGGTCGTGTCCTTCCAGGCCCCGTCCACAGGGGAGGAGTTCACCGTCACCAACGACGGTGAACGGGGTGAGCGGATCAGCGTGGCCTGGACGGGCCGGGAGATCGGCGTCCACTACCCGCGCGGCAGGCCCCACGCCTTCCGCTTCGCGAATCACCTCTCCGAGGACGGCGGACGCGGCCTCGGCTGGCCGAACTTCGCGCTCTTCCTCGTCTACGCCGGTCTGGTCGCCGTCGCCGCGATCGACTGGGGGTGGCCGTGGGCGCTGCTCGGCTTCTGCGGGCCGTGGGCCCTCTCCGGCATGTACCACCTGCCCGGGAACATCCGCGACCGGAACCGCCGTCTCGACGAACTCGCCGCCATGGCCGCCGTACCCGGCCGTGTCACCGCCGTCCTCAAGAGCGTCACCGTCGACTCCAACGACGGCCACACCCTGACCAACCTGATGCCGGTCGTCACCTTCACCACCCTCGACGGCAGGGAGGTCACGGCCTACTGCGAGTCCGGCATACCGGACCCCGCCGGATCACGGGGCCGGGACCTCACGATCCACTACGCCCCCGCCGACCCGGCCGTCTTCGTCCTGGACGTCGAGGCCGAACGCCGCTCCTGGAAGCGGGACATGGCCGTCAACGTGGTGGGTGTGCTGGTCGTGGCGGCGGCTGCCGTGGTGGGGGTGGTCGCGCTGTGATCCGGGAGCCGGGCTGGAACAAGATCGCCAAGGCGCTGCGGCCCGTCTACACCGCGCCGAACGAGGAAGCGGCGATGGAGCGGTTCCTGGAGTTCCAGGAGGCGTGGGGCCGGAAGTATCCGGCGATCGTGAAGCTGTGGTCCGACGCCTGGGCCGAGTTCGTGCCCTTCCTCTCCTTTGACGTCGAGATCCGCAAAGTCATCTGCTCGACGAACGCGATCGAGAGCGTGAACGCCCGCATACGCAAGGCTGTCCGCGCCCGCGGGCACTTCCCCAACGAGCCGCGGCGCTCAAGTGCGTCTACATGGCGCTGATGAGCCTGGACCCGACCGGCAAGGGCCGCAAGCGGTGGACCATGCGTTGGAAGGCGCCCTTGAACGCTTTCCAGGTCGCCTTCGAGGGCCGCCTGACCCCCACCGACCACTGACCAACTCAACAACCAAGATCAGCCGTTAAATTGACACACTCGATCAAGCCTGGAAAAGGACCTTGGGAAGGTACTGCTTGAGCGCGCCGAGCGCGGCCGGGCCATGAAACTGACCGCCTTCGGGGAAGAGGTCGCAGCTGCCGCCAGGAATATCAGGGGACGGGTCAAGGACGGGGCATTACAGTCCGAGACGGGAGAGGGGGCGTGATGGCGCTGAACAAGAAGGGGTCCCGACGGATCACCGTCGACGAGACCGAGTACCGCTGGCGAATCCGCAGGAAGCCCTCCTACATGCAAGGACTGTGCTGGACACCGCTGACTTTCGCGGTGGAGATCGCCGATGCCGACCAGCCCGGAACGACCTTGGTCGTCACCAGTGGTCAGCCGCATCCCAGTAACTGGTTCGAAATCAAGGCAGAGCCCATCCGGCCGACTGACGTCGCTGCGAGCATCCGCGAGGCACGAGCGCAGGGCTGGAACCCGATGAGCTCTGGGGCACCCTTCATGCTCGACCAATCAGTGGGATCTATCCCCATGCCGTGAGCCTGCGACAGGCCGCGAGGAGCCTTCGAGGCCGTGCAACTGAAAGTTCACCGCTTGCCGAAGGATGGGTCACTCGGAGTCTCCGAGCCGCTGAAGGACCTGGTGAAACTCGCCGTTGTCGAGCAAGCCCATGATAACTTTGGCCATCGGCAGGACTCCGGGCTCTTTGACGATCAAGCCGTCCGAACACCAGAAATACCGGCCGTTCAGTGCCTCACCAGTGTCGACCCATTGGGTCATCAGCCGTTCTACCTCAGCGACCGTGAAGATCGTTGTGCTCCAGCGTGAACCGTCCGGCAGACGGACCTCCGCATCGACATTGCACACTTGGTCCAGTGCCTCGTTCGGATCTGGAAGGAAGAGCATCTCCAGGGCTCCGGCGCGAACTCGGTAATAGGCGCCGTCCCAACCGGCACTGAGTGGGGTGTTGTCCTCTTCTTCTGCCACTTCGGGAGCATCTCAGCAGGTCGGGCCTGTCACAACTGAGATCTGCCCGGGGTGGATTCCCCGCCATCATGGTCAGGTGACGACATGGATGCGCTGCCACTGGGACGAGGAAGACATCTGGTTCTACTTCGAGGTCGACGCGGAAGGCTGGGTGACTCGGCAGGTCGAGCTCCAGGGCCCTGAACTGGCGCCCATCGCAGCGGCCTCCCTCGATGAATGGCAGCGGGCCCAGGACGCAGGCCGCCTTGATGAGTACGACCACAGGTTCGGGATAACCGCTGAACTGCCCGTCTCAGAGTGGGAAGGCCACGACCCCGAGACCCTGACCTCCGACCAGTTCGAGGAAGTCTGGGGTCCTGCCCGTCGGCAGATCGCATCCCGGCCCCGCTGACCTCTCGGACCTGCGGGGACTTCTTGGCATCATCGCGACATGACCCCGACCCTTCCCCACACCGTCCGAGCCGTCGACACCGATCAGCTCCTGGACCTGACCCGAGAGGCCGCCACGCATGGCTTCAGTCAGCGGCTCTCGGTCGACTGGCTCCGAGAGCACCTCGCCGCAGAGGCGACGCACTACCTGTTCCCTACGCTCGTGCAGCGGCTCACGCACCGACCCGAGATGCCGTTGCAGTGGAGGTGCCAGCAACTGCTGACAGTCAGGACCGGTGAACAGATCTGGGGTCTGCTCGATGTTCTCCCCGGCACCTTCGACAAACTTCCGGAGACCTTGGACGCCGCGTCCAAGAAGGACATCGTCAGCCGCATCGGGCGAGCAGTGACCGTGCGCGAATGGGCGGAGCGGATGGTTGCTGGCGCAGACCCTGAGGAACTGCCACGGGACTGAGACACGAGCGCTCGGACATGGGCTGAGACAGCCTAGAAACCCCCTGGTCAGGGCTGTGCTCTATGACACGAGCGGCGAGATCCTACACGCGGCCACGGGACAACTCCCGTGCGCCTTCCGGCCTTGAAACCGGTCGAGAGTACCGGCCGTCGGCCGCCCCGTGCCGTGACTTCGCCGGGAGTGACCGGATCGAGGCGCTCGACGGCCGGCCCGTGCCCAGGGCCGGTTCTGTCCGGCTCAGCCTTTCGGGCGCTTCCACGGCCAGTGGGAAGGGCCGTGCTCGGTCAGCGCCGAGCAGATGGCCTTGCCCAGCGACTGCGGGTTCACCGAGTTCGCAGCCTTGTCCTGCGTCCACTCCAGTGCGTAGGCGAACAGGTCCCGTACGTGCTCGGCTGCGGCAGGATCTTCGGCCGCCGCGGTGAACAGCGCCTCGAAGGAGTCGGGGGCTTTCGAGGACCGCGCCGCCGACCTGGGTGACCAGCGGGCCCAGGCCGGCCGACCCACCCCGCTTCGCGGCATCGACCTCTCCCACCTACCGTGACGCTCCCGCCACACCGAGGACTGCGTTGATCGGCTGCGAGGCCAACGCCGCGAATGACACGATGAGTTAGGACGGAAGGTGGGGTTCGTGCGCGGTGACAGGCGGCAGATTCAGACGGCGGTGCTGGGAAGCGCGGACTCGGAAGAGCCGCTGATGCTGCCGATGGAGGCGATCGAGCTGGACGCCTTCCGCCACCACTACGAAAGCGACACCTTCTGGTGCGGGGTCCTGCTCGGCGGCTGCGGCGGCCAGCTGGCCACGAAGCTCTACACCGACCGGGTCTGCCACTTCGCCCACAACCCCGGCGCCGAAGGACATTCTCATCTGTGCGGTCGCTCTTCCCGGGGGGTGAGCAGCGCAGACCACCTCTATGTGCGGTCGGCGGCCGCGGCCTGGCTCGCCGGCCGCGGGGAGCAGGCCACCTTCGAGTACACCCGCGCCGAAGGGGCACCACTCGGCTCCGTCGTAGATGTGCGCTGGCGGCATGGTGCTCTGCGGGTGCATCTGGACCAGGCGGTAGCGCCGGTGTGGGACGACGACTTGGAGCCGGTCCTCGGGACGATGGTGCCGGTCGACCGCGACACGCTGATCCGCCGCTGGTACGTACACCGGATCCGCCTGGACAGCGTGGGCACCGCGCGCCACGTACAGATCGGGACCGAGGCGTTCGCCAGGCCGATCGAATGGTTCGCTCTGGACGAGTGCGAGATGACGGAGCGCGGATTGTCGACGCCGGCGGTTGAGAAGATCGTTCAGGCCCGCAGCGCGCCGCGTCCGTCGCTGTGGTCGCCCGGCAAGGCGAGGAAGGTGCCGGAGCCGGAGGCGCGCGCCCAGGCCCTGCTGCGCCGGCTGGTGTATGCGCGTCGGATCGAGTCCGTGTCCTTGGCGAAGCAGGTGTGCGAGGAGATCGAGGGTCTGACCGGTGTGGAGGGGGAGCTCCAGGGGCAGCTCGAGGCTGCCGTACGCCACGCGAGGGTCTGGCTGGCCGAGCAGAACGAGGAGCGCCGCAGGCTGTTCGACAACCTGAAGAGGGCGGTAGCTGAGCAGCGCCCTGGGCGGGTGCGCAGACTTCTGATTCGCGTCAACGCGCCTGCTGCGGAGGATCGCACGGAGGCCGAGTCCGCCATCTACGAGCGGGCGATCAAGTACTTCGAGAGCCTGGAGGACCTCACGCGGGACGCGGTCGAAGCGGAAGCTGCCACTGAGAACGAAGCAAAAAAGGCTGCCGCTCGCGTCCGCAGCGCCCTCCATCGCCTTCGCGGGTACGACGCGTACACGTTCGATCTGCGCCCTCAGGTGGAGGAGCTCTTGCGGTCCGCGGCCTTGGCCGGAGAACTGCTGAAGCGTGGTGAAGCGCGTCGTGTGGAGGTCTGGAAGAAGCGGGCGGCACTGGGGCCGCAGGAGCAGCTGCGCGTGGCGCGGCAGTACTGGATCCAGCGGAGCTGTCCGCGCTGCCACGCGGACCAGGGCAAGAACTGTGTGCTGGTCGAAGGGTCCAACAGTGGGAAGGCGCGTAAGGACGGCCACAATGAGCGGCTGCAGCTGATCGTGGATGAGCGGAAAGCCGCACAGAGAATGGCCCGGCAACAGAAGAAGGCTCGACAGGAGGTTGAGGCTCCTGCCGAGCCGATGCAGTCAGCCCCCGAGGAGCGTGAGCGTGAGGGCCCCGCAGGTCCCCTCCAGGAACGGCGGCCGAAGGTCTACCGGGAGGGCCGGGCGCAGGAGGCGAGGAAGAAGGCCGCGCCCCGGCCGCACCACCAGGTGCCACGCGGCGACTGGTACCGGATGGTGTGCCCGCGATGCCACGCCGCACCGGGAAAGCTGTGTGGCAACGACGATCGCGTCAGGCCCCGGCGAGAAGCGGCAGCTTCCCCACGACGAACGCCTACACCGCGTCCTGCAGAGCGACGACCGCGTCAGCCCCCGCGAGAAGCGGAAGGGCGCCCGCGACGAACGCCAGCCCCAGGTCCCGCAGCCTGCCCGGGCCGAGCCCCGGCCTCCTCGGCCGCGCAGGGAAGAGCGAGAAGCGCAGGAGACCGCAGGCTCGGCGGCGCGGACCTGGCAGGCGGAGGAGGTCACCGGCCCGAAGTGCCAGGCCGGGCCGAACTCCGCGTGCACGCCGCACGGCCCGCACCACGAGCGGGTGAAGTGGGCGCAGGAGTTCACCCGCAAGCTGTGGGGCTGAGGTATCGGCCACCCCAGACGCTGCGCCGGGCGCGTGCCGAAGACTGGCGTTCGCGGCTCAGGGGGGCGTGCAGCGGTTTCGTGGTCCGTTCACGGTCGGTCTGCTGCTGTGCCGGAGCGGGCCCGGTCGTGGTCTGCTGGGGTCGCGGACATGGACGGTGCGGGGTGGTGGGTGTGTTCTGTTCGGTTGTGCCGTTGCTGGCGAAGATGAGCAGGCCGATGAGCGTGATGAGGACCTTGGTGGCGACGTCGATCGTTTCCCCGATGGCCGGCCGGCGGTGCTGGATCCAGCCGATGCCCAGGCCGACGAGGACCAGGAGCAGGATGATGAGCAGTGGGTCGTGGCCGTACATGTGCAGGACCTTTCACGTCTGGTCCGCCCTCCTGGAGTCGGCCGAGCACCAGGAGGGACGTCCCCGTCTTGTCCCCGCACACGGTGCGGGGACGACCAGCGGGAATGCGGTCACGGGAAGTACTAGTGCCGTGACCGGCAAGGTTTGCCCCGTAAGGAGCGTCGTCCGGTGCGGGCGATCGCAAGGCGGCCGGAAGCCCTCGTAGCGGGGCTACGTGGGCTTTTGGCCAACGCCGCGAGCGTGCGTGCTGGGCGGCGCGACGGGGCAAACGTTGCCGGTCACGGCACTAGGGACCAGCGGGATCGTGGTACGCACGCGCGGCAGAACGCTGCCCCGCGCCGGACTTTCTTCGGATGTGAGAACCAGTGGCTGACCAGCGATTATTAGACGTTCTCGACGGCGACGGCGAGGAGGAGAGGCTGTGGAAAGCACTCAGCGGCTTCAAGAAGACGGTGCGCGGCCTCGTCGAGAAGACCGGCCTGTCGACGAACGCGCTGGCGGACATGCACAACTTCGGGAAGGGGAAGGTCGCCACCTGGCAGACCCCGAAGCGTGAAGGGCCCAACATCCCGCCCCTGCGCTTCGTCGAGGTGCTGATCAAGGAAGCACAGGAACGCGCGAATCTGCAGGACCGGGCCGCAGCGGTGTTCCTGCACCAGTACGGCGAGCTGCTCAAGCTGTACTGCACGCGGGCCAACCCGCACAACGTCCACCGCCAGATGCTCCTCGACTACCAGAACACCCTCCTGATCCGCGAGCTCAACAACGCGACGAACGCGGCCCTGGAGAAAATAGCCGCGCTCACCGAGGAACTGCAGACACTGCGCGAGGACCGCGACGGGGAACGCCGGCGCCGGATCACTCTGCAGCAGCAGATCGACTCACTGAACAGCCAGAACCAGGACCGGGCCGCAAAGAAGAAAGCAGCCCTCACCCAGCGGGACCAGATCCGAGCCGACCTCACGACGTACGAGAACGACCAGCAACTGGAGAAACGGCAACCCGCCACTGACCAGGGCGGTCCGCATACGCACCACCCCCACGAACCCACCCCGCCCCTCCCTCCGCCCGCCGGCCATGGCACCAAACGGCGGCGACTCGTCCTCGCCCTGGTCGCAGCCGGGGCCCTGGTCGTCTCCCTCGCCGTCTACACCGGCACCCAGCTGCACAGCGACCCCGACGCCAAGGCCACCTCCGACACAAGCCGTCCCCCCAGCGACACCCCCTCGGCCGGAACCTCCGCCACGCTCCCCACAGCCGGGGGCGAACCCGCGCACGGCGGCAATGCCACCGGAGGGAACGCGTCTGGAGGGAACGCCACGGGCGGCAACGCGTCCGGCGGCAACGCCACCGGAGGGAACGCGACCGGCGGCAACGCCACCGGAGGGAACGCGACCGGCGGCAACGCCACGGGCGGCAATACCTCCGGCGGGAACGCCACGGGCGGGGATGCCTCCAGTGGTAACGCGACGGGCGGGAAGACCACTGGCGGATCGGGTGACGCGGGCGGTTCCGGTGGGACGTCCGGCGCGACCTCGCCGAAACCCCCCGCACCCAGCGGCTACTTCCGGTTCAGGAATGTTGGCTACAGCAAGTGCCTGACCGTGAGAATCAACGTCGCGTTCGACACCTGCGAGGACATCCCGGTGGCTAACTGGACCGCGAAGGCCGGTCCGGGCGGTTCCTACATGCTGTACAACGAGTCCGTCAGCCAGTGCCTGACTGTCAGCTTCGGACAGCTGCACATGGCCGACTGCGGTTCCACGGCCAGCCAGAGCTGGCGCACGGGCACCAGCAGCACCGTCGTGAACCTGGACAGCAGCCGGTGCCTCGACCAGATCGCCGGCAGGCCAGTCCTGACGTACTGCAAGTCGTCGAAGACGACCCAACACTGGGCGAAGGAGTACTGATGGCGCGGCCGGACCAGGTGCGCTGACGGGCCCACCACGAGGGACGCGACCCGGAACGCGCAGGCAGCCCTACCGCGTCTCCACCGGGAAGCCCCGCACCCAGGCCGATCCCTGGACTGGACCTTTCCGGCTCCGGCCCCCGTTTCGGTCCCTGCTGCGTCAGCTCCGCGACGGCTCCTACATGCGGGCCGGACTGCCCGCCGTTCCCTCACCGGTAAGCGGCCAGGACTCAGTTCCCGATCTTCTGCTCCGCGCCTACGACGCCGCCCGCGAAAGTGATCAGGAAGTAGTCTCCAGCCAGGCTCTGTTCGCCACCCTGCAGCAGCAGACGCCAGTCTTCCGCGATGCCTCCGGCATGGCCGGCCAACTTGTCAGGCTCCTGACCCGTGTCGACGTCACCCGGCCCAACAAAGGCCTGGTCCGGACCCACCCCGGCCAACCGCGCGTGCTCGGCTTTAAGGTGGCCACCCTCCAGCAGGCCATCACGGCCTACAGGGCTGAACCATCCCGCGTCTGAGCAACGCAGTCCCCAACCCGACCGGCGTCGCCGCATGGCATGGCTTGGTTTACTCCGAAGGCCACGGGCGAAAGAGCGAAGGCGTCGGGGAATACCAGCAGCGGAGGCGGGACGCGCTGTGTGCCTGGAACGGAAGCCGCCCTGGACGAGGAAGTCGCGGGGCGGCTGACAGGAGCTCAGGAGCATACACACTGAGGGTCACAGACAGCTCTTGTCGCCGGACTCGGTAGACGACAAAGCGCCAACGTCACGTGATCGGATGAAGCCAGCGAGTGTTCCAGCGGTGGCCGACGAACCCCGTCAGACTGCGCGGCGTGAAGATCACGACTCACCCCGTCCTGGCGCTGCTGGGAGCGGGCCTGCCTGACGGCCACGGCCGGCTGCTCGGCCGACTCCCCACCCCAGCACTCCGAGCGGCTGCAAAAGGCCGCAGGACTGAAGACCTTCCAGATCGATACGACCAAAGAGCTGTGGGAGAAGACGTCGGAGCAGATTCCCTACAACCAGACAGCCCGCCCCATCAAGGCCAAGGCCACATCCCTGCCCAACGGCCTGACGCGGATCGAGCTATCCGGGGTGGGCCTGGCCAACTACCTGCGGGAGCTGGACGAAGACGCGCACGGGGCGACCGGGTCGGGGGACTTTCCCTGGTCCCGGAAACAGGAAGCCGAGTCCATCCGCATGTACGACGAGATTTCCGCGGCCCTGGACCGGACCACCAAGCGGCCCGGCCCGGACGACCCGCCCCCGCGAATCGTCGTAGACACCGCCTACCTTGGCGCCAAGCCTTCCCGGACAAGCGGCAGCTGAGCGGATCAGGCCCCGGGACCCGCCGTCGGCGCGGCTGCCGGGGCAGCGGCCGGAATCACCGCCCTGCCACCGTCACTTGCCAGCCGTACCTGGCTCCGCGGCTGTTCCGGCCGGTCCGGGCTGTGCAACAGGTGCGCCGTCATCGAGCGTGATGCGTACCGTGTGCTGGGTTCCTCTTTCGACGGTGTCGAGTTCGTCGGCGAACCGGTCGTATGCGGTGGCCGCGAGGGCCCAGTCGGCGGTGAGGAACTCGGCCTGGTCGCGGGTGTTGTGGTTCGTCCGGAGCGGTAGGTCACGTCCCGCAGGGGGAGGAAGCGGGCGTCGTCCTCGCGGCGGCGCCGGCCTTTCTCCGCGGCCTCGTCCAGGTGCGCGACCGCGTCGCGCACGACCCGGCGCAGGGTGTCGTCGTGGTCGCCGAGTACGGACAGCGCGGGCCGTGGTCCTTGCCGGGGTTCTTAACGTAGTGTTGGGCTCCGGCTTCGCGCCGGGGCCCAACACTAGCTTATGACCTATTTCGTCCGCGTATATTCTTCATCTCTTGCTTGAGGCCACGTGCTCCGGCTCGGAGATTCATGTATTCAAGGATGCCAGCAGCCGCTCTGGCCAGCCACTTCAGTACACGGAGCAACAGATCGACGAGATCCCCCACGGTTTCTCCATAGGTTCAGGTACACGTGCCGCCTGGTCCGCAGTATCCCGTGTAACGACGGCAGACAGAGTCTTTACCTGCTTTGGTGAGTGATTGATTGTACTCGCGCAGGTACCGGTAGTTTCTCACGTACTTGCGACCGTAGTTGGCGGCACTGTAGCCGCCCCATGCCATCGCAACACACCCCTTCCAGGCACTCCTGCAAGTTCGGGCCATACGCTTGGTTTAAGTACCCATCGGGCAATGATCCGATATTTCTTCAGCGGGTTGATTCCGGAAGCGGCAAACCTTACGCCGTAGTAGTAGTGACGCACGTTGGGGTTACGTGACGTCCTTCCTGCCCAGCTCGTAAAGCGCTTCCTCTGCTTCTTGAACCAGCTCCACCTGCCGTCAAGGTCGTAGCGGTTGAGTGGGTCAGCGTGGGCATACTCGTAGGCGTTCAGATTGCCGCCGTAGACCGGGTCTGTGGAGAGGAACCGGCCAGAAGCGGGGTTGTAGAGGCGGGCACCCATGAGGGTGAGGCCGGTGAGGGTTTCAGTGGAGCGTTGTTTGGCGCCGAGCCAGTTGTAGCGTGTGGCGGCCTGGCCGGCTCGCGGGTTGCCGTACTCGTCGGAATCCAGGGCGACGGGTGGCTTGTTGGTGTCCAGAAGAAGCTGGAGTGCGATGTCGCCGTGGATGGTGGTGAGCTGCAGGATCGTGTCGCCGGTCTTACTCGTGGTGGCGGCGAGGTCGCCGGTGGCGGACTCGACGTTGCGGTTCAGGGCGCCAGTGATGGTGTCCTCGGTGATCCAGCGAGGGTTGTCGCTGTCGTAGTGGTTGAGCTTGAAGCCGGTCTGGGTCCAGGTGGTGCCGCTGCCAGTCTCGGTTTTCCATGAGCGGAAGCGGAGGTTGGCGTCGAGCTGCCAGGTCTGGCGCTTGCCGTCCGCGGTCTGCTGGTGGGCGAGGTCGTTGGCGTAGTAGCCGATGGTGCTGCCGGGCAGGGCGGTGGTGCGGCCGAATGCGTCGTAGGTGTAGCCGGTGTCGACGAGGCGGTCGGCGCGGCACTGTCACATTGGCTGACCGGGTGGGATGATCTCGTGGTTGATCGTGCCGGGAGGGGTTCACTGGTGTCGTGCGCGTCGCCTTCGTACAAGGGGCACCGGTACCCGGTGGAGATCATCGCGGACTGCGCGTGGCTGTACTTCCGTTTCCCGCTGTCGTTCCGTGAGGTGGAGGAGCTGATGCTGCAGCGCGGCGTGATCGTCTCCTACGAGACGGTCCGCCGCTGGTGCGCCAAGTTTGGGCAGGCCTACGCGAACGGGCTACGCCGCCGCCGGCCCCGGCCCGGGGGCAAATGGTACCTGGACGAGGTCTTCATCAAGGTCAACGGCGAGCATAAGTACCTGTGGCGGGCCGTCGACGCCGACGGCAACGTCCTCGACATCCTCGTCCAGAGCCGGCGGGACAAGGCCGCGGCAGGACGCTTCTTCCGCCGCCTGATGCAGAAGACCCGTACGGTGCCGAGGGTGGTCGTCACCGACAAGCTCCGTTCCTACGGCACGGCGCATCGCGAGGTCATGCCCTCGGTGGAACACCGCTCGCACAAGGGCCTGAACAACCGGGCGGAGAACAGTCATCAGCCCACCCGGCAGCGCGAACGCGCCATGAAAGGCTTCCGCAGCGTCGGCGGGGCCCAGCGGTTCCTGTCCGCGTTCAGCGGCATCTCACCCCACTTCCGCCCTCACCGCCACCTGATGACCGCCTCCGACCACCGAGCCGAGATGACCGTCCGCTTCGCCATCTGGGACCAGATCACCGGCGTCACCGTCCTGCCCACTGCGGCGTGACACAGGCCCCCGCGCCCTGACCCCTCCACGCCCTGACGCGCCCTCGATCGATCAACACCTCACCAACGTGACAACACCGTAGCGGGTCGTGCCCACCTTCTCCAGGTTGATCAGCTCCCTTCGTTCGCTGGCGGGCCACCATCCACCACCGCAGCAGCGGAGGCGGATCTCCTTCCAGGTGGACCTGCGGTGTTTGCGCCGAATCCATCGCCAAGCCGACTCCCACAAGTAGGAGTTGAGGTAGGCGAAGACCGCGGAGGACACACCGGCCCGGAAGTAGCCGCACCAGCCCCGCAGCATCACGTTCAAGCGACGCAGCAGGTCATCGAGCGGCTGGTTCACCTCGACCTGTCGGCACACCGCCTTGATCTTCCGTTTGACGGCCAGGACGGCCTTCTTCGACGGATAGGTGCAGACGTAGTGCTGATCGGTGCCACGCTTCCGGTGGCGCTGGATGCGCCACCCCAGGAAGTCCAGCCCCTCCTCGATGTGGGTGATCACGGTCTTTTCCACCGACAGGCGCAGGCCCAACGGTGCAGCTTCGTCTGGATCTTCAGTACCCGGCGCTCCGCCCCGAACAGGGCGGACTCCAGTTCGTCGGTGTTCACCGGCGACGGTCCCCTCCTGACATTCCAGCAACAGCCACTGCTGACTTGCTGGCCCCCTTCGCCCTGCGGCTTTCTCTCACAGCCTCCGTGACGGGTCGTCACTCCCGCGACTACTACGGGCCTCCGCCCCACCCCACAGCCCTCAGCCGGAACGGGCCCTCCCGCCGGTCCGGACTGGGTGTCCGGCGGCAGGTCGAACAGTGGAGCGGTTCCCACGTTCACCATGTGATCGGTCGGTCAGGGAGGTGCCCAGCTCTACCCCGGCAGCATCGCCGCGCCTACGCCGCAGGCTTTCAACGCGGCCTCCCCGCCGTTCGAGCTATACGGCTTCGGAGTTGAGGCCCCACCCCCACCAGGAGGAAGGAGGCCCCACGCACTGCACACCGGCCCGGTATCCACCAGGTTTGAGCCGGCTTCGCTGTTACGGAGCTTCAAGCACTGGTTCGCTCGCGCTACACCTTCTGACCTCGCTCGACGAGCCCGCACCGTCTGGTAGTACCGGCACGACCCGTCTTTGTCGGGGCCGCTTGCCATCCTCCCCGGCGTCCCCGGTTCGAACTGCCCCCAGCTTCGTCAAGCCGCTGCGACGGCCCAACGGGAGTGGTCTTGCACCACCCCCCGATCACCAGTGAGGTCGACCCGGAGCGCGGTACTGGCCTCACGACCAGCCCGTTTCTCCGGGTCGCCTCCCGAACCCGGCGTGCGCCGCTAAGCGCACCGGGCTCTCCACAAATCCCGTGGGTCAGTGGTCACTTCATGCGGTGCTCGGCCATAGTGTCGGGATGCGTGTTCCCCGGTAGTAGTAGCGCTTGGCGCTTACCCTTGCCGGATCGAACAACTCCGTTCCACCCTCGGCGGGCCAGATGCCGTAGCGTCGACGTAGTACCTTCCAAGGAACACGCCGGTGCTTGCGCTCCTGCCATCTGACGATCTCCTTCCAGAGGTAGGCCCTCAGATAGCTGAAAGTCGCATTCGAGCATCCGTACTTGAAGTACGCGGTCCAGCCCCGCAGCATCCGGTTGAGCTGACGCAGCAGGTCTTCGAGCGACAGGTTCATGCTCCGCCGGCAGATCGCCTTCACCTTGGCCATGACGGCCGCCAGGGCCTTCTTAGCCGGATAGACATAGACGTACTGCTTGCCGGTGCCTCGCTTCCGGTGGCGCTGGATGCACCAGCCGAGGAAGACGAGGCCCTCGTCGATATGGGTAATCAGGGTCTTCTCCGGCGACAGGCGCAAGCCCATCCCGGAAAGAACCCCGGCGATTTCTTCCTTCAGGGCTTCGGCGTGTGCCTCGGTGCCCGACACGAGCAGGCACCAGTCGTCCGCATACCGCACGAGGCGGTAGTTGGGCAGACCTTGACGACGGCGTTTGGCCCTTCCATACGGGCTGGCTCCGGGGCCGCCCGGACCTTGGGCGATATGCTCGTCCAGGACCGAGAGAGCCACATTGCTCAGCAACGGGGAAAGAATCGACCCCTGCGGAGTCCCAGCGTTGGTATCCACCAGCGTGCCGTCCTCATCGAGGATGCCCGCCTTCAGGAACGCCTTCACCAGGTCCAGGACGCGCTTGTCTCCAACGCGCCCTCGCACCCGGTCCATAAGGGCGGAGTGCGAGATTTCATCGAAGCAGGCTTTGATGTCGCCCTCAACAACCCACTCATACGAGCGGGATGCGAAATGGTGCACCTCGGCCACCGCGTCGTGAGCCCGGCGGTTCGGGCGGAACCCGTATGAACACGGGAGAAAATCCGCCTCGAAAATCGGCTCCAACACCAGTTTCAAGGACGCTTGGGCCACCCGGTCCCGGATAGTCGCGATCCCCAGATAGCGGACCTTGCCGCCAGCCTTGGGAATCGCGCGCCGCCGAGCCGGTAGGGGCCGGAAGGAGCGAGCTTTGAGATCCTCCCGCAGTTCCGCAAGGAACCCCTCCAACCCGCGCACGGACTCAATGTAGTAGGCGGTATCACCGTCCACTCCCGCCGTGCGCGCGCCCTTATTGTTCCGCACCCGATCCCATGCCACCAACAGGAAGCCCGGATCCGCGGCGAGGTTGTACAGATCATCGAACCTGCGATGAGGATCATCACTGGCCCAACGGTGCAGCTTGGTCTGGATTTCCAGTACCCGGCGTTCCGCCTTGAGCAAGACGTATTCCAGTTCGTCGGTATTCACCAACGTCCTCCCGGCATTCCAGCATCCTTACTGCCGACTTGCTGGCTCCCTTCGCCATGCACGGACCTCTCGTCCGCTCGGACTACTACGGAGCCTCCGCCCCATCCCACGCCTTCGACAGACGACGCATCTATCCCACCAACCCGGATGGATTCCGGATCCAGGGAGCGACGTGGGACGGTTCCCGTGTTC